>NZ_AOPZ01000019.1 GCF_000414115.1 Streptomyces aurantiacus JA 4570
GTTCTGACGCGAGAGAAATGGCGCGAATATCTGCCCCGGCTCTCCTACGCGCCCCCGTGCGAGGAGTAGAGGAGTAGGTGAGCGGGAGGGCCGGAGAGGCGCGAGTAGGTGAGCGGACAAGTAACGGTGCGCGTCCGCTATTTCCCTCTTCCTGCCCTTCCCGCTCTTCCCTCGGCACGGATCACTCCGCGTGATCCCGATCACAACACACCAATTCGGTCCGGTGGTTCGCTCCCCCTGCGCCAACAGGCTTGTTACGGTTGGACACAGCCCGATCGCTGGTGCATCCCCCGTCGCCGGCGGTCGGGCCCTTCCATGCCCCGATCGTCCCGCGGCTGCCGTGAGCGCGCCCTCTCCAAGGCGTCCAATTCGCGCGGGACTTTCGCCGCGCGCGGCGGGCACGCCGAATTAAGACAAAAGAACCTTTCACCCTACATGGAACCCCTGTCGACCCTTTATCGACCCGGGAGACCGCGAAAGGTGGTGAGTGCCGTGCGGCGGCGCGTCATCGTCATCACGGCTGTGCACGGCCCCTCCGCCCGGTTCCTCGCGGACGCGTACGCGTCGCTCCGCGAACAGGAGCTCCCCGAGGGGTGGGAGTGGCACTGGGTGATCCAGGAGGACGGCGAGAGCGACGAGGTCGCCCCGCACGTCCCGGACGACCCGCGCGTGACCTTCCGGCAGGGCCGTCGCGGCGGCCCCGGCGTCGCCCGCACGCTCGCCCTCGCGCACGCCGACGGCGCGTACGTGAAGGTCCTGGACGCCGACGACCAGCTCACGCCGGGCGCGCTGGCCCGCGATCTGGCCGCCCTGGAGGGCGACCGCACGATCGGCTGGGCGACGTCGCGCGCCCTCGACCTGCTCCCGGACGGATCCACGGTCGGCTTCCCGGACGACCCGGAGCCGGGACCGATCGACCGCCGGGCCGTCCTCGACCACTGGTCCTCGCACGACCACATCGCCCAGGTCCACCCGGCGACACTCTGCGTACGCCGGGAGCTGCTCGTCGCGCTCGGCGGCTGGATGGCACTGCCCGCGTCGGAGGACACCGGCCTCCTGCTCGCGCTGAACGCGGTGGCCCGCGGCTGGTTCTCCGCCGAAACGGGCCTCCTCTACCGCAAGTGGCCCGGCCAGGCGACGAGCCTTCCCTCCCACACCGACACGGCCGAGCGGGCCGCGCGCATGGCCGTGGTGGAGGCCCGCGCGAGGGCGCTGGGCGACTTCCGGTGGCGGCGCTGACGGCGGGGGCGTCGGCGGCGGGGGCGGCTCCTGGGCGGCCTGGTGTCCGACCGGGCCCTACAGCGTCTCGGCGTCCACCCGGGAGAAGACCAGATCGCTCTCGTCCACGACCGGCCCCCGCCAACGAACCGGCACCGCCGCCGGCCCGCGGAGCGCTGCCGGATAGGTCTCGGGAGCGTACTCGTTGACGATCCGGTAGGCATGAAAGCCGTGGGCCCGCATCGTCGCCAACAACTCCGCGGCGGAGAAGCCGAGTTGCCGCATGCGGTCCGGAGTCACCTCCACGGTGACCTCGGCGTCGGGCCGCAGCTTGTCGAGCATCGGGGCCATGCCGCGGATGACACCCCCCTCGGCGCCCTCGACGTCAATTTTGACCACGCGAGCCGTGGTGATCTCCTCGTGCGTGAGCAGCTCCGGCAGCGGGCGGGCCTCGATGTCGAACGTGGACTCCGCGGGTCCGGCGTAAGGGACGATGCTGTTCGCCCCCATGTTGTGGGAGCTGGCCAGGATGAACGTCAGCGTCTCCTCCCGGTCCGAGACCGCGGCGTTCACGGCCCGGACGTTCCCGCACGCGTTGAGCCGCACCTGGCCGAGCAGCCGCTCGTGGAACGCGGGTGACGCCTCGACCGCCACCACCCGCCCGGCCGGGCCGACCAGCCGCGAGGCCAGCACGCTGAAGTACCCGATATTGGCGCCGACATCGACGAACGTGTCGCCGGGACGGAGCCGGCTCCGCAGCCAACGCGTCATGTTCGGCTCCCACACCCCGAACATGTAGACGTAGCGCTGGATGAGGTCCCGCGTATCGACGGCCAGTCTCGCCCCGAAATCCGTGTCGACCACGCGTCGGCGAGGGCGGTCCCGCAAGCGGCCGTTCAGATACCGGGAGACCAGCGCCGCCTTGCCGACGGCTCCCGGAGCCCGGCGCACATACGCCCGTGCCAGCGTGGTCAGGTCCTCCGAAGTGGGAATCGGCATCCGGCCGCCTCTCGCGCGGTGCTACGTCGCTGAGACCGTCCGATCCTGATCAAACGGCAGGTCCAGCATACGAATCGCGTTTCCGCGCAGCAGCTTGTAGGCCACTTCCTCCGGAAGGTGGCCCACGTGGTCCGTCGCGACCTGCTTCGTGTGCGGCCAGGTGGAGTCGACGTGGGGGTAGTCCGTCTCGAAGGTCGCGTTGTTCACGCCGACCGTCTCGATGGCCTCGATGCCGTGCTTGTCGCGGAAGAAGCAGCAGAAGATCTGCCGGTAGTAGTACGTCGACGGCGGCTCGGGGACGAGGTCCTTGACGCCGCCCCACGCCCGGTGCTCCTCCCAGACGTCGTCGGCGCGCTCCAGGGCGTACGGAATCCATCCCATCTGCCCCTCGCTGTACGCGAGTTTGAGCCGCGGGAACTTCACGAGCACACCGGAGAAGAGGAAGTCCATCATCGAAGCCATCGCGTTGTTGAAGGACAGCGCGGCCTGGACGGCGGGGGGCGCGTCCGGGGACGCCGCGGGCATCTGCGAAGACGAGCCGATGTGCATGTTCACGACCGTGCCGGTCTCCTCGCAGGCCGCGAAGAACGGGTCCCAGTAGCCGGAGTGGATCGACGGCAGCCCCAGATAGGTCGGGATCTCGCTGAACGTCACGGCCCGCACGCCGCGCGCGGCGTTCCGCTCGATCTCCGCGACCGCCAGGTCCACGTCCCAGAGCGGGATGAGGCAGAGCGGGATCAGCCGGCCGCCGCTGTCCCCGCACCACTCCTCCACCATCCAGTCGTTGTACGCGCGGACGCACGCCAGGCCCACTTCCTTGTCCTTGGCCTCCGCGAAGGTCTGGCCGCAGAAGCGCGGGAAGGTGGGGAAGCAGAGCGACGCCTCCACATGGTTGATGTCCATGTCCGCGAGGCGGGCCCTGGGGTCCCAGCAGCCGCGCCGCATCTGCTCCCGGGTGATCCCGTCGAGCGTCATCTCGTCCCGGGAGAAGCCGACGGCCGCGATGATGCGCTTGTACGGGAAGATCTCGTCCTCGTACCGCCACCAGTCCGTGATCTGTCCCTCGGGGTCGGTGGTGAACCGGTACTTCCCGCCCACGTACTGCAGGTCGCCGATGCCCGCGGTGAAGGGCTGCGGGCCCCTGTCGCGGTACTTGGCCGGCAGCCACGTCTCGAAGAGGTGCGCGGGCTCGATGACGTGATCGTCCACGCTGATGACCTTGGGAACGTCCTTGGTGCCACTCTCGGTGCCGCTCACGCCGCGCCCCTCCCACTCCGACCTACTCCGGCCTACTCCGGCCCGCTCCGACCCGCTCCGGCCCGTCTGGACCGCTCGGATCTGACGACCCATCAGATCGAGGTTATGGCGGCACCGTCGAGAAGTCGAGACCTTGCGGGATCGGGGCGCATCCGCTGAACTGACACACCGTCAGCAGACGGTAGGCGGTTCGCCCGGGAGGGGCATCGATGCAGACGATCTGGCTCGGCGGAGCCGAGTGGCAGGCAGTCCTCCGGATCGGGCTCGGCCTGTGGTGGCTGGAGAGCTGGCGGCACAAGGACAAGAAGTCGTGGTTCGCCGGCGGCGGGATCGGCTGGGCGGGCGGCATCGCCGAGAAGCACCGGTGGCCCGTCGTGAGCCGCGGCTTCGACCGCCTGGTCAAGCCGCACCCGCGGCTCATGGCCTACGTCGTCGCGTACGCGGAACTGGCCCTCGGCCTGGGCCTCGTCGCCGGATTCCTCACGCCGATCGCCCTCGTCGGCGGGCTCGTGCTCAACCTGATCTATCTCGTCCTCATGATCCACGACTGGGCGGAGCAGGGGCAGAACCTCATGATGGCGCTGATCTCCGCCGTGGCGTTCTTCGGGATGAGCTGGCAGGTGTGGTCGCTGGACAACGCGCTGGGGCTCTTCGTCTGAGACGGGCGGCCGAGACCGGCGGCACATCGACGGCACATCGACGGCCGGACGGCTCTGGCCTGTTGCGGCCCGGCATGTCACCCTGCGGGGCACCCGAGCGACCCGAGCGGACAAGGAGACGGCCCGTGAGCGAACTCGACCGCGACGAGCAGCAGCCGGATCAGCGGGGGCAGCGGGATCAGTCGGATCAGCGGGAGCAGCGGGAGCAGCCGGACGCGTCCTCGACCGGGGCGAGCCTCAGGGCGAGCCACGCGGCCCGGGCCCGAAGCGCCGCGTCCCGGGCCGCGGCCGTCAGTCGGTACGTCGAGCGGAGGCGGGCCGAACCGGCGGACGAGGAGGTCGCGTGGAAGGCGGCCCACGCCGCGCGGGTGTCCGCGCAGGCCGTCGCGGTGCTGTCCGAGAGCGACCCCGCGCCGGCGGCGGACTCGCGCTGCGCGCGGAACGCGTCCGCGTCCGCGGCCCAGGCCGCCCGCATGGGCCGGACCCATGACGGCGACAGCGAGGCCGCCGTGGCCGCGTGCCGCGCGGCCCTCACCGCGTCGCAGGCCGCGGCGGCCGCCGCGAAGGCGGGCGAGCTGGGCGCGAACCCGGCCCTGAACGCGGCGGCCGACGAGGCCGAGGCGGCCGCGGTCGCCGCCGCGGTGGCGGCGGGGTGGATGCGGCCCGGAGAGGACGCGCCTCAGGTGCCGACCGGGATGCGGAGCACCGAGTTGATGCACATGCTGCATCTGTGAAGGCGGGCCTCACGGGGCTGCGTGACGTGGATCACCTTTGGGGGGCGATCAGTTCGGGAGGGCGCGGCTGTCCTAGAGGGCAGTTGCTGTCCAGTACAGGGGAGGGTGTCCCGATGTCCACTGCCGCCGCCAACGGTCCCGCCAGCTACTTTCCTTCGATCGAGAAGAAGTACGGGCGGCCGATCGCCGAGTGGGAAGGGCTGATCCGGGGGTCCGAGCTCAGCAAGCACATGGAGCTCGTGGCGTGGCTCAAGGCCGAGTACGGACTCGGGCACGGGCACGCCAACGCGCTCGTGAAGTACACCCTGGACGGGGGCTCGAAGGGCCGGTGAGAGCCGCCGCGGCCGCGAGGACCGTCGCCGTGACCGCCAGGGTCAGCGTCGCCGGGTTGACGTAGTCGGGGACGCCCACCGCGTACGTCGTGCCGTCCGTCGTATGGCAGCCGAAGCGCAGCGGGACGTACGTGGCGCTGTAGCCGTCGATCGCCGTCACGTCGACCGGGCCCTCCGCCGCGCGGCACGCCGAGCCGTGCTCCGTGTCGTCGAACGCGAGCAGGCGCACGGCACCCCAGGCGTACACCGCGAGCGCGCCCGCCCCCGCCAGGGACGCGGCGCCGCGCAGGGCGCGCGGCAGCGAGCGCGTCGCGCCTCGGACGACGTGGCGTACGAGAGTCGCGCAGCCGTACGCCGTGAGGCCCGTCGCCAGCACCGTGCAGAGGAAGACGATGCCCAGCAGCGCCATGAAGTTGTGCCCGTCGAGCGGCTCCGCGGACATGATCCCCCTGCTGCCGTGCCTGTTGTCCCACTTGTTCCGATGATCGGACGGCAGGAATCTATCAGGGTCCGGCATGTCAGGATTTGCGAAGGGTTCGCGTCAGGGGGGGAGGCCACCAAGGCGCCCCCGCCAGAAGGACGCGCCTGCGCGGCCGCTCCCCTGCGGCCGCGCAGGCGGGGTGCGGTGGTCGCTGGACCTGACCTCAGTCGTGCCGCACCCTGGACGGCTCCGGTGCGGCGGCTCAGCTGCGCACCGGGCCCTGCTTCCGGGGTTGTCCCGTACTGCCTGCCGGGGCTGTTCCGTGCTTCCGGGGGTTGTTCCGTACTCAACGATGCCCTGCGCGGCACGCGTCGCGCGAGGGCCGAATGGCCCTCCTCGGGGGCCGCTCGGCCCCGGCGTCCGGCCGTGGCCGGGCCGTTCGGCCCCTGGCAGGGAGCAAGCCCTTTCCGTCACGCTCGACATGGCACGCCGAGCCGACCGAGGAGGCATGCCGACCGACCAAGGGGTGGACGTGGACGACGTGAACACGGCCGGCACCGCCGCCGTACCGGACCCCGCCCCCGCCATCCGCGTGTTCCTCCTCGACGACCACGAAGTCGTCCGCCGGGGGCTGCGCGACCTGCTCGGCGGGGAGCCCGGGATCGAAGTGGTCGGGGAGGCCGCCGACGGGGAGCAGGCGCTGGCCCGGGGGCCCGCGCTGCGGCCCGACGTCGCCGTGCTCGACGTGCGCCTGCCGGACGGGGACGGCATCACGGTGTGCCGTGAACTCCGGTCGCTCATGCCGGGGCTGGCCTGCCTGATGCTCACGTCCTTCGACGACGAGGACGCGCTGCTCGACGCCATCATGGCCGGCGCCGCGGGCTACGTACTCAAGCAGATCAAGGGGTCGGACCTGGTGACCGCGGTGCGTACGGTCGCCTCCGGGCAGTCGCTGCTGGACCCGGCGACGACGGCCCGGCTGATGCGGTCGCTGCGCGCGGACGAGGGTGAACCGGCGTCCGGGGACGCGCGGTTGTCCGTCCTGAACGAGCGCGAGCGTGCCATCCTCGCGCTCATCGGGGAGGGGCTCACCAACCGTCAGATCGGCGGGAAGCTCTATCTCTCCGAGAAGACTGTGAAGAACCACATCTCGCGGATGTTGGCGAAGCTTGGTGTCGAGCGGCGGGTGCAGGCCGCTGTGCTCGCGGCGCAGGTCAGCCGTGCCGCCGCGGAGCAGCGGGGCCTTTAGCCCCGCCGCTCTGTGTCGATCCGCGGCTCCGCCTGCGTCCGGCATGGGGGCTGCCGCCCCCTCTCCCCCTGCTCGTCGCCGCTTCGCGGCTCGTCCTCAAGCGCCGGACGGGCCTCAAGCGCCGGACGGGCTATTCCTCCGGAGCGGCACCCGCCACTCCAGCCTCGTCCCCACCCGCTCCCCCGCCCGCACCACCAGCTCGCCCCCGAGCCGCTCCGCCCGCTCGGCGAGGTTGCGCAGGCCCGCGCCCCGCTCGGGCCCGGGCTCGGTCTCAACCCCCTCGACCCCCACGCCGTCATCCACCACAGCCACCTCAAGCAGTCCCTCCCGCACCACCAGTGACGCCTCCGCCCGGCGGGCCCGGGCGTGGCGGGCCACGTTGGACAGGGCCTCGTTGAGGACGGCGACCACGTCGTCGGCGACCTCGCGGGGGACGTCCGTGTCGATGAGGCCCTCCATCCGCAGCGCGGGCGTGAAGCCGAGGGCGGCGGCCGCGTCCTCGACCGCGCGGACGGTGCGCACGCGCAGACCGGCCGCGCCGCCCGGCGCCTCGTGGTCGCGCAGGCCGAAGATGGTGGAGCGGATGATCTTGATGGTGGCGTCGAGGTCGTCGACGGCGCGGTGCAGGCGCTCGGCGGCGCCCGGGTGCTCCACGAACCGCTGCACGCTCTGCAGCGTCATGCCGGTCGCGAAGAGCCGCTGGATCGCCAGGTCGTGCAGGTCGCGGGCGATGCGGTCGCGGTCCTCGAGCAGGCTCATCTGCTCGGCGTCGCGGCGCCGGTCGGCGAGTTCGAGGGCGAGCGCGGCCTGGCCCGCGAAGCCGGTCAGGGGCGTGGTCTCGGCCTCCGCGAAGCCGGGACGGCCGCTGCTGCGGGCCAGCAGCAGCACACCGCGTACGTCGTCGCGCGTGCTCATCGGTACGGCGACGGCGGCGCCGAGCCCCTCCCAGCGGGACGCCTTGTACGTCACCCGCGGATCCTTGCGCACGTCGGCGGAGAGGACGAGGGCCTGGGCCTCGAGGGCGGCCCCGGCGAACGAGCCCTTGCGGGGCAGCGTGGCGCCGTGGTGCAGCCGGGCGCGCGCGCCGAGGGCGATCTCGACCCTCAAGTCGCCGTCGCCCTGCACCATTTCGATGGCGGTGAGGTCCGCCGACGTGATCTCCCGCGCGCGCTCCGCCATCAGTTCGAGCACCTGCGCCTCCGGCGCGCCGGACAGCAGCGCGCTGGTGACCTCCGCGCTCGCCTGCAGCCAGCGCTCGCGCAGCCGCGCCTCCTCGTACAGGCGGGCGTTCTCCACGGCCACGCCGGCCGCGACCGCGAGCGTCGAGAGCACCGACTCGTCCTCGGCGTCGAACTCGGCGCCGCCGTGCTTCCCGGTCAGATAGAGATTGCCGAAGACCTCGTCGCGTACGCGGACGGGGACGCCGAGGAAGGAGTGCATCGGCGGGTGGTGCGGCGGGAATCCGGCCGACGCGGGGTGGTCGGAGAGCTCCGCGAGGCGCAGCGGCTGCGGGTTGCGGATCAGTTCGCCGAGCAGGCCGTGCCCGGAGGGCAGGTCGCCGATCTGCGCGCGCAGTTCCTCGCTGATGCCGACCGGCAGGAACTCGTCGAGCCTGCGGCCCTCGCCGATCACGCCGAGCGCGCCGTACTCGGCGTCGACGAGCGCGACGGCCGTCTCCACGATCCGTCTGAGCACCTGCGCCAGGTCCAGCTCGCGGCCCACCGACAGGACCGCCTCCAGGAGGCTGTGCAGCCGGTCCCGGGTGCCACGGACCGTGCTGATCCGCGCGGCCAGCTCCTCCAGCAGTTCATCGAGGCGCAACCGCGTCAACTGCCCGGTGTCCGCGCCCTGTTGACCCATCGGCTCCTCCGCCCGAGCGGACGTGCACATACCCGCCCCGCATATCGACGCTCACCGTAGCCGGTGAGTGGCGCTGCGTGGAGGCTCTCCGCCGCGGGCCCGCTGGAGGTCTTCGGCGCCGCGCGCTCGGTCGGGCAGCCGGTCGAGACGAAGCCGGTCACCAGCGGTGGGGCCGCATCTGCCCGTCTGCTCGCCGGTACCGGAGCGGCTACGTCGGCCGACGGGCCCACACCTCCCGCACCCGGCCCCCGCCGTACACCGGACAGTCGCGCGGGTGGTCGGAGGTCACCGGCCGTTCGCGAGCAGCGCGGGAGGGGTGGGCCGGAGGGGGCGACATCGCTCAGGATTCAACCAACTCCCCTCTTCCGTAAGGGAATTGTGATGCCCCGGTGTACGCGCCGCGCGCTGACGCTCTCCCGGAACGCTGCCATCCTGGCGCCCCGCCTGCGCGGGAGCGAACAGCGCGCGCCAGGGGGAGAACGCAAGGGGGAGCACGATGAACAAGGAACTGCTCGCCCGCGGCACCCACGTCGATCTGCGCCCCGTACCGGGCGAGCGCGTGGACGCGGGCGACGGCGAGTACTGGGGCGACGAACGCGCCGTGGACGCCGCGTTCCTGGCCGAGCTGCTGACCCGGCCGAACGGGTCCGACGGCGGCACGCACCGGGCGGTGTGGCTCGCGGGCGCCCGCGTCACCGGCGCGCTCGACCTGGAGGCCGCCCACCTCTCCCGGCCGCTGCACCTGGAGGACTGCTACTTCGAGTCCCCCGAGCCGGTCCTCATGAACGACGCCCGCGCCTTCACGGTGCAGCTCCCTGGCTGCCACGTGCCCGGCTTCCACGCCAACTGCCTGCAGACACAAGGGGACGTCTGCCTGGGCAAGGGTTTCACCGCCACCGGTGAGGTGCAGGTGTGCGGGGCGCACATCCAGGGGGCGCTCGACTGCGACGACGGCGTCTTCCACAACGCGGGCGGCACCGCCGTGGACGCGAGCGGGATGATCGCCGACGGCGGCATCTGGTTCGAGGGCGCCCGCGTCACCGGGCTGCTCGACCTGGTCTCCGCCCGCACCGGAGGCCAACTGAACTGCACCAACGGCGCCTTCGACAACCGCGCCGCCGGCGACGAGAACCCCACCGCGCTGCGCGCCTACGGCATCGCCGTCGCCGACTCGGTGTTCCTGCGCACCGAGAAGGGCGGCGAGTTCGAGGCGTACGGCGAGGTCGTGCTGCGCAACGCGCAGATAGGCGGCGACCTGGACTGCTCCGGCGGCCGTTTCCACCACGCCGGAGGCCACAGCGAGGGCCGCGCGATCGACGCGTACGCCATGACGTGCGCCGGCACCGTCCTGTGCCACGAGGACTTCACCGCGCACGGCGGCGTGATGCTGCACGGCGCCCGCGTCGGCGGAAACCTGCAGTGCAGGAAGGGCACCTTCATCAGCGCGACCGAGAGCGTGCTCGCGCTCGACGCCCAGTGCGTCGCCGTCGACGGCAACGTCAACCTGCGCGAGGGCTTCGACGCCCGCGGCGGCGTCAGCTTCCTCAACGCCCGCGTCGGCGGCGACCTGAGCTGCACGGGCGGGCAGTTCCGGCGGGGCCCCGGGAGCAGCAAGTACGCGCTGCGGCTGCTCGGCGCCGACATCACCCGCCGCGTCCGCTTCCTGCCCACCCACGTCGACGGCATCGTCGACCTGCGCATGACGAAGGTCGGCGGCTGGCAGGACGCGGCGAAGAGCTGGGACGACGACTCCCAGGTCCGGCTCAACGGCTTCACGTACACGAGCATCGACGGCATGGAGCAGCCCACGCCGGTGCGCCGCCACCTGGCCTGGCCGGCCCGCGACACCGACGGCATGGAGCCGTCCATGCCGGTGCGCCGCCGCCTGGCCTGGCTGGCCCGCGACATCGACGGCTTCGCGCCGCAGCCCTACCGCCAGCTCGCCGACGTCTACCAGCGCGAGGGCAACGAACGCGACGCCCGCCGCGTCCGCGTCGCCGCCCAACTGCGCCGCCGCGACCGGCCGCACCGCGTCTTCGGCCGGCTCCAGTGGCCCTTCCGCATGGCCTGGACCGGGATGCTGTGGGCCACCGTCGGCTTCGGCTACCGGCCCTGGCGGATCCTGCTGCCCATCGGCGGGCTCTACTGCCTCGGCTGGTGGTTGTTCGACCGCGCGGCGGGCCTGGGTCAGATCCATCGCTCCAAGACGGTCAGCAGCGAGGTCGACTTCCACTCCGGGCGCTACGCCGCCGACCTGCTCATCCCCGGCGCCGGCCTCGGCGAGCGCGCCCGCTTCTACGCCGTCGGGGACGCGGCGAACTACGCGTCCTTCTATACGCTGGCGGGCTGGGCGCTGGCGGCGATGCTGATCGCGGGGCTCACGGGGGTGTTCAAGCGGTTGTAGAGCCGCCGGACCAGCCGCGGGCGTGGCTCATCGCGTGATCGTCGTACACGCGTAGTTCCCCAAGGAGGCCGGTGGTGTCACCATGCGGAGTCCAGGTGCGCGGCGTGCGGGGTGGTGCGACGCGGGGTCGCGGGGTGGGAGGCGTGCATGGCTGAGGTGTTCTTGCGGCGGCTGACCCGGTGGCAGGCGGAGCAGCAGCGCGAGGTGATGGCGAACCTGTACATGGAGTGCCACGGCCTGGACGGGCCGGGAGGGGGCGCGGCCCGCAAGGCGTTCCTGGAACGGTTCGAACGGCATGTGCAGGAACCGGACTTCGACATGGTGACCGCCAACTCCGGGGCGGTCCTCGCGGGTTGCCTGTACGGCTTCCGTGCCGAGCGGGGCGGGACGCTCGCGGACGCGCTGCGGAACATCCTGCCGGCCGAGGCGGCCGCCCACGCCGGGGCGGGACGGCTCTTCGTCATCACCGAACTGATGGTGGTGCCGGAGTACCGGCGCCTGGGCGTGGCCACCAGGCTCCGGGACCTCCTGCTGTCCCGCCACACCACGGACGTGATCGTGGCGGCGACGCCTCCGGGGGCCGCGCACGAGGTCCTGCGGGCGTGGTCGTACGCGAAGCTGGGCGAGCTGACGTCGCCGCCGAGGGAGGCGTGGCTGGGGCCGGGGCCCGGATAGGTTTTCCACAGGCTCGGGCCGCCGTTGTCCACAGGTTGAGGGCCCTCCCAGCGGATCGTGGCCTGCTCCAGGCACTATGGGGCCATGAGTGACACGGGTACGCAGCCGAATGCAGGACCGGGCCGGGGCACGGCCGAGACCGACGGGGGCACGGACACGGGCACGGGGTCCACGTCGGGCTCCGCGCCCATGCCCGACTGGGAGAAGCGCTTCCGCGCCCCCCGCGTCTCCCTGCCCGACTGGGCGGAGGACGCCCCGCACCGCTCCCTGTTCGTGTCGAACGCGACGGGTACGTACGAGCTGTACGCCTGGGACCGCGCCACGGGCGAGCAGCGCCAGGTCACGGACCGGCCGAACGGCACGACGGACGGCCTGCTGTCGCCGGACGGCCGGTGGATCTGGTGGTTCGACGACAAGGACGGCGACGAGTTCGGTGTCTGGCTGCGCCAGCCGTTCGACGGCAGCGGCACGGACGAGCCCGCGGTGCCCGGCCTGGCGCCGTCCTACCCGGCGGGCCTGGCCGTGGGCCGCGACGGCCGCACCGTGGTGGTGGGCCGCTCGACGGACGAGGACGGCTCGACGATCCATGTCGTCCGCCCCGACGCCGCCCCCGGCGACGCACCCGCCGAGATCTACCGCCACCGCGAGTCCGCGGGCGTGGGCGACCTCTCCCACGACGGCACGCTGATCGCCATCGAGCACACGGAGCACGGCGACGCGATGCACGCGGCACTGCGCGTGGTGCGCACCGACGGCTCGACGGTCGCCGAGCTCGACGACAGCAAGGGCGGCACGGTCGAGCTGGGCCTGGAGGTCCTCGGCTTCGCCCCGGTGGACGGCGACACCCGGCTCCTGGTGGGCCACCAGCGCCGCGGCCGCTGGGAGCCGATGGTGTGGGACGTGGCCACGGGTGAGGAGGCCGACCTGGACCTGGACCTGCCGGGCGACGTCTCCGCCGAGTGGTATCCGGACGGCTCCGCGCTGCTCGTGGCGCACGGCTTCGAGGCCCGCGGCGATCTGTGGAGGTACGACTTCGCGACCCGCGAGCTGACCCGCGTCGAGACCCCGCGCGGCTCGGTCTCCGGCGCCACGGCCCGCCCCGACGGCACCGTGGAGTACATGTGGTCGTCGGCCGCCGAGCCGCCCGTCCTGCGCTCCACCTCCGGGAAGGTCGTCCTGGACCCGCCCGGCATGAAGGCGCCGGGCTCGGTCCCGGTGGAGGACGTATGGGTGGAGGGCCCCGGCGGCCGCGTCCACGCCCTCGTGCAGAAGCCGGCGGGCGCGAGTGGCCCGCTGCCCACCGTCTTCGAGGTGCACGGCGGCCCGACCTGGCACGACAGCGACGCGTTCATGGCGGGCCCGGCAGCCTGGGTGGACCACGGGTACGCGGTGGTGCGGGTCAACTACCGCGGCTCCACGGGGTACGGCCGCGAGTGGACGGACGCCCTCAAGCACCGCGTCGGCCTCATCGAGCTGGAGGACATCGCGGCGGTGCGCGAGTGGGCCGTCGACTCCGGCCTCGCCGACCCGGACCGCCTCGTCCTCTCCGGCGGCTCCTGGGGCGGCTATCTCACCCTCCTCGGCCTCGGCACGCAGCCGGACGCCTGGGCCCTCGGCCTCGCCGCCGTGCCCGTCGCCGACTACGTGACGGCGTACCACGACGAGATGGAGGCCCTGAAGTCCATCGACCGCACCTTCTTCGGCGGCACACCGGAGGAGGTCCCCGAGCGCTTCGAGGCGTCCTCCCCTCTCACCTACGTCGACGCGGTGAAGGCCCCCGTCTACATCTCCGCCGGCGTGAACGACCCGCGCTGCCCGATCCGCCAGGTCGAGAACTACGTCAACCGCCTCGCGGCCCGCGACGCCGTCCACGAGGTGTACCGCTACGACGCGGGGCATGGCTCCCTGGTCGTGGACGAGCGGATCAAGCAGGTGGCGCTGGAGCTGGATTTCGCGCGGCGGCACCTGGGGTAGGCGGGCCCTGCCGGGGGCTTCCCCAATCCCGCCCCTTCCCGCGGCGTTTGAGGAGCGGGGGTCGGGGGGCGGAGCCCCCACCCGCGGCGGAGCCGCTAATCGATGCAGCGGGAAGGGGCGGGGTGGGGGAAGGCCCGCCGCAGGCGCCCCGTACCGTGGTGGTGTGTACCGGTTCCTGCTGACCCCCCGCTGGTGGGGGATCAACGTCTTCGTCGCGCTGTCGATCCCCGTATGCCTCTTCATGGGCTCCTGGCAGCTGAGCCGCTTCGAGGACCGCGTCCAGGACCACGAGGACGCCAAGCGCCAGGCCACCACGGACACCGGCGCGGCCCGCCCGCTCACCTCACTGCTCCCGGTGGACAAGAAAACGTCGGGCGAGAAGGCGTCGGCCACCGGCCGCTGGGGCAAGCAACTCCTCGTACCGGACCGGGAGTTGGACGACAAGCGCGGGTATTACGTGCTGACGATGCTGGAGACCGGCGACGGCAAGGCGCTGCCGGTGGTGCGCGGCTGGCTGCCGGGCCCCGCCGATGGCAAGAAGGCCCCGGCCCCGCCGAAGGGCGAGGTCACCGTGACCGGCGCGCTGCAGGCGTCGGAGAGCATGAGCTCCGACGGCGTGACGACGGCGGGCGGGCTCCCGTCCGGCCAGGTCGGCATGATCAGCGCCGCGTCGCTGGTGAACCTGGTGCCGGACGACGTGTACGACGCGTGGGTCACGCTGGACCGGGGCGACAGGGGCACGGCCGGGATGAAGGCGGTCCCGGCGTCCGCGCCCGAGGACAGCGGCCTGGACATCAAGGCGTTCCAGAACCTGGGCTACACCGGCGAGTGGTTCGTCTTCGCGGGCTTCGTCCTGTTCATGTGGTTCCGCCTGTTCCGCCGTGAGCGGGAGCTCGCACGGGACGCGGAACTCGGCCTCGTACCGGACGAACCGAGCGAGACGAAGGCCGCGGCATCCGCACAGGCACCCACACGGAGCTGAACCGCCCCGTGAAGCCGACCGGCACACAGCCCGGCGGCACGCAGCCCACCGGCACGCGCTACTGCGCCGCCAGCACCCCGGTCTTGTAGATCGTCCCGGAGCACGCGTTCGCGACCGTCGTCGCCGTGGAGGGCGAGCCCGGCTCCGCCGTCAGGGTCACCGCGACGCTGCCGTCGACCGTGCCGCCGTCCTCGCGGACCAGCTGGGTCTTCGTGCCGTCCGGGGCCCCGCTCTCGGAGCCGCCGGTGCCGCCGCCCGCACCGCCCTCGCTGGGCGAGGGGTTCGGCGAGGGGTCGCCGCCGTCCGACGGGCAGGTCGCCGCGGGCACCCAGGCGAACCGCACCTCGTAGGACGCGCCGGGCTGGAGGACCAGTGAGCTGGACTCCTGCGCCGGGTCGGGCAGGCCGGTCGCGGCGTCGCCCGCCGTGTGGTCGACGACGTTGACGTTGGCCGGGTCGGCCGCGCCCTGGGCCGCCGCGGCGACGGAGCCCGCCGAGGTGACGGTGCAGCTGTCGCCGGAGACGTTGGCGATGCGGAAGGTGCCGTAGACCTTGCCGTCGGCCTCGGCGGTGCCGACCGAGGCGGTGGCGTTGCCGAGCTGGGAGGCGTCGCAGCTGGGCGAGGACGCGGCGGCCGTGTCCTCGGAGCCCGGGTCGGTTCCGGCGGTGGCACCGGGCTTGTCGTCCTTGCCCTTGCCCTCCTTGCCCTTCCCCTCCTTGTCCTTCTTGTCTTTCTTGTCCTTCTTGCCCTTGGACTTGTCGTCCTTCTTGTCCGTGCCGGGCTCGTCGCGGTCCTTGCCCTGGCCGGAGGAGGAACCTTGGGTGGGCTGGTTGCTGCCGGCGCCCACGATGGAGGGCCGCGCGTCCGAGTCGCCGCCGGAAGCGGCGACGTGCACGAACGCGGGGATGGCGGTGCCGACGAGCAGCGCCGCGGCGGCCACGCCGACGAGTGCCTGGCGCTTGCGGGCGCGGCGCGCGGGCACCGCGTGCCGCAGCTTTTCCAGCGCGGCGTCGCCGGGCTGGATCTCCTTGACGGCGCCCTGGAGCAGTCGGCGCAGCGCGAGTTCGTCGGCGCCGAGCCCCGCGGGCTCGTCACCGTCGCCGTCACCGCCGCCGAAGGAGCCGCCCCCGAAGGGACCGCCACCCGAGCCGCCGCCGGAACCACCGGAACCGCCGGAACGACCGGCGCCCCCGATCAAGCCCAGTACGCCGAGCTCTCCGGGCTCTCCGGGTTCTCCGGATTCACCGAGTTCGCGGTCGGGGCGTCCCTTGCCGCCCGGCCCCTGCTGCACAGTTCCGTTCCCAGCGTCCTGCCCGGGGTCGCGCCCGGCGCCCCGTTCTTCGTTCACGTCCCGCTCTGCCACGTCCCGCGCGGCGGCGAACACATCCCGCTCCTCGCGCGTCATGCCGGGGCCTCCATGGCGACCCGCAGGGCGGCGATGCCCCGCGAGCCGTACGCCTTGACCGAGCCCAGCGATATGCCGAGCGTCTCGGCCACCTGGGCCTCGGTCATGTCGGCGAAGTAGCGCAGCACGAGGACTTCGCGCTGGCGGCGCTGCAGGCCGCGCATGGCCTTGATGAGCTCGTCGCGCTCCAGGAGGTCGTACGCCCCCTCTTCCGCGCTCGCCATGTCCGGCATGGGCTTGGTGAGGAGCTTCAGGCCGAGGATGCGGCGGCGCAGCGCGGACCGGGAGAGGTTCACCACGGTCTGGCGCAGATACGCGAGGGTCTTCTCGGGGTCGCGCACCCGCTTGCGCGCGGAGTGCACGCGGATGAACGCCTCCTGCACGACGTCCTCGCAGGAGGCGGTGTCGTCCAGGAGGAGCGCCGCGAGGCCGAGCAGTGACCTGTAGTGGGCGCGGTAGGTCTCGGTGAGATGGTCGACGGTGGTGCCCGCGGTCACGCTCAACTCATCGCCCTCGCGCTGAGTCGGGATGCGGGCGGGCCGCGCTGCGGGCATGGGGGCGATCACCGGCATGCCGCCGGGTACGCGCGGGCGGCGAGGCGGTCGCAATGCCGCCGCGCCGCTCGCCGCTGTGAAGTCCAGTACCTCTGCCACGCCTGTTGGACACGCTTCCCCCCATCAGGGTTGTACGCGTCGGGTGTGGCGTTGTGCATCGCCCGCCCACCGCGTACCGCGGGCGCCGTGGTCGCGGCGCGCGCCGAGGTCGCGGGATCCGCTCGCGACGATGCATCAAAAGCCCCCATGCGTACCAGCTCTTCCCCTATGCCCCAATTTTCTTTTCGCAGCGCTTCGGGCCGCCCACGGGAGGGCGACGGCGAAGACGCGCGCTGCGCGGCCGCGGTTGCAGCACGCAGAAGCCGAATCTTCGAACGCGGAGACGCCCCAGTTCAAGCGGTCTGGACCATCAGATTGGACACAGAATTTACACAGTTCCTACGGGGGGTTCCGCCCCGGGGAGCCGGAAGCGAAGCGTCCGCCCCTGCCGCCGATGCGGCCCACCGGCCGCCACCAGCCACTCCAGCCCCTGGCCCGCCATCGCGGTCAGCCGCCGGTCACGAGCTCCCGGGCCACCAGCTCCGCGATCTGCGCGGTGTTCAGGGCGGCGCCCTTGCGCAAGTTGTCCCCGCAGACGAAGAGTTCGAGGGCCGCCGGGTCGTCCAGGGCGCGGCGCAGCCGTCCGACCCAGGTGGGGTCGGTGCCCGTGACGTCGGCGGGCGTGGGGAACTCACCGGCGGCGGGGTCGTCGAAGAGCACGACGCCCGGCGCGGTCGCGAGGATCTCGCGGGCGCGGGCGACGGTCACCTCGTCCTCGAAGCGCGCGTGGACGGTCAGCGAGTGCGTGGTGACGACGGGCACGCGCACGCACGTGGCGGCGACCTTCAAATCAGGAAGCCCGAGAATCTTCCGCGACTCGTCCCTGACCTTCATCTCCTCCGACGACCAGCCGTCCTCGCGCACGGACCCGGCCCAGGGCACGACGTTCAGCACGACGGGCTCGGGGAAGGGCCCGGTGTCGTCGCCGACGGCGCGGCGTACGTCGCCGGGGGTGGTGCCGAGTTCGGTGCCCGCGACCAGCTTGAGCTGCCGCCGCAGCGCCTCGACGCCGTCCCGCCCGGCCCCGCTCACGGCCTGGTACGAGGAGACGATCAGCTCGCGCAGGCCGAACTCGGCGTGCAGGGCGCCGAGGGCGACGATCATCGACAGGGTGGTGCAGTTGGGGTTGGCGATGATGCCGCGCGGGCGTACGCGCGCGGCGTGCGGGTTGACCTCGGGGACGACCAGCGGCACGTCCGGGTCCATCCGGAAGGCGGCGGAGTTGTCGACCACGACGACGCCCTTGGAGGTGGCGACGGGAGCCCACTGGGCGGCCACATCATCCGGCACATCGAACATGGCGATGTCGACGCCGTCGAAGACGTCCTCGCTCAAGGCGAGCACCTCGAGCTCCTCCCCGCGCACGGCCAGCTTGCGGCCGGCCGAGCGCGGGGAGGCGACGAGTCTGATCTCGCCCCAGATGTCGGCGTGCTGCGACAGGATCTGGAGCATCACCGTGCCGACGGCCCCGGTCGCTCCGACGACCGCGAGCGCCGGCTTGCGGTTCATCGGCCGGTGCCTCCATAGACCACGGCCTCGTCGGAGTCCGAGTCGAGCCCGAAGGCGGTGTGCACGGCACGCACGGCCTCGTTGACGTCATCGGCGCGCGTGACGACGGAAATCCGAATCTCCGAGGTCGAAATCAGCTCGATGTTCACGCCGGCGTCGCTGAGCGCCTCGAAGAAGGTCGCGGTAACACCCGGGTTGGTCTTCATCCCGGCGCCGACAAGCGAGATCTTCGCGATCTGGTCGTCGTACCGAAGGGAGTCGAATCCGACTCCGGCCTTGGTCTTCTCCAGGGCCTCCATGGCCTTGGGACCTTCGGTCTTCGGCAGCGTGAAGGAAATGTCCGTCAGACCCGTCGAGGCGGCGGACACATTCTGTACGACCATGTCGATGTTGACCTGGGCGTCGGCGATGGCCCGGAAGATCGAGGCGGCCTCGCCCGGCTTGTCCGGGACACCCACGACGGTGATCTTCGCCTCGGACGTGTCGTGCGCGACACCGGAGATGATGGCCTGCTCCACCTTGCGGTCCCCTTGCGGTTCGTTGCTGACCCACGTGCCCTGAAGCCCCGAGAACGAGGACCGCACGTGAATCGGGATGTTGTAACGGCGGGCGTACTCCACGCAGCGGTGGAGCAGCACCTTGGACCCGGAACTGGCGAGCTCCAGCATGTCCTCGAAGCTGATCCACTCGATCTTCCGGGCCTTCTTCACGACCCGCGGATCGGCGGTGAAGACACCGTCCACGTCCGTATAGATCTCGCAGACTTCCGCGTCGAGCGCGGCGGCGAGGGCCACGGCCGTGGTGTCGGAACCGCCACGGCCCAGCGTGGTGATGTTCTTGCCCTCCTGGCTGACGCCCTGGAACCCGGCGACGATGGCGATATTGCCCTCGTCGATCGAGGTCCTGATCCGCCCGGGGGTCACATCGATGATCCGCGCTTTGTTGTGAACCGAGTCGGTGATGACACCGGCCTGGCTGCCGGTGAACGACTGGGCCGCGTGGCCCAGGTTTTTGATCGCCATGGCCAGCAGGGCCATGGAGATCCGCTCTCCGGCGGTCAGCAGCATGTCGAATTCACGCCCGGCAGGAATCGGCGATACCTGTCCGGCGAGATCGATCAACTCATCCGTCGTGTCACCCATCGCGGACACCACGACAACGACCTGGTGGCCGTTCTTCTTGGCGTCGACAATCCTCTTGGCGACCCGCTTGATGCCCTCGGCATCGGCTACGGAGGAGCCTCCGTACTTCTGCACGACAAGGCCCACGTGCGCTCCTCGCTCAGTTACGTCTCTTACCGCACTGCTGCGGTCGGCTCAGTCTAACGAGCGGCCGAAATCCGCCCCGCGCATATCACATCGTGAGATGTCCCGCTCACGACGTGATCACCGGGGCTGTCCGTTCTCCGGCCGCTCCGCGAAGGCACATGCCCGCCGAGGAGCGGCCCACTCCGGAAAGTGGGGTGGCTCACAGCCGCCCGGCGGACCCGGGCCTAGTCCCCGTAGTCCTTGAGCTTGCGCGTGTCCAAGGTGATGCCGACGGGGTCCGGCAGCTCGACGGTGTCGCCGAACGGCCGCCGGATGAGGCTGCGGTACTTCCCGTCCTCCAGGTCGGCGTGCACTTGGACCTCGGCGGCATCGCGGTCGACGAGCAGATATACGGGGATGCCGGAGGCGGCGTAGGCGGCGGGCTTCTCCACGTGGTCGCGCTGGTCGGCGTCACGATCGTAGGAAGTGACCTCCACGGCCATCAACACGCCTGCGGGATCGGCCCATCGGCCCTGCCCCACGAAGTTCTCGTCCGGCGCGAGTACACCGTCCGGGATGGCCCGCCCCTTCCGGTACCCGTTGACCTTGAGTCCCTGTTCGGGGAACAGGGACAGCTCGGGGCGCCGCTGCATGCAGTACTTGATCAGCCACATGACGATCTGGCCATGGGAACCGTCCGGCACCGGCTTGACCTGGACCTTTCCATTGATGAACTCCAGCCGCACGGTCTCGGGCGCGCGGCGGGCCAGCTCCTCGAATTCCTCGACGGACATCTGGGGCCGGTCCGTGGTCCTGGGGGTCATGGCGTCGCCTCCTTGACTCCATGGTGCCCGGACCGGCACGTCTCGCACGCTCATGCGCCACCTCGCCGGGGGCGCAGACCCGCGGCGCGCCGCAGCTCCTCGACCCGCTCGGTGACGTCGACCGGGCCCTCGGCCTGCAGGGTCTGGCGGGAGGCGGGCAGGAAGGTCGCCGGGACGCACCCGGGCGGCGGCCCCGGCTCGTCCAGGCCGCACCCCGCGCGGCACTCGGCGCAGAGCCCGTTGACCAGCGGCACGGCCGTCTCCGGCTCCTCGCAGAGGCCGCAGACGAATACGGCGCGCGTGACGCGTGCGCGGGCGGCGGGCCGGTGCTTGGCCGGGGGCTTCGGGGGCATCTTGCTCTCCAGTCGACTGCGGGCGAGTCCGCCCGGGTTGGTGACGGTCGGCGGTAATCCGGCCGTTAGGGCGTGGGTCAGTTCGGCGGGGGTGGCACCGCGCGCGAGCCACTCGACGGCGAGGGGTTCCAGGGCCGCGCAGTCGCCCTCGGAGAGGGCCAGCCTGCGGTCGGCGGCACGGAGTTGGGCCAGCGTGCGGTGCGCGACGCTGGGCTCTTCGGCGGCGCCCTCCGGCTCCGGCGGCGGCTCCGGGTCCGGGTCCGGATCCAGGTCCGGCTCCGCCTCGTCCGCTCGGGCCAGGCCCGGCTGATGGTCATGCGTTACGTCGCGCCCGTGCCGCGCCCGTACGAATTCCGCCCACCACTCCTCGGACCTGCGCAGACGCGACCAGTACGTCCTGGTCACCCAGCGCATCGAGTTGTCCTCGACGGTGAGGTGTTCCTTGATCCAGCGGAGGTGACCCGCCTCCGTCAGGCGGCCCATGGACGTACGGACAGCCTGCTGACCGTAGCGAGGGTGCTCGGCGGCGATGACCTTGTGGCCCATCGCGGCGCCGGTGGGCAGCTCGTCGATGAACGCCGCGAGTTCGGCCTCACGCGGGGCCAGGTGTGCGAAATCTGCTTCTGCGTACGGGGGTTCGTCACCCGCGTGACGTTTGCCGTAGCCCGTTTTGGCCATCGGGTGGGACGGGGACGGCAGGGCGGCATTAGAGTTGGCGTAAGCCACGATCGAGTCTCCGTCGATCCGTAGGTCTAGGCCCCGATCCCGGTGTTGGCGCACCGGCCGGGGCCGTTCTTTTGCCGCGAACCTAGGGCGGCTTTACGTTCCGAAGCAAGCTGACCACGAAACGTCACCCTCGCGAGTGATGGAGCCTTCAACTCCCGTAGGGGGCAGGTTGGTTGGGTTGCCCAAACCCAACCAATACCCAGGAAAGGGCTCGGGTCCCGAAGCCCGGATCCCGGGGCTCAAGCTCCGGGACGACCTGCGGAAAGCCCCGCCTTCCCGCCCTCCCGAACCGGCCAACTTGCCTAGATCATCTGGGCCGGGCGCCACGCAGGCGGGACTATGAGGTCCCAACTACCAGCACAGGGAGTCCCGGTGGCAAAGCTCCAGGGCCAGGTCAAGTGGTTCAACGAGTCGAAGGGGTTCGGCTTCATCACCCCGGCCGACGGCAGCAAGGATGTCTTCGTCCACTTCTCCGCCATCCAAGGCAACGGGTTCAAGACACTCGCGGAGGGCCAGAACGTGGAGTTCGAGATCCAGGACGGCCAGAAGGGGCCGAGCGCGGTCAACGTCACCGCTGTTTAACCGTGGTGCCGGACGCACCCGCCGTCGGCACGCACAACGAGCCTGCCGCTGTAGTAGTCCGGCCCGAATACCAGGTCGATGCCGTCCTCGTCGGTGGTTCGGATTCCGCTCGGACCACCGCCGGGCTCGCCCTTCTCGCGGGCGGGAAGGCTCTTCACCGTGAGCCCCCGCGCGGTCCACGCACGGCGCAGGCTCTGCACTGCCCTGCCGTAGGCATTGCGGTCCTTGAACTCCAGGTCCCAGCTGTACACCGGCTGCTGACGGATGACGTCGCCGCTGTCGTAGCCGATGTCGTCCACGCAGGACGTGCTGCTCTCCTCCTTGTCGGCGGTGCCCTCCAGCGTCGCGCCGGGAAGAGTGCCGGCCAGACGCGGTGCGGGCTTCAGCTGCCTGATGGCGAGCATGCCCGCCTCCTTCGTCGCACGCACACGGCTGCGGTAGTCGTCTGCCGACCGGACCGGCCCTCCCGCCATGGACTGCCAGGTCTGAAAGGCGAACACCGCGCCCCCGGTCACCAAGAGACCAAGGATCACGGCACCCACCAGGCAGCCGTGCTTGGCCGTGCCGGCCGGCGGAGGGGAAGAGGCGGTGGCGGTCGTAGGCATGGATCCGATCCAAGCCGAGCACGGTGCCCGCTCACAGGGCTGAAGTACTCACCGGGTTCTGTGTACTCCCGCTCAGCACATCGCGGCGCCACGACATCGTCACCAGCGACGGGCAACGGTCACTGACCAGCCGACGCGCGTACGCCTCGGCCTGCAACAGCCCGGGGATCAGGGCGACTTCGTACCACCACAGACCGATCGCCGGTGGAGGACGTGTACGCGGAGCGGACTTGCTGCCGGGAAGCCCGTAACAGCGCGCAGCTCCCGCGCCTGATCCGGCAGGCACGGGCGAGCGGTGTGGCCCGGCACATCGGCCCGGGCCGCGACAGCTGGTCGACGGTGCACATCGACGACGTGACGGACCTGTACGCGACGGCACTTGAGGCCGCCCCGCCCGGCTCCTTCTACTTCGTAGAGAACGGCGAGACGGACTTCGCCGCCTAACGGCCCCTTCCACTGTCTGTGCCGCCGCCGTCGGCATTTCAGGCATCGGCATCGCCAATGCCGCTGCCGCCGACGATGCCCGCCCGACATCCGCCGTCGCTGTCGACGGCGCCACCGAGCAGCAGCTCGACGAACTCGCCGGCTACCTCGAAGCGATCTTCGAGGGCCGGATTTACGACGCCGACGGCAAGTTCGACTACGACAAGACTCGTGCCGAGTACGGCTCGGAGCTCGCGGACGCCCTGGCCCAGGAGTTCGCGACCAGCGACAGCTCGGCGCACAAGCGCGTCAAGCGCAGCTACACGTCCTGTGTCCTCAAGGGCGTCGGACTCGGCGGCATCCTGGGATCCAGCACCGCCATCGTGAACGCCGTCAAGGGCCATCACTGGAAGCAGGCCGCCAAGCTGATCACGAAGGAAGCCGCCAAGCGAGGCATCAAGATCGGGGTCAAGGGTGGCGTGGCCGGTCTCGCCGCCGCCCTGGGCGGTTATGCCGTTTGGTGCGCCATGCCGTGGAGCTGATCGCCGTGCGCGCTGCGAGCACGGAATCGTAGCCGCGCGTCAGAGCCCGGTGGGCAGCGACAGACCTGCCCGCCGGGTTTCTACGGAACTTCTCCTTGAACCACATGGCGAAGGTGCGCGAGGTATTCCGCAAATCGCTCACGGCCCGGCTCCGAGAGTCGGACCTGTGTGACCACACGCCGCTGCTCGCGTAGCTTCGCGATCTCGACCAGTTCTTCCTTCTCCAGAATTCCCAACTGCCGGGACAGCTCGGCGGCCGAGAGGTCGAGCGCTTCCCGCAGATCGGCGAAACTGACCTGCTGGACATGGCGCAATGAGCCGAGAATCGCCAACCGAACCGGCGAGTGCATCACCGTCACCAGGTGGGTGCGCGGATGGCCGTTGCTCATACTCAGCGCCTCCACCGCAGCACAAGATAGGCCAGCAGGCCGGCAGTCGGCAGAGCCGCCGCCGCGAGGGACGCACCGAGCGAAGCCGGATCATCCCAAAGGATCTTGGAGCCCGGAGCACCCAGCATCATCGTGGCAAAGACCACCGCCGCGTTCTCCGTCTTGGTGTGGGGCCGGCGGCGGGTGGCACTCAAGTGAAACCAGTACCACGCCATCATCAGCGCCACTGCCGCGACCAGAACGAGGACCCCCACCACCGTGGGGATGTCGCTCGCTCCGGCCGCGGCCACGCCGGCGAACAAGACTGCCGCAGAGGCCACACCCAGCACTCGCTCGCGGGCCGAAGCGGACTTGTTCAACTTCGGCGCTCCCTCAATGACGCCAAGCCGACCGGCTGCATCAAGCTCTTCCACCAAGACTGATCGCTCCCCTGGGACGCTCTTTCCAGTTACAAGAGTCGCATCCAGTTTCCAAAAGCGCAACTAACAGTCGGCGGCGCCTGATCGCGGTCACGGGAAGGCCCCGTACGTCAGGAGCAGGGCTTGTAGAAGTGCTTCCAGCCGGTGGTGGGCATGGTCGGGGGCTCGGCCGGGGTGCCGGTCTCGCCGTACTGCTGTTGCAGGTCGTAGTCGTACTTGCCGGGGCCTGTGCGCGGCTTCGTCACGCGGATGCTGCGCTCCCACACGCCGTCACCGGCGTTGTTGAGGACCGCGAGGTCCGGGTACGCGTCGCCGCCGTAGTTGGCGACGCGTATCTGCTTGGCCTCGCCCTGGGTGCCGATGTCCAGCTTCCGCGCGGCGGCCGAGGCCAGGTTCGCGCGCTTGAGCGGGCCCGGGCGGTACTGCGAGACGCGGGCCGTCGCGGGGTCGTCCACGCCGGACGGCTTGACGATGTTGACGACCAGGTCGAGCTTGCCGTCCTTCTGGAAGTCGGCGACCGCGGCGGTCGTGACCTCTCCGCTCCTGGCGCCGACCAGCTTGCTGACGGCGTGCTTGGTGCCGAACGAGCCGCTCGCGGTCCCCCACTGGACCGTCATCTTGGTGCCGGTGTGCCCGGGGTTCGAGATCTTGTCGGGCCGGCCGTCGCCGTCGAGGTCGCCGATCAGCGTGGTGGCGCCCGCCAGGCACGGGGCCGCGGCGGCCTTGCCGGACCGTTCCGCGCCGCCCGAGGCCGGCGACTCGGCCGCACCGGCCTGGTAACCGGCGGCGGTCAGGGTCAGGGCGGCAGCCGCGATCGGCGCGGCGATCAGACGTGAGCGCTTGCGAAGCATCTACGAACTCCTCGTGTCGTTGCTGCTGGGCCGTTGAGCCCGCGGTCCAGCCTGTGGGGTGAGCCGCCCAAACCGCGAAGAAATCCGGGCAGTTCGGGACACTGGAACGCAAACACAGGCTGTGGCCTGCCCAAACGTGGGGTGCCTGGAATGCGAACATGGGACGCTCCGGGCCACGAAAACCGCCGCCGACCGATGAGTTTCCGCGGGGTCCGCGGTCTGAGTACGTGACTGGGATGGTTGGACACGAGAGCCGGACGCAAGAGCCTGGCCCTGGACACTGAGGAACCTGACATGCGTACCTTGATCAGCACTGCCTTCATCTCGCTCGACGGCGTCGTGGAGGCCCCCGGCGGCGAGCCCGGCTACCGCAACACCGGATGGACCTTCAAGGAAGTCGAGTTCCTGCCCGAGGCGTACGAGATCAAGGGCCGTGAGCAGGGCGAGGCCGCCGCGTTGCTCCTGGGCCGGGTCAGCTACGAGGCGTTCAGCCCGGTGTGGCCCGCCATGGAGGAGTTCGCCGACTACAAGGTGATGCCGAAGTACGTCGTCTCCACCACCCTCACCGAGGGCGACCTGGTGACGAACTGGGGCGAGACGACGATCCTGCGCTCACTCGACGACGTCGCCGCGCTGAAGGAGACCGAGGGCGGCCCGATCATCGTCCACGGCAGCGCCTCCCTGAACCAGGCCCTCTCGGACGCCGGCCTGATCGACCGCTACCACCTGCTCGTCTTCCCGCTCCTGCTCGGCGCGGGCAAGCGGCTCTTCAGCAGCACGGACAAGGACACCCAGAAGCTGAAGCTCGTCGAGTACGAGGCGTACGCCAACGGCCTGCAGAAGAACGTCTTCGACGTCGTCCGCTAACCGCTCGGGCGGCCACTCCGGCGGCCGCCCCCGGGGCCACTGCCGAAGTCGCCCCGGCCGTCGGCTACTTCGACGGCCGGATCCCGAGCGGGCCCGCGATCTCCTCCGCCATGACCTGGCCCGCCACCTCCGCGAGGGCGTCGTCCGAGAGGTCCTCGTCCGTGTCCAGGCCGTCGAGGTCCTCCAGCGGCTGGTTCAGACGGACGTGGGCGACCAGCGACTGCAGGGCGCGCAGGGCCGCGGAGGCGGTGGAGCCCCAGTTGGAGAAGTACGAGAACTGCCACCACCACAGGGCCTCCGTGGTGCGGCCCTCGCGGTAGTGGGCGAGGCCGTGGCGGAGGTCGGTGACGACGTCCGCGAGGTCGTCGGAGATGCGGCAGGCGACGGGCGCCTTGCGCGGCTCGTACGGATCGAAGACCTCGGAGTAGACGTCGATCGGGTCCAGGAGGACCGCGAGGCTCTCGCGGAGGTCGTCGGCGTCCGCCTCCGGGCCCAGGTCCGGCTCGTAGCGCTCGTCGGGGACGATGTCCTCGTGCGCGCCGAGACGGCCGCCGGCGAGCAGCAGCTGGGAGACCTCCAGGAGGAGGAAGGGAACCGCCGAATCCGGCTCGTCGCCCTTCGCGACCTCCGCCACGGCCACGATGAAGCTCTCGATCTGGTCCGAGATCTGGACCGCGAAGCTGTCGGGGTCCTGGGTCGTGGCGTGCAGCAGCTTGGGCTGGGGCGCCTCGGCTGACAGAGGCATCGGTGCCTCGGGTGACTTAGACATCTAGGAGTCGTCTCCCCTCGAAAGCGCGGCCCAGGGTGACCTCGTCCGCGTATTCCAGATCTCCCCCGACAGGGAGCCCGCTGGCCAGGCGGGTGACTTTCAGGCCCATGGGCTTGATCATGCGCGCGAGGTACGTCGCCGTCGCCTCGCCCTCCAGGTTCGGGTCGGTGGCCAGGATCAGCTCCGTGACCGTGCCGTCGGCGAGCCTCGCGAGGAGTTCCCGTATGCGCAGATCGTCCGGGCCCACGCCCTCGATCGGGCTGATCGCGCCGCCCAGGACGTGATACCGGCCGCGGAACTCGCGGGTCCGCTCGATCGCGACCACGTCCTTGGGCTCCTCGACCACACAGATCACCGAGGGGTCGCGGCGCGGGTCGCGGCAGATGTTGCACAGCTCTTCCTGCGCGACGTTCCCGCAGGTCGCGCAGAAGCGGACCTTGTCCTTGACCTCGAGGAGGGCGTGCGCGAGCCGGCGGACGTCCGTGGGCTCGGCCTGGAGGATGTGGAAGGCGATCCGCTGCGCGCTCTTGGGACCGACGCCGGGCAGCCTGCCCAGTTCGTCGATGAGGTCCTGGACCACGCCTTCGTACACGGAGTGCCTTTCCTGATCCTGAAGTTCTGCGGAGCGCGGTTCCGGGGTCGGGGTCCGCGGCTCCGAGGGTGCCGAGTTTCTACGTACGGTAGTTGGCCCGGAGGTTTCTTAGAAGGGAAGCCCCGGGATGCCGCCGCCGCCCAGGCCCTGGGCGAGCGGGCCCAGCTTCTGCTGCTGGAGCGCCTGGGCGTTCTCGTTCGCCGCCTGCACGGCCGCGACCACCAGGTCCGCCAGGGTCTCCGTGTCCTCGGGGTCGACCGCCTTGGGGTCGATCACGAGGCCGCGCAGCTCGCCGGAGCCGGTGACCGTCGCCTTGACGAGGCCGCCGCCCGCCTGCCCCTCGACCTCCGTCCGCGCCAGCTCCTCCTGCGCCGCGGCGAGGTCCTGCTGCATCTTCTGGGCCTGCTGGAGCAACTGCTGCATATTGGGCTGGCCACCACCGGGAATCACGATCAGCTCCTGGTTCCGTACGTCGGTTCTTAACGTCGGTTCTTATGGTTCGGTACGTCGTTCTTATGGTCCGTATGGCGGGGGTTTTCCCCTCTGGGACGAGCCTACGTGGTCAGGGGTGCGCTCGCCCCAGCACTCCCGTCGCCACTCGTTCGGGTGAGATTGCCCCGGCTCCTATACCTGATCAAGCGACCCTTCCAGGCGGAAAAGCCGCGAAAACTGCCGCATAGCCACCCATTGGGCGGTAGGACTGGTGCCGCGCAGAGGCACCATCCATTACGTTGCGTCACTTATGCGGAAGCCGAGGGAGTGCCGGGTGAGCCACCAGCCGGAGATGCAGCCTGAGGGGGTGCCCCAGGGCGGGGACGCGAACGGGGACGGCGCGGGGGCGGCCGCCGGGGCGGCGCCTGGTGACCTGGTGAGCCGGTTGTTCCCGCTGGGCGACTGGGGGGAGCCCGCGGAGCGGCTCGACGAGCTGTACCGGTGGGTGGAACAGGGGGCGGTCGAGACCGCCGGGTGGTATCTGCGGGACCGGACGCGGAAGCGGCTCGGGGCACGGCTGCTGCGGGGCGGGGCCGCGGTGGGGGCCGCGGGGGCGGGGGTGCTGCCGCTGCTCGATCTCGCCGGGGGCGTGGTGGGTGTGGCGCCGTGGGGGTTCGTTTCGCTGCTCGCCGGGGTGGCGTGCGTGGGGTGCGACCGGTTCTTCGGGCTCACCTCGGGGTGGATAAGGGATGTCGCCACCGCGCAGGCCGTGCAGCGGCGGTTGCAGGTGCTGCAGTTCGACTGGGCGTCGGAGAGCGTGCGGGAGGTGCTCGGGCCCACGGAGGGGACCGCCAGTGAGGCGGCCGAGCGGTGCCTGGGGGTGCTGCGGCGCTTCTCCGAGGACGTGACGGAGCTGGTTCGGGCCGAGACGGCCGACTGGATGGTGGAGTTCCGGGCGGGGGCCGGGGCGCTGGTGATGCAGGCGGCGGTGCCTGGCGGTGCGCCTGGGCACGGGCGGGAGGGCGGGGGCCCCGGGCGGTTTCCGTTGCCGCCCGGGGCGCGGCCCAACATGCCTCGGCAGCGGCCGCCCGAGCCCCGGTAGGGGGGTGGGCCCTGCCGGGGGCTCCCCAAGCCCGCCCCTTCCCGCCCCAGACCCCGCTCCTCAAACGCCGGAGGGGCTGAATTCAGCTCAGGTCGGCTCAGCTGTAGATGATCATCGAGCCCTGGGCCAGGCTTCTGGTCGTCGCCGCGTGGAGGCCCAGCCAGACGTGGCGTTCGCGGGCGAAGGGGCTCGGGTCGTGCGGGGGTGGGACGGCCGGTTCCTCCAGGGCCGTGGGGCCCTGCGGCGGCGCCGGGGGGAGCGGGGGGTTCGCCGGGTCTATGCCGATGGACGGGGCGACGAATTCCAGCTCGCGGAGGAGGGCCTGGGAGGAGCCCAGAGGGCCGCCGCCGGCGAGGAGCTCGTCGTTGGACAGCGGCGCCGGGAAGTCCACGGGGACGTACGCGCCCGCGTGGTCGTAGTGCCAGACGAGGTGTGACTGCTGGGCGGTCGAGTCGAACATCTCCAGGAGCTGTTCGTAGTCCCCGCCCAGCTCGTCGACGGGCGTGACCTCCAGGCCGCAGATCTTCAGCAGATAGGCGCGCCGCAGAAAGTGCAGCGCGTCGTAGTCGAACCCGGCGACCGGGGCCACATCCCCGGAGAGCCCCGGCATATAGGCGAACACGGGCACCGTCGGCAGTCCCGCGTCCCCCAACGCCTTGTCGTACGAGGCGAGTTCCTCGGCGAAGGGATTGTCGGGGCTGTGACACAGCACGTCGACGAGCGGGACCAGCCACAGGTCGCAGGCCAAGAAATACTCCTAGAGTCGGTGGACGCTACCGTGCGTGTTGCCCCGGCAGCGTAGTGGCACCGGGGCCCGCTCAGCCTCCCCCGTGCACGTCCCAGATCCACACCCCGTCTACCCACTTTGCGCGCTGTCCAAGAAGGTCGTCGACCGTGGACCGCAGCGCCGCGTCGCCCGGCTGCGGCGCGAGCACCAGGACGCCCGCGTTCCAGAACCGCAGGTCCACGCGGGCCGCGTTCCGCCAGGCGTCGGTGATCCGCACGGTCCGCCCCGTACCGCGCACGTCGCGGAGCAGGTTGGAGGTGTTGCGCGGCGAGGCGCCGTAGATGCCGATCCGGTCCGGGCCCCAGGGCCCGTTGAAGTAGCCGCCGGGCAGCCGGAATCCCAGGTCGGCGGTGGTCTGCCAGTGCAGCGCCTCGGCGTAGGCGGGGTCGGGCAGCGGCACCGGTACGAGGGTCTCGCCGGCGTCCGTGTCGACGTACCGCCGCCACGTCCCGTCGGCGATGAACGCGGGCACCTCGGTGCGGTCCACGGCCTTCAGGGGCAGCGGGAAGAGGGGCAGGAGGGCCAGGACGACGGCCGCGAGACCGGCGTACCGGACGGGCCTCCCCCACACCGGGCGGCCCTCGGCCCCCCGCGCCGCGAGCCGCCCCACCGCGAGCGCCACCAGCATCCCCAGCGCGGGCGCGCACACCATCGCCACCCGCGACTCGATGACCGACTCGAACAGCGGCCGGTCGGAGAGCAGCGCCCACGGCCCGGAGAGCACCACGTCCGTCAGCGGGATACGGAACTTAGGGCCGAGGGACAGGAACGCCGCCGCGAGGGCCGTGAACGCCAGCGCCTTCACGACCGCGTGCCGCCACAGCCACACCACGATCAACAACGCCAGGACGACGAGCGGCCAGCCGTAGAAGGCGTTCTGCTCGGTGGGGTTCATGGACAGCGAGGACGCGGTCTCCGCGTCGCCCGCCAGGGAGCGCTCGGCGAACGACAGCAGGGCGAGCGGGCTGTTGCCCGCGTTGTCGCCGTGCAGCACGCTCTTGTAGCTCTGCGGCCCGAAGAACTGCCACCAGAGGGGGAAGGCGATGAGCGGGAGACACACCGCCAGCGCGATGGCGATGCCGCGCGCCAGGGGCCGCCAGGCCGCCCGCGCGACATCGCGGCGCACCACCGCGTACGCCACCGTGAACAGCAGCATCCCCATCGCGGCGAGCAGCAGCGGCTCCTCGCCGAGGAAGATCTGGTACGTCGCGAAGAGCCCGAGGACCACTCCGTCCCGTACGACATGACGACCCTCGCAGAGCCGCAGGGCCCGGTCGACGATCAGCGGGATCATGAAGAGCACGATGAAGTTCGGGTGCGCGTGCGCGTGGCTGATCATCGGCGGCGCGAAGGCGGCGAGGGCGGCGCCGAGCGCTGCGGCTCCCCGGTGGCGCACGAGACGCCGGACGATCAGCCAGTACCAGGCGAAGGCCGTCGCGGCCAGGCCGCCGGTCATCGCCAGGTTGAGGCTGACGGCCGGGCCGAACAGCCAGGTGACGGGCGCGAGCGGGACGGACAGGCCGAGCATGACCGTGTTGGCCATGAGGTTCACGCCGTCCGGGGCGTTCTGCAGGTGCGTGAACAGCGGGTTCTGGAGGTGGCCCACGTTGTGGGCGGTGACCTCGAAGAACCACTCCCACTGGTTCTGGTCCTGGAGGGAGTGCGGGAGGTAGCGGTGGTCGGGGGATATCCAGCGGGCCGAGTACAGGACGGTGGCGAAGGCGAGGAAGAGCAGGGCCACGAGGAGGTCGGCGCGGCGGATCGCGCGGGCCCTGAGCGAGGTGACCTCCGCGAGTACGCGTACGTAGTCGCCCGGGCGGACCTTGGAGCCCTCCTGGTGCGACCAGCGCACCGGGACCTCCGCGACGGGCCAGCCCTCCCGCCGGAAGTGGTGCAGGATCTCGACGTCGATGCCCCAGCCGCTGAGCCGGGACGCGGCGAACGCCGCGCGGGCGCGGTCGCCGTCGAAGAGCTTGAAGCCGCACTGGGTGTCGCGGATTCCGGGGACGGCGACCGTGCGTATCAGGAAGTTGCCGCCCCGGCCGAGCAGCTCGCGAAGCCGGTGCTGGTGCACGCCGATCGTCGCGCCCGGCCGCGCCCGCGAGCCGACGGCCGCCGCGTGCCCGTCGGCGAGCGCCTTCTCCAGGGCGTCCAGCTCCTCGATCGGCGCGGCCAGGTCGGCGTCGGTGACCAGGACGCGGCGGCCGTACGAGGCGAGGACGCCCTGGCGCAGGGCGTGGCCCTTGCCGCGGTTGCGGCCGCCGCGGAGCAGCTGGACGCGGGGGTCGGCGGCGGCGGCCTCGGCGGCGATGTCCGCGGTGCGGTCGGTGGAGCCGTCGTCGACGACGATCAGCTCCCAGCTCGGCTGCTGCGAGCCCGCGTCGAGGTACGCGCGGATGGCGTCCAGGGTGGGGGCGAGGCGGCGTTCCTCGTTGTAGGCGGGGATGACGATGGTCAGGTCGACGGTCATGCGGGGGCCTGGGGCTCGGCTGTCCCGTCCTCGTCGGTCTCCTCGGCGGCGAGGGTCTCGACGAGGTTCAGGGAGTGCGCGTTGTACTCGGCGACGATCGCGTGCGCGAGGATCGCGTCGCGGCGGGTCAGGGCCTCGACCAGGTCGGTGTGCCGGCACCAGAGGCGGCCGCGCAGGCCGCCGCCGCGTTCCGCCTCGCGGCGCAGGCGCGGGACCGCGCAGGCCCAGGACTGGACGCGCAGGCGGTGCAGGAAGTCGGAGAGGTAGGCGTTGCCGAACAGGGCGCTCAGCTCGCGCCAGAAGCGCAGGTCGTAGCCGATGAGGACGGTCAGGTCGCCGGCCGCCGCCGCGCGGGCCGCCTCCTCGCCGCGGCGGCGCACGGAGACGAAGCCGGCCGCCGGTATGGAGTCGTGCGCGGACGTCGTCGCCACCTCGCGGAAGATGGCGTCCGCGATGAGGCCGCGGGCCTGGAGCATGCCGCGGTAGTCGTCGAGGGTGTGCTCGTGCACGCGGAAGCCGCGGTGCTGCGCGGAGTCCAGGAGGCCCTGGGCCGCCAGGTTCACCAGCGCCTCGCGGACCGGGGTCGCGGAGACGCCGTACTGGTCGGCTATCTCCTTCACCGTGAACTCCTGGCCCGGCACGAGGCGGCCCGCGAGGATCTCGTCGCGCAGGGCGTCGGCGATCTGCTGGCGCAGGGTGCTGCGGATGACGGCCGGGCCGTCGGGTCCGGGCATGGTGGCTCTCCCCCTACGCGTCTCTCTGACGTGGGTGTCTTGAGCGAACGTGGCACGTTCTGGTCGCTCTGGGCACTTACGAGCACGTCAGACTACGCGGTCGGGGTTCCCGACCCCCGTGACCGGGGTCACGGGGGTGCGGAACCTCACGGCCGACCCGGGGGCCCCGCAGGACCGGCCGGACGGCCCGCTCCTCAGGCCACGTGGGCGTCGGCGGCGTCCAGGGCCGTGTCGAGGGCCGCGAGACCGGCCTTCAGGTCGGGCTCCGTGATGTTGCACGGCGGTACGACGTGGGTGCGGTTCATGTTGATGAAGGGCCAGAGCCCGTTCGCCTTCGCGGCCGCGCCGAACGCCGCCATGGGGGCGTTGGCCTCGCCGGTCGCGTTGTAGGGGACGAGGGGTTCGCGGGTCTCGCGGTCCCGTACCAGCTCAAGGGCCCAGAACATGCCGAGCCCGCGGACCTCCCCCACGGAGGGGTGGCGCGCGGCCAGCTCGCGGAGGCCGGGCCCCACCACCTCCTCGCCCAGCCGCGCCGCGTGCTCCACGACCCCCTCGTCCGCCATGACGTTGAGCGTCGCGACGGCGGCGGCGCAGGCCAGCGGATGCCCGGAGTAGGTGAGCCCGCCCGGGTAGGGCCGCCGGGCGAAGGTCTCGGCGATGGCGCCGGAGATCGCGACGCCGCCGAGCGGCACGTACCCGGAGTTCACGCCCTTGGCGAAGGTCAGCAGGTCCGGTACGACACCCTCGTAATGGTCGACCGCGAACCACTTTCCGGTGCGGCCGAAGCCCGCCATGACCTCGTCCAGGACGAGGACGATCCCGTGCCGGTCGCACAGCTCGCGGACGCCCGCGAGGTAGCCGGGCGGCGGGGGCATGATCCCTGCGGTGCCGGGGACCGTCTCCAGGATGATCGCGGCGATCGTCCCGGGGCCCTCGAAGGCGATGGTGTCCTCCAGGTGCTGGAGGGCCCGCTCGCATTCCTGCGTCTCGTTCTCGGAGTAGAACGGCGAGCGGTACAGGAAGGGCGCCCAGAAGTGCACGACGCCCGCCGACGCGGTGTCGGACGGCCAGCGGCGCGGGTCACCGGTGAGGTTGATCGCGGCGGAGGTGGCGCCGTGGTACGAGCGGTAGGCGGAGAGCACCTTGGGGCGACCCGTGTGCAGCCGGGCCATGCGGGTGGCGTTCTCCACGGCCTCGGCGCCGCCGTTGGTGAAGAAGATCTTGTCCAGGTCGCCGGGGGTGCGCTCGGCGATGAGGCGGGCGGCCTCGCTGCGGGCCTCCAGGGCGAAGGCGGGCGCGAACGTGGTCATCGTCGCGGCCTGCTCCTGGATCGCGGCGACGACCTTCGGGTGCTGGTAGCCGATGTTCGTGAAGACGAGTCCGCTGGTGAAGTCGAGGTACCGGTTGCCCTCGTAGTCCCAGAAGTACGAGCCTTCCGCGCCGGCGACGGCGAGCGGGGCGATGAGCTCCTGGGCCGACCAGGAGTGGAACACGTGCGCGCGGTCCGCCGCGGAGACGGCTGCGCCGAGCTGCGGGTTTGGCTGAGGGGTCATGGGGCCGAGGGTAAATGTCCACTCCGTGGACGGGCCATGGGCGTCCTGTCTGGCGGCTCGCCGGGAACGCGACATTCTGTCGGGCGTCGTCCGGCAGAGCACCTTCCGGTGCGTTCCCATCCCCCTGCGTCACGCGTCCCGCTCCGGCGTTCCACCCGTGCTTCGTTTCGCCTGGTCAGCGGGGGAAAGTGCGTTCCGGCTTCCCATTCTGCCCGCTTTTTGTGGTGGCCGGGACCGGACGGCTCGCAGACTCAAGCCGTCCGACATACGCAGCCGCCGACAGCTCAGGGAGTCTCCCCATGACCCGTTCCACCATCAGCTCGCGCCGCCGCATAGCGGCGGTGGCCACCGCGGCCTTACTGTCCCTGGGGCTGCTGACCGCGTGCGGCTCCGAGTCCTCGGACACCGGCGCGTCGGGCGCCGGCTCGTCCCGGAAGGCCGAGCCGCGTGCCAAGCCGTCCGGCAACGGTGCGAAGGACCGCTCGGAACTGTCCTCCCGGTCCGGGGGCGGGGAGTCGAACCTCCAGGAGGGCGACGGCCTCGTCGCTCACAGGGTCCAGTTGAGCGTCGACGGCGGCACCGAGATCCTCGCCGAAGTCTCCGCCGGGCCGACGGCGGACGAGCCCACGCAGCAGGTTCCCTCCAACACGCTCATCCCCGGCGAGCACAAGACGGGCACGGTGACCGTGGTCCGCGGCGCCGAACAGTCCCAGCAGTTCACCGATCTGATCGACGGCAAGACCCAGCCCGGGACAGCGTCCCTCGACGGGTTGGACTACGCGGGCAACGTGACGAGGCAGTACACCCTGCAAGAGCCCAGGGTCGTCAAGGTCGAAAACCCCCCGACCGGCAACGAGCAGGCCGTCACGATCCAGTACAAGAACCTGACGATCGGCTAGCCGGTGCGAACGCCCTCGGGCACGCTCTAGTCGTCCGCCTCGGGGACGGCCCGGGCGTGGGGGCCGGACGAGGTGCAGCGGATTTCGTACGTCAGGTCGTCCCGTTCGTCGTCGTCGTTGGCCTCGGCCTCCAGGCGGGCGGTGGCGGCCGGGCCCCGGGTGACGTCGTCGTCTATGTGGTAGCCGTCGGCCGGGCTCCAGGAGATCAGGCGGACGGTGCCGTCGGAGCGGCACTCCACCGTCGCCGTTCCGCCGGTGAACCGGACCGTCGACCGTTCGACGGCCCGACGGGTCGGCTCGGCCGGGCCCGAACGGGAGGGAGAGGGCGAGGCAGAGGCAGAGGCAGAGGGGGCAGGGGTACGGGTCGGGGAGGGGGAAGCCGACGGGGCGTTCGGGGTGTCCGCCAGCGCCCGCCGCACGGCCCCCTCGTCCAAGGGCCTGCTGTGGGCGGCCCCGCCGGAATCAGCGCTCGCCAACTGCCAGGCGCCCAGCGCCCCCGCCGCCGTGCCCGCGGCCACCCACACCGCGGTCACCACGGCTCCTTGCCACTTCCCCATGGAGCCACTGTCCCCCACGGTTCCCTAACGTCCGGTTAAGGACCCGGTTAAGGTCGGCCCCCGCCCCCCACTCCGGCGTGAACCCGCGGCGAATCCGGGGCCAACTCGTGGCTACCGTGGCCCCATGGCCCACCTGCTCGTCGTGGAGGACGACCCACAGCTGCGCGGCGCCCTCGTCCGCGCCCTGCGCGACAAGGGCCACGCCGTCGCGACGGCGCCCACCGGCATGACGGGGCTCGACGCGGCGGTGACGCACCGGCCCGACCTCGTCGTGCTCGACCTCGGGCTTCCCGACGTGGACGGGGCGCAGGTGCTGCGGATGCTGCGGGCCGTCAGCGACGTACCCGTCATCGTGGCGACCGCGCGCGACGAGGAGCCGGAGATGGTGGCGCTCCTCGGCGACGGGGCCGACGACTACATCGTGAAGCCGTTCGGAGCCGCGCAGTTGGACGCCCGGGTGAAGGCGGTGCTTCGGCGGCTCGGCGGGGGTGAGGGGGAGGCGCCGCTGCGGGTGGGCGGGCTGTGCGTCGACCCGGCCGCGCGTGAGGTCGCCCTCGACGGGGTGCCGGTCGAGCTCACGCCGCGCGAGTTCGACCTTCTCGCCCATCTCGCGCGGCGCGCGGGGCAGGTCGTCTCACGCCGCGAACTCCTCGCCGAGGTCTGGCACCAGCCGCTCGGCGGCGCCGACAAGACGGTCGACGTCCACCTGTCGTGGCTGCGCCGGAAACTGGGCGAGACGGCGCAGGCCCCGCGCTATCTGCACACCGTCCGCACGGTCGGCGTGAAACTCGCGGCGCCGGACGCGGCCTCGTCCCCGCGGCCCGAGGGCGACTTCCCCGACGGGCCCCTCTGATGCGTCGTCGGCTGCTGCTGCTCACCGCCGCCACCACCGCCCTCGTCCTCACCGCCCTGCTCGTCCCGCTCACCCTCCTCACCCGCAGCCACGCCGCCGACCGTGCCACCGCCGAGGCCACCGCCCGCGCGCAGTGGGTGGCGCATGCCATTGGGCCCGCGCTCGCCTCGGCCGCGGAGCGGCCCACCGCGGAGCAGACCGTCGCCGGGGTCAACGGGTCCGGGCTGCCCCGGACTTCGCTCGTCCTCGCCGACGGGACTGTCATCGGGCCCGGTGCCGGGTCCGACGCCGGTTCCGGTTCCGGTTCCGATGCCATTCGGCTCGCCCGTACCGGGCGTGCCTTCACCTATGAGCCCTCGACCGGCGGGCGGCAGGTCCTCGTCCCCGTGCACGGGGCCGCCGACGGGACCGCCGTCGTTCAAGTCGCCCTCACCGAGCGGCAGTTGTACGCGGGTACGCTCACCTCTTGGCTTGTGCTCGCCGGGATCGGCGTGGGCCTTGTGCTGCTCGGGCTGCTGCTCGCCGATCGGCTCGGGGCGCGGCTCGTGGGGGCGACGCGGGGGCTTGCCCGCACGGCGGACCGGCTCGCCGCGGGGGATCTCACGGCTCGGGCCGTGCCTGATGGGCCGCCCGAACTCCGGCTCGTCGCCGGGGAGTTGAACCGGCTTGCCGGGCGTATTGACGAGCTGCTCACCGCTGAGCGGGAGACTGCCCGTGAGAATGCCGCCGATCTCGCGCATCGGCTGCGTACGCCTGTTGCCGCGTTGCGGCTGGACGCGGAGTCGTTGCGGGACGCGGGGGAGGCTCGGCGGATCGCCGAGGATGTGTCCGCGCTGGAGCGCAGTGTGGACGACGTGATCCGTCGGGCTCGGTTGCCCCTGCGGGGCGCGCCGTGCGCCGACCTTGCCGATGTCGCCCGCGAGCGGGCTGCCTTCTGGCTTCCGTTGGCCGAGGACCAGGGCCGCTCGCTGACCGTTGACGCCGTCGGCCTTGGTCACCCCCCACATCAAACGCACCGTCGGCCTGGGCTGTGCCCACCCGTTCCGCCCTGCGGAACGACTGCCCACAGCAGGGGGCGGGAACAAGAGCCGGACCGGAAGCCCGGGTGGAGGCCGGATGCCCACAGCGGGGAGCAGCCCGACAGACCGCGGCACAGCGCGGAAGAGATACTCGTGCCCGTCCCCCCGGACGAGCTCTCCGCCGCGCTCGATGCGCTCATCGGGAACGTGCTCGATCACACCCCCCAAGGCACCGGATTCCGGATTGTCGTCGAGGAGGCGGGCGGGTGGGCCCGGCTCACCGTCGCCGATGACGGGCCGGGGTTCCCGGACGGACACGCGGCCGCCGCCCGCGGCGCCAGCGGCGGCGGGTCCACCGGGCTCGGGCTCGACATCGCGCGGCGGACCGCCGAGGACGCGGGCGGGACGTTCGCCGTCGCGGCCGGGCCGACCCGCGTCACGCTCACCTTCCCGCTCGCGGGAACACCGTCCGCACCGCCCGGGCCCACCGGTTGACGCCGAGGTCGGGCCGGACGGCCGCGAAACCGCCGCAGTACTTGGTGAATTCGGCGGCGCGCAGGCCATAGCGGTGCAGCACCCGGTCGGCCTCCGTGAGGCGGCCCCGCGTCTTCGTCTCGACGAGGACGAGCCCGCCGTCGGCCGCGGCCGTGCGGCCCGTCGCCACGTCCCGTACCACAAGGGCCGCGTCGCACGTCACCCGCTGCCCGTCGGCGACGAACGTGGCGCGGCGGTAGTCGGTGACGAGGGAGGGGGTCAGGCCGGCGGGGGCGTCGATGCCGTACGAGCCGCGCAGCACCCCGGCCAGGAACCCGCGCCGGGCGTCGTCCAGGGCGTGGTCGTCGCCCGACATCCGCTGCCGGTGCTTGACGGTCTCGCCGCGCCCGGTCTTCAGCTTGATCTCGAACTGCCGCTCCCCGCTGTCCTGGTAGACCCGCTCACGGACGCGGTAGCGGAGTCTTCGGCCTTGGCGGTGGTCGTGGTACGTGCCCAGGGCGGGGGTGTCGTAGTACGTCGAGTGGTACCCGAACGAGCGGCGGCCGCCGATGCTCAGCGCGTGGAACGCGCCGCAGGGCCGGCGCGGGTCGGTGAGCAGCGCCGCGAAGTCCTCGAAGATCTCCACGGGGACGAGGTAGCTGTTGTCGTAGCGGGCGAGCAGCTCCGCGCGGGCGTTGAGTTCGTCGAGGGAGACGGGGTGGGCGGCCAGCGCGGCGCGGCTCAGGGCGCGTTCGGCGGGTTTCACACGGCCTCCTTGGCGTACGGCGGGGACGGCGGGGTCACTCGTACGAACTCCCCATCGTGCGGCATAGGTTCCGGCTGACGGAAGCGGACTTCCAGCACCATGAGGTCCCGTACGTAGTCGACCTCCTGGACCGTCCAGCCGAGCGGCTCCCCCAGCCGCCGCCGAGCGGCTCGCCGAGCCGCCGGGCCAGTTCGGCGCGGAGCGCGTCCTCCTCGCGGTACACGGCGTCGAGGGTCACCAGGGCCCGCCGGTCGCGCCGGTAGAGACGGGGGTGGTCGCCGACGTACATCACGAGCAGCAGCACCGCCGCGAGGCCCGCGGCCATCGGCAGCGAGAGGCCCGGCAGCCCGCACAGGAGCCCCAGGACGAGGGTGATGAAGTAGTACGCCACTTCCTGGTGCCGCACCGCGTCGGAGCGCAGCCGGACGATCGACAGGACGCCGAAGAGCCCGAAGCCGAGCGCGAGCCCGCCGCCGCCCGACGCCTCCGAGAGGGCCGCGACGACCGCGAACAGGGCGACGTTCAGGGCGAGATACGCGGGGACCAGCTCACGCCTGCGGTGCCGTGGGCAGAAGACGCCGAAGGTCAGCAGCGAGACGGCCGCCAGATCGAGACCGAGATGGGCGGCGAGAGTCGTCAGATCCATGACCGGGACGCTAGGGAGGGGCGGGTTAACGCGGCCCCTGACCGAGGTTAAACAGCGCCATTGACAGCACACTGTCATAATGACAGCATACTTACATCAGACCCAGTGGCGGTCACCCAGTGGAGGTCACCATGAACAGCCAGGCCCCGCACAGCGCGCAGCGTCCCCGCACCGTTCACCTCGCCGTCTACGACACCCTCGCCGACTGGGAGACGGGCTACGCCACGGCGTATCTGGCCCGCGCCGGACACGAGCTGCGCACCGTCGCCCTCACCCGCGAGCCCGTCACCAGCGTCGGCGGCGTCCGCGTCCAGCCGGACCTGGCCCTCGACGAGCTGCGCCCCGAGGACAGCGAGCTGCTGATCCTGCCGGGCGCCGACCTGTGGGACACGGGCGACTCGCTCGCCCCCTTCGCCCGCGCGGCCCGCTCCTTCCTGGACGCGGGCGTGCCGGTCGCCGCGATCTGCGGCGCCACGGCCGGTCTTGCCCGCGAGGGCGTGCTCGACGACCGCGCGCACACCAGCGCCGTCTCGATGTACCTGGACGCGACGGGCTACAAGGGCGCCGAGCGGTACGTCGAGTCCGACGCCGTCACCGACGGCGACCTGATCACGGCGGGGCCGACCGAGCCCGTCGCCTTCGCCCGCGAAGTCCTCAAGCGCATGGGCGCGTTCGAGGGCGAGAAGCTGGACGCGTGGTACCGGCTGTTCCACGACTCGGACCCGACGGCGTACGAGGTCCTCGCATCGTGAGCGGGAACGCGCAGGACCTGCTCAGCAGCACCGCGCTGAGCGTCTTCCGGCTCAACGGCCAGTTCCTCTCCGTGTCGGAGGAGCTGGCCCGCCCGGCCGGGCTCACCGCCGCCTGGTGGCAGGTCCTCGGCGCGGTCCTGCGCGAGCCCCTGTCCGTCGCCGGGGTCGCCCGCGCCATGGGCATCACCCGGCAGAGCGTGCAGCGCGTGGCCGATCTGCTGGTACGCCGCGGGCTCGCCGAGTACGTGCCCAACCCGGCGCACCGCCGCGCCAAGCTCCTGCGGCCCACCGACGAGGGGCGGGCCGCCGTCGCGAAGATCGAGCCCGGGCACGCCGATCTCGCCGGGCGCCTCGAAGACGCCCTCGGAGCCGAACAATTCGCGCAAACCGCCCTGGCGTTGGAGCGGCTCTCCGAGGCCCTCGCGGGACTGGAGCCCGCCGTTACGGAACCGTAGAGGTAAGCCCGGGGCGCCCCTCCCACCACGGCACTATCCTCGGTCTGTTGCACAGCGGTGCACGGAGAGTCGCCACGCGAAGGTGGCTTGAAAACCGCAGGAACACAGGGGGAGGACGGCGCCGATGGCCATGGAGAAACTGGGGCCGGGGGATCCGCAGCGGATCGGTGCCTACCGTCTGCTCGCGCGGCTCGGCGCGGGCGGCATGGGGCAGGTGTATCTGGCGCGGTCCGACCGCGGCCGCACGGTCGCGGTCAAGTTGGTGCGCGAGGAGCTGGCCGCGCAGGAGGAGTTCCGGGGGCGCTTCCGGCAGGAGGTGGGGGCCGCGCGGCGGGTCGGCGGGGCGTGGACGGCGCCGGTGCTCGACGCCGACACGGAGGCGGCGATCCCCTGGGTCGCCACGGGGTACGTCGCCGGGCCCTCGCTCCAAGGGGTCGTCTCGCACGACCACGGGCCGCTGCCCGAGCGGTCCGTGAACATCCTCGCCGCCGGGCTCGCCAACGCCCTCAAGGACATCCACGCGGCCGGGCTCATCCACCGCGACCTGAAGCCGTCGAACGTCCTCGTCACCATCGACGGGCCGCGCGTCATCGACTTCGGCATCGCCCGCGCGCTCGAGACCGTCACGGACGGCGGGCTCACCCGGACCGGGGCGCTCGTCGGGTCGCCCGGCTTCATGGCGCCCGAGCAGGTGCGCGGGGACCGGGTCACGGAGGCGTGCGACGTCTTCTGTCTGGGGTCCGTGCTCGCGTACGCCGCGACGGGGGCGCTGCCGTTCGGGACCGCCAACAGCGGGGTGCACGCGCTGATGTTCCGCATCGCGCAGGAGGAGCCCGAGCTTTCGGCCCTGCCCGAGGAGTTGCGGGAGCTGGTTCAGTCCTGCCTCGCCAAGGCGCCCGGGGACCGGCCCTCGCTGGACGAGATACTTGCCCGGACCGGGGCGGAGGACACCCTCTCCGAGGGGAAGTCCTTGGAGCCTTGGCTCCCGGGGGCCCTGGTTGCCCAGCTTGGGCGGCACGCTGTGCAGTTGCTGGAGATCGAGGACCCGGAGGCAGCCGGGGCGGGGTCGGAGTCCGGTGACCCGGAAGTCCCGGAGCACACTCCCGACGTCCAGAGGGAACCCGAACCCTCCGCACCGGAGGGTTCCACCGATACCCCGCCCCCTCCCGGCACCCCCGGCCAGACCCCCGTCAATCACCTCCCCACCATGGTCAGCGGGATGCCGCCCGCGCCGACCCCCACGCCCGGTCACTCGCCCGCCTACGGGTATCCGCAGGCGCCGGGGTCCGCGTACGGGTATCCGCATCCGCAGCCCCCGTACGGTGCGACGCCTCCGTACGGGCCCACTCCCCCGTACGGACCGCCGCCCGTCGACCCGCCGCGGCGCGGCGGGCGCTCCACCGCGCTGCTCGTCGCGGTGGCGCTGGTCGTGGCCCTCGGGGCGGGCGGCACGGTGTACGCGGTGATGAAGGGCGACGACGGCGACCCGAAGGCGCGCGGCGGCGGCGACGGCAAGAACCGCGGGAGCAGCGCGCCGAAGACACCCGGCACCCCCTCGGAGTCCGACTCCGCGCCGACCCCCTCGCCGTCCACGTCGGTGGCCTCGAACAAGACGGTGCCGGACAAGTTCCTCGGCACCTGGAACGGCACGGTCAGCGGTGACGCCGGGACCAGCACGCGGGTGCTGACCATTCAGCAGGGCGAGGAAGGGGACACCGTCCTCTCCATGACGGCCGACGGGCCGCTGGCGGGCGGCGGCACCTACCACTGCGTGTTCCAGGGCAGCTTGGTGTCCGCGAGCGACGACCGGCTGCACATCGGCCCGACGACGGTCACCGTGGGCGGGCCCCCGGCGTGCGACCCCGGCAAGCCGACCGTGGTCACGATCCTGCCGAGCGGCGAACTGCACCGCGTCAACACCGACGGCACCCGCGCGCTGACGTACACCAAGGGCGGCTGAGCAACTGACCGCTTCCGTAAGGAAGTTGAACCGCTCACGAACGTCCGGCGACGGAACGGCGAAGTCCCCCGCCGGGGCGTTCCCCGCTCCGGGGGCGCCTCCGTAGCGTGCGCCCGTGGACTGGTTGAGCCCCGAGAACGTCGTCGCTGTCCTGACCGCCGCGCTCGGGCTGCTCGCCACCCTCGGGGCGATCTGGTACGAGCGCCGCGTGCCGCGCCGCAAACGCGTCGGCTACCGCGTGCAGATGGACACCGCGATCGGTGACAACGTGCGCACCGGCGGCGCGAACGCGCGGCTCGGGCTCTTCGACGAGACGCCGGAGATGTCGGACGCGACGCTCGTGCTGCTGAGGGTGGAGAACGACGGATCCCAGTCGATCTCCGACGCCGACTACACCGGGCGCGCGCTGCACGGGCTCACGGCCGTGTTCACCGGCCGCACCGTGCGCGGCCTCGCCGTGACCGCGCAGGTCGGCGCCGACCACCTGATGGAGCACTTCACGCCGTCGGCGGGACTGCGGTACGAGGGCTCGACGCTGCACATACCGCGCGTACCGCTGAACCGGGGCCAGCACTACAAGCTGCTGGTGCTGCTCACCGGCGGCGCCGTCGGCAGCGAGGTCATCGTCTCCGGGGGCATCCAGGCGGGCGCCGTGCAGCCGAACCGGTCCACGACACCCGACGACAAGCCGCCGCTGTTCAGCGGGCCCGCGAAGGTCCTGACGGCGCTGCTCACCGCGTCCGTCGTCACGCTCGCCGCCATGATCCTGCTGACCGAAGAGGACCGGGCCCCGATCGAGTGCGCGAAGGGCGAGCTGACGCTCACCGGTTCCACGGCCCTCAAGCCCGTCGCCGAGGAGCTGAAGGCGAAGTACGAGGACGACTGCCCCGGCGCGCGCATCACCGTGAGCAGCCACGGCAGCCGCGACGGTGTGACCGAGCTGATCGCGGCCGGGGAGCGCGCCGAGGGATCGCCGCCGATCGTGGCCCTCTCCGACGGCCCGGCGACCGACGACCCCGCGACCGACGAGTCAGCGACCGACGACCCCGCGCCCGACCGCCCGCCCTTGAGCGAAACCCGCGTGGCGCTCTCGGTGTTCACCCTGGCCGTCAACGACAAGGTCACCCTGAGGAACCTCTCCACCGCCGCCGTACGGCGCCTCTACCGCGGCGAGATCCGCAACTGGAAACAGCTCGGCGGCCCCGACCTGCCCGTCGTCCTGGTCAGCCGCACGTTCAGCTCGGGCACCCGCCAGACCCTCCAACGCCGGGTCCTGGACGGCGCGTTCGAGGTCCGCGAGTCGTCCGACGACTGCACCCGCAAGGACGACCCCGAGGCACCCGTCATCCGCTGCGAACTCAACTCCACCCAACAGGTCCTGGACGCGGTGGAACGCCTGCCGGGCGCGGTCGGCTACAGCGAGCTGCGCGCCGCGTCCGGCCGCGAGGGCCTGCACCGCCTCAGCCTGGACGGCCGCGCGGCGGCCCTCGACGGCATCGCGGTCAGCGGCTACGCCTACCGCGAGATCGAGTACGCGTACACCTACGGGGAGCCGCCCGCCGACTCCCTCGCCTCCAAGTTCCTCGCGTACGCGACCCGTGGCAGCGGCCAGGACGTCATCCGCACCCACGGCCAGCTGCCGTGCGCGACACCGGAGGGCCTGCGGATCTGCGGCGAGGAGTAGGAGCCCGCCTCATCCGCGCGGCGGAGCATGATCCGCCGCGGCGCCGATTCCCGTCAGCGGCGGGCCGGACAGGCTGGACGCATGACCACAACGCACCCGCAGACGCAGGCGAAGACCCGCCCGTCGACGCACCCGACGCACCCGACGCGCACCGAACGCCCCGTCCCGGCCTGGGCCGTTCGCGTCGCCCACGCCATTCCCCTGGTCGTCCTGCCCGTCTGCGTCTGGCGGCTGCCCATCCCCTTCGGTTTCCCCATGGGCGGGGAGCGGCTGCCCGAGTCCGTGTGGAACATCCCGTACGTGCTGACGCTCAGCATCCTCTCGGAGCTGCTCGCGCACCTCTGCTTCGGCCTCGTCCGCGGCTGGGGCGAGGTCGTGCCGCACTGGGTGCCCCGCCTTCGCGGCCGCCGCATCCCGCCCGCCGCGGTGATCGTCCCCGCGACCGCCGGCGGCCTCGCCCTCAGCGCGCTCACCGTGCACTGGCTGGTCGGCGCCGTCACCGAGGGACCCGCCGGCTGGCCCTACGCCGAGGGCTGGAACGTCCTGGCGATGACGGTCAGCGGCCTGCTGACCCTGTGGGGACCGCTGCTGCTGATCCTCACGTACGCGTACTACCGCCGCCGGTGCGCGGGCAGGGCCTGAGAGCCTGTCTTCGAACCGGAACCCGGGACCGGCGGCGGTGGTACGCGGCCGCGCTAGACGAACGAGTTGATCTCGATCGTCTCGTCGCGGCCGGGGCCCACGCCGATCGCGGAGATCGGGGCGCCGGACATCTCCTCCAGGGCCTTCACATAGCCCTGCGCGTTCTTCGGCAGGTCCGCGAAGGTCTTGGCCTTGGTGATGTCCTCGGACCAGCCCGGCAGCATCTCGTAGACGGGCTTCGCGTGGTGGAAGTCCGTCTGGCTGTACGGGAGTTCCTCGACGCGCTTGCCGTCGATCTCGTACGCGACACAGACCGGGATCTGCTCCCAGCCGGTGAGCACGTCGAGCTTGGTGAGGAAGAAGTCCGTCAGGCCGTTCACGCGGGTCGCGTAGCGGGCGATCGGGGCGTCGAACCAGCCGCAGCGGCGGTCGCGGCCGGTGGTGACACCGCGCTCGCCGCCGATGGTGCGCAGCGCCTCGCCGTCGGCGTCGAACAGCTCCGTCGGGAACGGGCCCGCGCCGACGCGGGTCGTGTACGCCTTCAGGATGCCGATGACGCGGCTGATCTTCGTCGGGCCGACGCCGGTACCCGTGCAGGCGCCGCCCGCGGTCGGGTTCGACGAGGTGACGAAGGGGTACGTGCCGTGGTCCACGTCCAGGAGCGTGCCCTGGCCGCCCTCGAACAGGACGACCTTGTCCTGGTCGAGCGCGTCGTTGAGGATCAGCGTGGTGTCGGCGACGTACTGCTTGATGTTCTCGCCGTGCTCCAGGAGCGTCTCGACGATCTGCTCCGCCTCGATGGCGCGGCGGTTGAACACCTTCGTCAGGAGCTGGTTCTTCTGCTCCAGGGCCGCTTCGACCTTCTGCTTCAGGATCGACTCGTCGTAGAGGTCCTGGACGCGGATGCCGGTGCGGTTGATCTTGTCGGCGTAGGTCGGGCCGATGCCGCGGCCGGTCGTGCCGATCTTCCGCTTGCCGAGGAAGCGCTCGCCCACCTTGTCGACCGTCACGTTGTACGGCGTGATGATGTGCGCGTTTCCGCTGATCAGAAGCTTCGACGTGTCGACGCCGCGCTCGTTGAGCCCGCTCAGCTCGGAGAGCAGGACCGACGGGTCGACGACGACGCCGTTGCCGATGACCGGGACACAGTCCGGCGAGAGGATCCCGGAAGGGAGGAGATGCAGCGCGTACTTCTGGTCGCCTACGACAACCGTGTGGCCGGCGTTGTTGCCGCCCTGATAGCGCACTACATAATCCACGGAGCCACCGAGCAGGTCGGTGGCCTTTCCCTTGCCTTCGTCACCCCACTGAGCACCGAGCAGCACGAGTGCGGGCACAGGCGTACACCCCTTCCGGGCGGGGCATGTCCAAGGTCAGGGGCCGCAGCCGGAGGCATTGTGCCGCCGGTGTGGGTGTGCCTTGGTTGCCCCGGAATAGACGAAGCCCCTGGCGCAATAGCGCAAGGGGCTCTTGCACAAAGATGCTACCCGAGGACTAAAGAAAGGGCGCACGTGTCGGCTCGCGACCAGCTTCTGGTGGTCATCGACCCGGTCGCCCGGCGCACGGACGGGGAGTCCGTACGCATCGCCAAGGACGTGCTTGGCGCGGGCGCGGGCGTCAAGCTGTGCCTGCCCGAAGGGCCCGAGGAATTCGCGAAAGCGCTGGTCAAACGCGGTTCTCGGCGGCCGGTGGTAGTCGGTGACGACCGGGCGCTGCTGCGGGCGGTGGCCGTGCTGCACCGGGAGCGGGCGCTGGCGTCCGCCGTCCTGTCCGTCGTCCCCGTCGGCGCGGCCGCGTCCGCCGTCCGGCTCGCGCGGGGGCTCGGCGTGCCCGCCGGGGCGGTCGCCGCGGCGCGGGCCGTCCTGGAGGGGACCCCACGGCGGCTCGATCTGCTCGTGGACGACCGGGACGGGGTGGTGCTCGGGGATGTGCGGATCCCGCCGGTGGGGCCGCAGGACGCCTCGGCCGGCGGGGCGGGCGGGGAGCGGCACGCCTGGCTGCGGACGTGTCAGTCGCTGGTGCGGACGCTGGGCGCGCGGCCCTCGCGGGTGGTGCCGGGTGGGCCCTCGCGGCTGCGGGTCGAGGCCGACGGGGTGACCCTCGTCGATCTCGACCAGCCGGTCGAGGGGGTGTCCGTGGTGCCCGGGGGCGGGGGGTTCGCCCGGGTCGAGGTGCATCCGGCTTCCGTCGGGGCGGAGATCGCGCCCGTGCGGGCGCGGGCCCGCTTGGTGACTGTGTCCGGGCCGGACTTCCGGTACCGCGCCGACGCGGTGGTCACGGGCCCAGTCCGGACCCGGACGTGGCAGGTTCGGCCGCAGGCTTGGGGGCTTACGTTGCCCGGCTGAGCGCAGACGTCACGGGCACCGTCGGCGTCAGTTCTGGGGGCCGAAGAGGGACTCTCTGTGGGTGCGCCAGCGGGTCATCATGCCTGGGAGTTCCTTCTGGACGAACTCGAAGAACGCGAGGGTCTCCTGGAGGCGGTGGCCCGCCGGGGAGTCGGGGCCGAGGGCGGCGATGCCGTCCCGCAGGGCCGCCTCCCAGCGCTGGAGCACGGCGTCCCGGTTCGTCACCGCCTCGTACCACTGGTTGCTGTGCACCCGGAAGATGTCCCGCCGGGACCCGGGCGCCCGCTCCCGCGTGACCATGTACTGCTGGGTCAGATAGCGCACCGCCCCGGACACCGCAGCCGGGCTGACCTGCAGCCGCTCCCCCAGCTCGGCCGAGGTCAGCGCCCCGGACTCGGAGGCGAGCAGCGCGGCGAACACCCGCGCGGGCATCCGCGGCATCCCGGCCCACACGAGCTGCGCGGCGAACTGCTCGGTGAAGCGGGAGGCGGCCGCCAGATCCTCCTCGCGCCCCTCGTTCCGTTCCGTGCTCATCCGTAGATCATCTCCCCGGCTCTCCCCGCTCGTCCTGCTCGTCCCGGCACACACCCGAGTTTATGCGATTCCTTAACTTCACAAATTTGTGAAACCAGCGTACGTTCAAAAACATGACGAAGGCACTCACCGTCTCCGGGCTGCACAAGTCGTTCGGCCGGACGCACGCGCTCGACGGCCTCGATCTCGACGTCGAGCGCGGCGAGGTCCACGGATTCCTCGGGCCCAACGGTTCGGGCAAGTCCACAACCATCCGCGTCCTGCTCGGCCTGCTGCGCGCCGACTCCGGCGCCGCCCAGCTCCTCGGCAGGGACCCGTGGCACGACGCGGTCGAACTGCACCGGCACCTCGCGTACGTACCGGGCGACGTCACCCTGTGGCGCAACCTGTCCGGCGGCGAAGTCATCGACCTCTACGGCAAGTTGAGAGGCGGCCTCGACAAGCGGCGGCGCGCCGACCTCATCGGGCGGTTCGAGCTTGACCCGACCAAGAAGGGCCGCGCCTACTCCAAGGGCAACCGCCAGAAGGTCGCCCTGGTCGCCGCGTTCGCCTCCGACGTCGAGCTGCTGATCCTGGACGAGCCGACGTCCGGCCTGGACCCGCTGATGGAGGAGGTCTTCCAGGGCTGCGTCGAGGACGCGCGCCGCGCGGGCCGCACCATCCTGCTGTCCTCGCACATCCTCAGCGAGGTGGAGAGCCTCTGCGACCGCGTCAGCATCATCCGCAAGGGCCGCACCGTCGAGTCCGGCTCACTGGCCGACCTGCGCCACCTCACCCGCACCAGCGTCCGCGCCGAACTCGCGGGCGCGCCCAACGGCCTCTCCCGCCTGTCCGGCGTGCACGACCTGGAGATCGACGGCCGCCGCGTGGCGCTCCAGGTCGACACCGACAAGCTGGACGCCGTCCTGCGCGCGCTCACCGAGTCCGGCGTACGCACCCTCAACAGCACCCCGCCCACCCTGGAGGAACTGTTCCTGCGGCACTACCAGGAGGAGGCATGACCGGCACCCGGCCCCTGCTGGGCCTGGCCCTGCGCCGGGACCGCGTCATCATCCCGGTGTGGCTCGCCGTCATCGCGCTGATGGTCCTGAGCATGCCGAACACCCTGAAGGAGGTGTACGGCACCGCGGCCCAGCGCGCCGACCTGATGGACTCGCTGGCCACCAACGCCTCCCTGCGCGCCCTCTACGGCCCGCTGTTCGACCAGTCCGTCGGCGGCCTCACCGCCTGGCGCGCCGGCACCTTCGCCGGGGTGCTCGCGGCCGTGATGAGCCTCGTGATCGTCGTACGGCACACGCGCGAGGAGGAGGAGTCGGGCCGCCAGGAGATGATCTCCTCCGCCATGGTCGGCCGCCGCGCGCCGCTGACCTCCGCGCTGCTCACCGCGCTCGCCGCGAACGCGCTCCTCGGCCTGCTCGTGGCCGCCGGACTCGCGGGCCAGGGCGCCGCGGGCGCGCTGGCGCTCGGCGCCGGCATCGCCTGCGTGGGCATGGTGTTCGCCACGATGGCGGCGATCGTCGCCCAGTTCACGGAGAGCGCCCGGCTCGCCAAGGGCCTCACCTCGGCGCTGCTCGGCGCCGCGTTCGTGCTGCGCGCGGCCGGCGACTCGGCGACGGCCGACGGCTCCTCGCCGCTCACGTGGCTTTCGCCGGTGGGCTGGCTGGAGAACCTGCGGTCGTTCGGCGACGAGCGGTGGTGGGTGCTGCTGCTGTTCGCGGGCGCCGTCGGCGTCCAGAGCGTGGCCGCGTACGAACTCGCCGGACAGCGCGACGTCGGCATGGGCTTCCTGCCGTCCCGGCCGGGCCCCGCGCGCGGCGGGCTCGGCACGGCGGGCGCGCTGGCCTGGCGGCTGCAGCGCGGTGCCGTCGTCGGCTGGAGCCTCGGCTTCCTGGCCGCGGGCGTCGTCTTCGGCGGCATGACGGAGGGCGCCACCGACCTGGTCGGCGACAACGACAACACGCGCCAGATCTTCGAGCGCATGGGCGGCCAGACCGGGCTCACCGACGCCTTCCTCGCCGCGATCGTCGGCCTCATCGGCATGGTCGGCGCGCTCTACATCGTCGCCTCGGTGCTTCGGCTGCACGGGGAGGAGACCTCGGGGCGCGCCGAGCCGGTCCTCGCGAACGCGGTCGGCAGGCTCCGCTGGGCGGCGGGCCACCTCGTCGTCGCCTTCGCGGGCGCCGCGCTGATCATGCTGCTCGCGGCCTGCGGTCTCGCCCTCGGGTACGGGAAGGACGTCGGCCCCGTCGTCGGTGCCTGCCTGGTCCAGCTCCCCGCGATCTGGCTGATCGGCTCGCTGGCCGTGCTGCTCCACGGCGTCTCGCCCCAACTGGCCGTATCCGCCTGGGGAGCCGCGGGCCTGGCCCTGCTCATCGGCTGGATCGGCCCCGCCCTGGACGTACCGCAGCCCGTGCTGAACCTGTCGCCGTTCTCCCACCTGCCGAAGCTGCCGGGATCGGACATGACGTGGAGCCCGGTGCTGCTGCTCACGGGGCTCGCGGTGGTGTTCACGGCGACCGGCCTCGCGGGGCTGCGCAGGCGGGACATGGCGGCGGGCTGAGAGCCTGTCAGCACTCGACGAGCAGCTCCCCCAGGCCCCGGATCACGAAGTTCGGCTTGCGCGTCGGCTTCGCCGCGAGCCGCAGGTCCGGGGCCCGGCGCAGCAACGCCCCGAGCGAGGCGGCGAGTTCGATCCGGGCGAGCGGCGCGCCGACGCAGTAGTGGATGCCCGCGCTGAAGGAGATGTGCGGGTTGTCGGCGCGGGCCAGGTCCAGGGTGTCGGGGGCGGCGAACACGGCCGGGTCCCGGTTGGCGGAGCCGAAGAGCAGCGCGACCTCGCTGCCGCGCGGGATCCGGGTGCCGCCGACCTCGATGTCGTCGAGCACCCACCGCTCGAAGAGCTGGAGCGGCGTGTCGAAGCGCAGCAACTCCTCCACGGCGGTGGGCAGCAGCTTCTCGGGGTCCGCGCGCAGGGCGGCGAGCTGTTCGGGATGGCTGAAGAGAGCGTTCCACCCATTGGCGGTGGAGTTGACGGTGGCCTCGTGGCCCGCGTTCAGGAGCAGCACGCAGGTCGAGATCATCTCCTGCTCGCTGAGCCGGTCGCCCTCGTCGTGGCCGGTGCCCTCGTCGTGGGCGGCGATGAGGGCGCTGATCAGGTCGTCGCCGGGCTCCCTGCGCCGAGCGGCGATCAACTCCCTTAGGTACGAGGAGAATTCGACCGACGCGTGCACGGCCCGGGCCGCCGTCTCCTCCCCCGGGTTCAGCTCGTACATCCCGCAGATGTCCGCCGACCAGGGCCGCAGCGGCCCCCGGTCCGCCTCCGGGATGCCCAGCATCTCGGCGATCACCGCGACGGGCAGCGGCTCGGCCACCCGCGCCACCAGGTCCCCGCCCCCGTCGGCCACGAGCCCCCGCACCAGCTCGTCCGCGAGGCCCTCGACGTACGGGCGAAGCCGCTCGACCGTGCGGGGCGTGAACGCCTTCGCCACCAGGCGCCGGACGCGGGTGTGCGCCGGTGCCTCCAGGTCGAGCATGCCGTGGTCGTTCAGGACGTGGAACGGCTCGTGCTCGGGCGGCGGGGCCTGGCGGCCGAACTCCTCGTGGCTGTACCGGTGCAGATAGGTGCGGCCGAGCCGCCGGTCCCGCAGCAGCGCCGCGACGTCCGCGTGGTGCGGGATCAGGTACTGGTCGCTCGGCGCGTAGTGGTGCACGCGGCCGGCGGCGCGCAGCGCGGCGTACGCGGGATAGGGGTCCGCCACGAACGCGGGCGACCAGGGGTCGAAGGGGGCGTCCATGAAGGGACGTTAGCCCCGCCCGCCCGGCCTGACCAGCCCCGCCCGCCCAGCCCCGCTCAGCCCGGCGTGACCAGCCGTGCCTCGTACGCGAACACGGCGGCCTGGGTGCGGTCGCGCAGGCCGAGCTTCACCAGGACCCGGCTGACGTGCGTCTTGATCGTGGACTCGGCGACGACGAGCCGCGCGGCGATCTCGGCGTTCGAAAGACCCTGCGCGATGAGCACCAGGACCTCCGTCTCGCGCTCGGTCAGCTCCCCGTACTGGGCCCGCGCCTGCGCGGACGCCATGAGCCGCGGGTTGTCCGACAGCTTCGAGAACTCCGTGATCAGGCGGCGCGTCACGCTCGGCGCGAGCAGGGCCTCACCGGCGGCCACCACGCGTACGCCGTCGGCGAGCTGCCGGGCCGAGGCGTCCTTGAGCAGGAAGCCGGACGCGCCCGCGCGCAGCGCCTGGTACACGTACTCGTCCAGGTCGAACGTCGTCAGGACAAGCACCTTCGTCTCGACCAACGCGTCCGCGACGATCTCGCGGGTCGCTTCGATGCCGTTCATCTCGGGCATGCGGATGTCCATCAGGACGACGTCCGGGGCGAGTTCGCGCACCCGCCGGACGGCTTCGAGGCCGTTCACCGCCTCGCCGACGACCTCGATCTCCGGCATGGCGTTCAGCAGGACGGAGAAGCCCTCGCGGACCATCATCTGGTCGTCGGCGATCAGGACACGGATGGTGCGGGTCATGCGGTGTCGCCTCCGGCGGGCTTGTCGTGCTTGGCCAGGGAGAGGGTCTTCGTGGCGTCCGCCGCCGCGGGAGGCTCCACCGGCACCGGCAGGAACACCGTCACCTCGTACCCGCCGTCGGCGGTCGGCTCCGCCGTCATCTCGCCGTCCAGCATCGTCACACGTTCCCGCATGCCGGTGATGCCGTGCCCGGCCCCCGGCGACGGCTTCGCCAACCCGGTCGCGGGACCGTTCACGATACGCAGCCCGAGGCCGCCGAGCACATAGCCGATCTCCACCCGTGCCGTCGCGCCCGGCGCGTGCCGCAGGCTGTTGCTGAGGGCCTCCTGCACGATGCGGTACGCCGACAGCTCCACGCCCTGCGGCAGCTCCCGCACCGCGCCGGTGACGACCTTCTCCACGTCCAGGCCGGTGTCGCGCACGTTGTCGAGCAGCCGGCCGATGTCGGCGAGGGTCGGCTGCGGGGCGTCGGGGGCCTCGTAGTCCTCCGCGCGTACGACACCGAGGACGCGGCGCAGCTCGGTCAGGGCGATCACGGCGTTCTCCCGGATCGTCGCGAACGCCTGCTCCAGCTCGGGCGGCGGGTTCTCGACACGGTACGGAGCGGCCTCCGCCTGGATGGCGACCACCGACATGTGGTGCGCCACGACGTCGTGCAGCTCACGGGCGATGTTGGTGCGCTCCTCGAGCAGCGTGCGCTTGTCCCGCTCGACGGCGGTGACCGTGCGTTCGGCGGCGACCTCGCGGCGGGTGTTGCGGTTGACGGTGACCAGGGTGACCAGGGCGACGCAGATGCCGCTGAACACCAGCATGGGCCCGGTGTTGGTGGCGTAGCGCGAGCCCGCCCCCTCCGCGACGACCGAGAACACGGCCGTGAGCACCCACAGCCAGGCCGCCGTGCGCGGCCGGGTGCGCGCCGCCACCACCACCATGACCGCGGTGTGGCCCGTGAGGGAGCCCGACGTCCACGGATAGTCGGTGCCGTCGCCCGCGGCCGCCGTGACGAGGGCGAGGCCCAGGGACAGCCACCAGGCGAGCACCGGGCGCACCAGCGTCACCGCCACCGCGGCCGCCGGACCGAGCCCCAGAATGATCTTTGTGAGGTCGCTGGTGCCGGTTCCGAGGGGGGTCTCCGTGTACGCGACGGCGAAGGTGAGCAGGGCCATCGCGAGCACCACGGCGTGCGGGAACCAGATCGCGTACCTGCGCAGCCGCTTCGGCACCCACTGCAGTGGCGCGGCGTCCGCGCTCAGCGGGGGCAGGGGGCGGTAGGCGAAGGCGTCGTGGAAGAGGTCCGTGCGCAGGCCCTGGAGGGCGTTCTGCGCGAGGTGGAACTCCGGGCTGCGCGGTTTCTCGGTCACGCGGTAGACGGTACGGGCCGGGGGCCGCGGGTCGCGTCCCCTCCGGGACGGGTTGTGCGGGGTCCGTCGCAGGTACTACGCGGGGCCCTGCCGGGGGGCTCCCCAACCCCGCCCCTTCCCGAACTGGGGCTCCGCCCCACAGGGGGCGGCAGCCCCCTGGTTACGGGAAGGGGCGGGTTGGGGAGGCCACCGGCAGGGCCCGCATGGAGCAGACTTGGCCCATGGCCATTCACGAGAATCTGCTCGGGGGACCGCCCCCGACCCATCTGCCCGACGACCCCGAGCCCCGCGAGCTCCTCGCGGGCGGCACGCCGGCCACCGACGTCGCCGCGAAGTACCCGACGTCCTCCCTCGCGTGGGCACGCCTCGCCGACGAGGCGTACGAGGCGGGCCGCGTCGTCGAGTCGTACGCGTACGCCCGTACGGGATACCACCGCGGCCTGGACTCCCTGCGCCGCAGCGGCTGGAAGGGCCACGGCCCGGTGCCGTGGGAGCACGAGCCGAACCGCGGCTTCCTGCGCGCGCTGCACGCCCTCGCCCGGGCGGCGGGCGCCATCGGCGAGCAGGAGGAGTACGAGCGGTGCTCGACGTTCCTGCGCGAGTCCTCGGCGACGGCGGCGGACACCCTGGGCTGAGCCCGGCAGCGCCCGCGCGTACCCACGACCTGCCTGGACACCCAGTGTGACCAGGCAGGTCTTGCTGTTTCCGGGGATGTTGCGGAGGATGCGGGTGGGGACCGGGGCCCCCGTGCCGGTACCGGCAGGGGCGGACCGCTACCCGGAGTACGCATCTAGGAGTAAGCGATGTCCTACGAGGCGCACGCGGCGCACGAGACCCGGCCACAGTCCGTGACCACGGACGACGAAAGCCCGGAGAGCCCGAACCTCGACTTCGCAGGCACCACCCCTTACGAGGACTACGTCCAGGCGGACGTCCTCACCCACCTCCAGCACCTGCGGTCCGACGACCCCGGCGAGATGGTCTTCCTCGTCACCACGCAGGTCATGGAGCTGTGGTTCACCGTCATCGTGCACGAGTGGGAGACCGCGGCGCGTGCGCTGCGCGAGGACGACGTGCCGGTGGCGATCGCCGCGCTGAAGCGGTCGGTGCGCGAGCTGGAGGCGCTGAACCACTCGTGGAAGCCGCTCGGCCAGCTCACCCCCGCCCAGTTCAACTCCTACCGGGGCGCGCTCGGCGAGGGCTCCGGCTTCCAGTCGGCGATGTACCGGCGCATGGAGTTCCTGCTCGGCGAGAAGTCCGCGTCCATGCTGGTGCCGCACCGCGGCGCCCCGCGCGTGCACGCGGAGCTGGAGAAGGCGCTGCAGGAGCCGAGCCTGTACGACGAGGTGCTGCGGCTCCTCGCGCGGCGCGGGCACCCGATCCCGGCCGCCGTCCTGGAGCGCGACATATCCCGCAGGTACGAGCCGTCGCCCGAGGTCGAGGCCGTGTGGACGGCCCTGTACGCGGGGGACGAGGGCGACGAACTCGCCCGGCTCGGCGAGGCGTTGACCGACGTCGGCGAGCTGGTCTGGCGCTGGCGCAACGACCACCTGGTCGCCACCCGCCGCGCCATGGGCTCCAAGACCGGCACGGGCGGCTCCGCCGGGGTGGCCTGGCTGGAGAAACGCGCCACGAAGAACGTGTTCCCGGAGCTGTGGACGGCGCGCAGCCATGTCTGAGACGCACCAGGCACAGGAGACGTACGCGCAGCTGCGGGAGCGGGCCGAACTGCTCGACGCCAAGGACGAACTCGCCGCCAAACGAGGCGAGTTCGTCCTCGACGACACCGTCTATCTGGACGGGAACTCGCTGGGCGCCCTGCCCGCGAACGTCGAGGCCCGCGTCGCCGACGTCATCACCCGCGAATGGGGCAAGCTCCGCATCCGCTCCTGGGAGGAGAGCGGCTGGTGGACCGCGCCGGAGCGGATCGGCGACCGCCTCGCCCCGCTGCTCGGCGCCGCCCCCGGCCAGGTCGTCGTCGCCGACTCCACCAGCGTGAACGTCTTCAAGGCGCTGGTGGCCGCCGTCCGCATCGCCCGCGGGGACGCGCCGGACCCGGGCCCGGACCCGGCGCGCGACGAGATCGTCGTCGACGCCACCACCTTCCCCACCGACGGATACATCGCCGCGTCCGCCGCCCGCCTCACCGGCTGCCGGCTGATCCCGGCCGTCCCGGCGGACGTGCCCGGCGTCCTCGGTCCGCGCACCGCCGCCGTGCTGCTCAACCACGCCGACTACCGCTCCGGCAGGCTGCACGACCTGCCCGGGCTGACCGCGTCCGTGCACGCCGTGGGCGCCCTCGTCGTCTGGGACCTGTGCCACACGGCGGGCGCCCTGCCGATCGGCCTGGACGAGCACGGCGTGGACCTGGCGGTCGGCTGCACCTACAAGTACCTGAACGGTGGCCCGGGTTCGCCCGCGTACCTGTACGTGCGCAAGGAGCACCAGCCGCGCTTCGACTCGCCGCTGCCCGGCTGGAACTCGCACGCCGAGCCCTTCGGGATGCGGGCCGAGTACAAACCGGCCGACGACGCGGTGCGCGGCCGGGTCGGCACCCCCGACATCCTGTCGCTGCTCGCGTTCGACGCGGCGCTCAACGTGTGGGAGGGGGTGTCGGCGGCGGCGGTGCGCGCCAAGTCCCTGGCCCTGACGGACTTCTTCCTGGAGTGCGTCGCCGCGTACGTCCCCGAGGGGCGGGTCGAGTCGATCACGCCCGCCGCGCACGCCGAGCGGGGCAGCCAGATCGCGCTGCGCTGCCCGGACGCCGCCGGCGTGATGAAGCGGCTGATCGAGCGGGGCGTGGTCGGCGACTACCGCGCGCCGGACGTGCTGCGCTTCGGCTTCACTCCGCTGTACGTGTCGTTCGCGGACGCGGAGCGCGCCGCGCGGGTCCTCGCGGACACCCTTGCGGACACACTGGAGGAGGCGCCGGAAGAAGCACCCGAGGGCCTCTAGGGGGCCTGACGGCTCGGGCGCCGGGCGGGTCCTGATACCGTCCGGCAAATCTGGATCATGATTCGAACGCCCTCCGGTCGCCGGTCTGTTGCCACCGGGGCCCGGAGGGCGGACGCCCGGGCGAGTTTGGGAGGGTTGCCGCATGCCGGACGACGCCGCCGTGGCCCGCGATGCCGCCGAGGAAGCAGCCGCCTTCGCGCATCCCGCGGTGCCGCCCGACAGCACCGCCGCGTACGGCACGCACGCGGACCAGATCGTCGACTTCTACGCCCCGCGCGGCACCGGGGACCGCCCCGCGCCGCTCGTCGTCGTGCTGCACGGCGGGGCGTGGCGGGCGCCGTACGACCGCCTGCACGTGACACCGTTCGCGGACTTCCTGGCCCGGCGCGGCTTCGCCGTCGCCAACGTCGAGTACCGCAAGGGCAGTTCGCCCGGCGGCCCGATCCCGGCGCAGGGCGCCGCCGGGCCGATCGCGGGGCGCTGGCCCGAGACCCTCGACGACGTGGCCGCCGCGCTCGACGCGCTGCCCGACCTGGCCCGCGAGGCCCTGCCGATGGCCGACCCGAAGCGGGTCGTGGTGACCGGCCACTCGGCCGGCGGCCAGCTCGCGCTGTGGGCGGCGGCACGGCACGTACTGCCGGAGGGCTCCCGCTGGTACCGGGCCCGCCCCGCACCGCTGCGGGGCGTGGTGGCCCTCGCGCCGATCGCCGACCTGCGGGTGGCGGACGAACTCGACGTCTGCTCGGGGGCGGTGCGGCAGTTCCTCGGCGACGCCGAGGAGCTGTTCGAGGAGCGGCTCGCGCATGCCGACCCGGCCGTCCTGCTGCCCACCGGCATCGCCACCACCGTCGTCCAGGGCCGCACCGACATCGTCGTACCGCAGGCCGTCGCCGAGGCGTACGCCGACGCTGCCGCGAAAGCCGGTGAGGTCGTCGGGGTCACGTTGCTTGAGGACGTCGGCCACTTCCCCCTGATCGACCCGGCGGCGGACGCGTGCGCGGTGGTGGCGGAAGAAATCGCCCAGCTGGCGTTCTGAGGGGCGATATAGAGCCCGTCCGGCGATTGAGGACGAGCCGCGACCTGGTTACGGGAAGGGGCGGGACTGGGGAAGCCCCCGCACAGCCCTCACCCCCCGCACCAACGCCGCAACCCCCGCCTCCGCCTTCGCCCGCGGGCACCCCACATTCAGCCGCACGAACCCGGGCGCCCCATACGTCCCGCCAGGCATCACAGCCACCCCCTGCCGCTCCACCAGCTCCCGTTGGAGCGCCTCGTCGCCGACCCCCTCCCCGAGCACGGGACGAAGATCGATCCAGGCGAGATACCCCGCCTGCGGCGGGACCCACCCCAGCTCGGGGAAGGCCGCGTTCAGCCGCTCCCCCACGACCCGAAGGTTCCCGTACGCATAGGCCCGCACGGCATCGAGCCACGCCTCGCCCTCCCGGTACGCGGCGATGTGCGCGGTGAGCGAGAGCACCGCGGGCGAGGCGAGCCCTTCCCCGGTGTTCATCCGCGCCACGAAGGCCGCGTGCTCGTCCGGGTCGCCGATGAAGCCGTAACTGCCGCTCAGCGAGGGGAAGTTGAATGCCTTGGTGCCCGAGGTGACCAGCGCCCAGCGCCCCCGCCCGTACCGTGTCCAGGGCCGGTGGACGTACCCGTCGTGGGTGAGGTCGGCATGGATCTCGTCGCTGATGACGGCGACGCCGTGCCGCTCGCACAGCTCGGCCGTCGCGGCGAGCTCGGCGTCGGTCCACACCCGCCCGGTCGGGTTGTGCGGGGAACAGAGCAGCAGCACCCGGCTGTCGGGCCGCGCCAACTCGGCCTCCAGCAGCGCCAGTCCGGGATCCTCCAGGGGCACGCCGCGCAGTTCCCGGCCGAGGCCGAGGACCGCCTTGCGGAACCCGTCGTACGTAGGGGTGTGCACCACAATCCCGTCCCCCGGCGCGCTCCACATCCGCAGCAGCTGCGACACCTGGCTGAGCACGGAGGGGGCGTACACGAGCGAGTCGGGGTCGACCTCCGTGTCGTAGCGCTGCTTGAACCAGTCGCGGATCGCGCCGCGGAAGTCGTCGTTGCGCCAGTCCGTGTAGCCGAAGACACCGTGCGCGACCCGCCGCTGCAACGCGTCGAGGACTTCGGGGGCGCAGGCGAAGTCCATGTCGGAGATCGTGAACGGGAGGAGATCGGGCACGGGAAAACGGTCGGCGATGCCGTCCCACTGGACGCACCAGGTGCCGTACCGGTCGACGGGGGTGTCGAAGTCGTATGCCGCAGTGGTCATGATCGGTTCCCTCCGGACATGCCGCGGGCCCGGCACCCACGCGGAGTACCGGGCCCGGCGAGCGGACGAGACAGTGGGCTACTTGAGCTTCGTGCCGGTGGAGCGCAGGTTCGCGCACGCCTCGGTGACGCGCTTGGCCATGCCGGCCTCGGCGGACTTGCCCCAGGTGCGCGGGTCGTACGTCTTCTTCGAGCCGACCTCGCCGTCGACCTTCAGGACGCCGTCGTAGTTGCGGAACATGTGGTCCGCGACGGGCCGCGTGAAGGCGTACTGGGTGTCGGTGTCGAGGTTCATCTTCACGACGCCGTTCTCAAGGGCGGTGGCGATCTCCTCGGCCGTGGAGCCGGAGCCGCCGTGGAAGACGAAGTCGAACGGCGACTGCTTGCCGTACTTCGAGCCGACGCCCTCCTGGAGGTCCTTGAGCAGCTCGGGGCGCAGGACGACGTTGCCCGGCTTGTAGACGCCGTGGACGTTGCCGAAGGACGCGGCGAGCAGGTAGCGGCCCTTCTCGCCCAGGCCCAGGGCCTCGGCGGTGCGGATGGCGTCGTCGACGGTCGTGTACAGCTCGTCGTTGATCTCGTGCGTGACGCCGTCCTCCTCGCCGCCGGTCGGCGTGATCTCGACCTCAAGGATGATCTTCGCGGCGGCGGCCTTGGCGAGCAGCTCCTGGCCGATGGACAGGTTGTCGGCGAGGGTCTCGGCGGAGCCGTCCCACATGTGGGACTGGAACAGGGGGTTCTCGCCGCGGGCGACGCGCTCGGCGGAGACGTCGAGGAGCGGGCGGACGTACCCGTCGAGCTTGTCCTTCGGGCAGTGGTCGGTGTGCAGCGCGACCGTGATGTCGTACTTCGCCGCGACGATGTGAGCGAACTCGGCGAGGGCCACCGCGCCCGTCACCATGTCCTTGTTGTACTGGCCGCCCAGGAACTCCGCACCGCCTGTGGAGATCTGGATGATGCCGTCGCTCTCCGCCTCCGCGAAGCCGCGCAGCGCAGCGTGCAGGGTCTGCGAGGACGTCACGTTGATCGCCGGGTAGGCGAACTTGCCTGCCTTCGCCCGGTCCAGCATCTCGTTGTAGACGTCGGGGGTTGCGATGGGCATGTGTCCGCTCCTTGTGATGTGCGGGGTGAGTGCTCTGGGGGCGGCGACGGCGATGTCGTCGCCCCCATCTTTCCAGACTTACGGGACGTGCTCAGTCCGCGTACTAGTCCAGCCCGAGCTCGTCCTTCGAGTACGCGAAGAGGTACGGGACCCCGGCACCCTCGGTGATCTTCTCGGCGGCGCCGGTGGCCCGGTCCACGATGGTCGCCACGCCCACGACCTCGGCGCCGGCCTCGCGCACCGCTTCCACGGCGGTGAGCGGGGAGCCGCCGGTGGTGGAGGTGTCCTCGACGACGAGCACGCGGCGGCCCCTGATGTCCGGGCCCTCGACGCGGCGCTGCAGGCCGTGCGCCTTGGCGGCCTTGCGCACCACGAACGCGTCGATCCGCTTCCCGCGGGCCGCGGCGGCGTGCAGCATCGCGGCGGCGACGGGGTCGGCGCCCATGGTGAGCCCGCCCACGGCGTCGAACTCCAGGTCCGCCGTCAGGTCGAGCAGCACCTGCCCGACCAGCGGGGCGGCCTCGCCGTCCAGGGTGATGCGGCGCAGGTCGACGTAGTAGTCGGCCTCGATGCCCGAGGAGAGCGTCACCTTGCCGTGCACGACGGCCTTGTCCTTGATCTGCTGCAGCAGGTCGCCGCGTACGTCGTTCGTCATGGCTACGAGCTTAAGCGCGCCGCGGGGCGCGGGGCGCGGGGGTCACAGCCGCCGCCAGGTCCAGGTGGTCGACGTCTCCAGCGGCTCCAGCGGGGTCACCAGGCGCGGCAGGGTGTTCAGGCCGTTGGGCGGGCCGGTCTGCGGCTCCACGCACACCGCGTCGGCGGGCTCGTCGTACACCACGACCCACTCCTCGCGGCTGGCCACGTTCAGCTCCAGGCGGCCCGGCCAGGTCAGGGTCACGTCCACGCCGCCCGGCATGCCGAAGCAGTCGTCCCAGGGGGCGGGGGTGGGGGCGACGCGGGTGCCGGTGGGGAGGTGGTCGTCGCCTCGCTGCTCCTGCCAGGCGGGGGTGAAGCTCAGCTGTACGCCGGAGTCGTCCTGCCCGCCGTCCCCTCCCGCCAGGTGGCGGTTGAACCAGGGATGCCAGCCCGCCTGCGCCGGGAAGGAGTCTCCGTACGTCTCGATCGCCATCCGCAGGGTCAGCGCGTCCTCGGTCAGCTCGACGACCTGCGTGACGCGGCCCGGGTAGGGCCAGGGGTCCGTCAGGTCGTACGTGAACACGGCCTCCGTGGGGCTCTGGCGGGCCGTTTTCCACGCGGCGTCGCGGGCTGTGCCGTGGATGGCGTGCGGTGGGGAGTTCACGGGGAGCTGGTGGAGGGTGCCGCCGTTCCTGAAGCGGCCGTCCCGGGTGCGGCCGCACCACGGGACCATGGGGAAGCTGCCGTAGCGCTCACCCTGCCGCAGCAGTTCGACTCCGTCGACGGTGAGGCTGCCGAGGCGGCAGCCGTTGCCCGGCTGAACGCCGACCTCCGCGGTACCCGCGGCCAGCCTGATCTCTTCGCTGCTGCTACTCACGGGGTCGACCTTACGGCTCGGCCCGGCTGGGAGCTCCCCAATCCCACCCCTTCCCGAAACCGGGCAGAGCCCCCAGTTTCGGGAAGGGGCGGGGTTGGGGAAAGCTCAACGGCGGCGACGCAACGCCCGCGACACCACGATCGCCGAGGCGAGGGCCACCGCGGCCACGGGCGCGGCCCACCGCAGCGTGGCGACCCCGCCAGACATCGCCTCGGGCACCGGCACGGGCGCGTACCGCCCCCGCGGCGGCGCGTGATCGACCTCCTCCGCGCTCCGCCCGATCATCGTCCGCCGAGCATGCGCGGCCTCCGCGGCCGGCACCCCCGCGTCCAACGGCCCGTCAAGATCGTCGGAGAGCGGATCCAACGGCGGAGGCGGCACCTCGGCCCGGAAGATCCCGTACGAACCGTCCGCGGACCCGGTGGGCCCCATGGGTTCCTCGGGCCCGGCGGGCTCGGCGGAATCGGAGGGCCCGGCGGCCTCGGCGGACTCCGCCGGCTCGGCGTCGGCCTTCGCGGAGCCGGACGCCCCCGCCCCCGCCCCGCCCGAGGCGAGCCCCTCCGCGAACCGCCCGAGCAGCCTCCGCACCGCCCCCTCCACAGCCTGTGGAGAACTTTCCGCGATCTCGGCGACCCGTCCGTCCCCGGACCCGCTCCCGCTGAAGGCGAGGTTCGTGCCCCCTTCCGCGGCGGGCGCGAGCCGCAGGACGAGGGAGAACTTCACGGCCCCGCTGCCGCGGACCTCGGCCCCCTCGCCCTCCAGGGAGAACCCGCCGTCGCCCCGCGCGGCGACCCGCAGCGCACCGCGATAGGTGATCGTGTGCCCGCCGACCCGCACTCTCAGCCGCCCGGACACGGGCGGCGAGTCCGCGTCGGCGGCGCGCTGCAGCCCCGGCACCGCACCGGCGACCCGCTCGGGGTCGGCCAGCGCCTCGCGGAGCGGCTCTTCCGGAACCGGTACGAACACCTCATGCTCCATGACAGACGAGCGTACCGACGCCCGCCGCATGATGTATGCCCTAGGCCCTGCCCGATGGGTCGGCGCGGCGTCGCGACGCCTGGCCAGACGCCGCTCCTTGCTCCACGCCGACCCATCGGACAGGACCTGACGCCACTTGACCGTGTCCACGGCCGGACGACCCGTCAGTCGGCGTACCGCGGATGCACCAGGGTGGACGGCGCGATGCCGTGACCGGCGGCGGGGCGGACCCGTTCGGCGGCCCGGGCGCCAGCCCGCAGGACCCCCGACGCCCCGGCCCCGGTGAGCCGCTCCGGGGTGCGCGCGGCGAGCACGAAGCCCCAGTCGCGCGGCTCGGCGGTGCCGTCGGCGGTCCGGTCGGGCCCGGCGGCGAAGCCGGCGTGACGGCCCGTCACGCGGTAGGGCGTGGTGACGAAGCCCGCGGCGCGCAGCGTCGCGTCGACCGTCCAGTAGGTGTGGCCCCGGGTGACGACCGGCCCGGCGTGCACGGCGAACCGGCCGGCGTCGGTGAGGACGCGGGCGAGCAGGCCGTAGAACTCCTGCGAGTAGAGCTTGGTGTTCGCGGTGATGCCGGGGTCGGGCAGGTCGGCGAGCACGACGTCGTAGGGCCGGCGCCGCTCGTGCGGCCCGCGCAGCCAGCGGAACGCGTCGGCGTGGGTGACGCGGACCCGGCGGTCCCGGTACACGTGTCCATTGAGCTCGCTGAGCGCCGGATCGTTGCGGGCCAGCCGCACGACGCCCGGGTCGATCTCGACGACGTCGACGCGGCGCACCCCGGAGTGCCGCAGCACCTCGGCGGCGGCGAGGCCGTCGCCGCCGCCGAGGATCAGCACGCGCGCGTGCGGCCCGCCGCGCATGGCGGGCTGGACGAGCGCCTGGTGGTAGCGGCGTTCGTCGCGGCCGCTGACGCGCAGCCGGCCGTCGAGGAACAGGTGCAGGGACTCGCGGTCGCCGCCGGTCAGGACGACTTCCTGGACGTCGGTCTGCACGGCGACGCGGATGTCCGAGCCGTACACGGCGCGGCGCGCGGCGCGCTCGAAGTCGTCGACGAGCACGGCGGCGGAGGCGAGGACGGCGAGGACCGTGACGTTGGCGAGGATCAGTATCCAGCGGCCGCGGCCGCTCAGATCGCGCCCGAACAGGCCGAAGACCAGCGCGCCGCCCGCGAGGACGTTGACGGCGCCGGTGAGCAGCGCCCCGGTGAGCTGCCCGAACCACGGCAGCAGCAGGAAGGGGAAGGCGAGGCCGCCGACCAGCGCGCCCACGTAGTCGGCGGCGAACAGGTCGGCGACCGCGCCGCCCGCGTCCTGCCGCCGGATGCGCTGGATCAGCACCATGAGCAGGGGCACCTCGGCGCCGATGAGGGCGCCGATGACGAAGGAGAACGCCACGAAGAGGTAGCGCGATCCGCTCGCCCACATCTCGCCCCGGTCGCCGGTCCAGGCGAACGCCGCGTACAGGACCAGCGCGCTGCACCCGCCGACCAGCGCGAGCGCCGCCTCGACGAGGCCGAAACCGGCGGCGGCCCGGCACCGCAGCCGCTTGGCGAGCAGCGAGCCGACGCCCATCGCGAACACCATCACGGACAGCACGACGGAAGCCTGGGTGACGGAGTCACCGATCAAGTACGAGGCGAGGGCGACGAGTTCGAGTTCGTACACCAGGCCGCAGGCGGCACAGATGAACACGCCCGCGAGGACGAGGAAGCGGCCTGTCCGGGGCGTGACGGGCAGGCGCACGGGCGGCTCGATCACGCTGCGAACGCTACGTCACCGAATGCTTACACCAAGTCCCCCACATGGGTGGAGGTGCCCGTGGGAACGTGTAACCGGCCGGCCACGCCCACCCGGGTCCGCGTCGCCACCAGCTGCCCGTCCTGCGGGTACGCGTGCCACGTACGCCACATGACCGCGCCCTCGTGGCGCTGGGCGAGCATGGCGGTGAAGGCGTGCGGGATGCCGGGGAAGACGCCGGCGAGGCCGTGCGGGTGCTCGGTGACCAGGGCCAGCAACTCCTGGGCGCGGCCCGTGAACTGACCCCGCGACAGGGTCTCCACGCAGGCCGCGAACTCGTACTCCCACTCGCCCACCCGCTTGGAGACGCCGAGCGGCAGCGGGGTGCTGCTGCCGGGGATGCAGGCCACCGTCTCCGAGCAGGTCCCCCGCTCCTCCTCCAGAAGCACCTGGTGCGACGCCCCGAGAAGTCTCAACTGCACGGCGGCGCCGGACAGTTCGAGGTCGAGCGTGGCAAGTGCGGGCAACGGCTCGCGGCCGAGGGCCCAGGCCAGGTCCCCGGCGCGCGTGTCGGTATAGACAGTCTTCAGGGTCGTGAGCATGGGTCGGCTCCGCTAGCACGCAATGGAGGTGGGGGGAGGGCCGGCGCACCCGGTCGGACACCAGGAGGTCGGAATGCCGGCTCGTGCCCACGGAGAAGTCCCGATCGCTGAGCCGAGAACGTCCGAGGGCGGTGTGACGGTTAAGAGGGAATCATGAACTGCGACACTGCCACAGCGTTTTTACCCAACTTCGTAGGGTTTCCATACCCTAGAGGGCTGAACAGTTCATCTGTTCACGTTTCTTCGAACTCAGACGATCCGGAAGCGTCCCGGTACGGTCGCCAATAGACCTATATCCCCCCTGTCGCCCTTCAACAACCCCTTGTGCAGCCCTCTTGGCTTCTTGCCCGGTCCTCGTCGGCGAAACCTGGAAGCCACCTCAACGACGAAGCGCCCGCCGGGAGTTGACTCCCGCCGGGCGCTTCGCCCAGTGGACCAGCTGCCCCGTGTCAGCTGCCTCCGCCGCATCCACCCCCGCCGCCCCCGCCACCGCAGGACGAACCGCCGCCACAGGACGACCCGCCACCGCAGGACGACCCGCCGCCGCAACTGGCCGCGCCCGAACTCGAGTTGTGGGAGCCCGAGCTCGCCCACCAGCTGCTGCCCGACGCCCGGCTCATCCTCGGGCGCCTGGTGCGCCGGCTGACGCCGTAGCCGATCGCCGTCACGATCACGAGCCACAAGATGAAGAAGAGGATCAGGATCATGGCCCTCACCTTCCTTTCCGTTCCCCCGTAGCGGGCCGGAGCCGTTCCCCCGGGCCGGTCCCGCCGTGCTGATCTCGTCCCGCGTCGTCGCGTGACAAGGGAATGCCCCCGGCCACACCCGGCCAAAGCAGAGTTGAGGAAGTCCAGAGGTTCGGCGCAGGATGACGGCCATGACGCCCTCTTCGATGAACGCCCGCCCGCTGCTCAACCGCCGCCTGGCCGAGTTCGGCACGACGATCTTCGCCGAGATGTCCGCGCTCGCGGTGCGCACCGGCGCGATCAACCTGGGCCAGGGCTTCCCGGACACGGACGGCCCCGAGGAGGTGCGCGAGGCCGCGGTGCGGGCGCTGCGCGACGGCCGCGGCAACCAGTACCCGCCGGGGCCCGGCGTGCCGGAGCTGCGCACGGCCGTCGCCGAGCACCAGCTGCGCCACTACGGCCTGGCTTACGACCCCGACCGCGAGGTCCTGGTCACGGCCGGCGCCACCGAGGCCATCGCGGCCTCGCTGCTCGCCCTGGTCGAGCCGGGCGACGAGGTGATCGCCCTGGAGCCGTACTACGACTCGTACGCCGCCTCGATCGCGCTGGCCGGCGGCACCCGGGTCCCCGTCACCCTGCGGCCGCGGGACGGACGCTTCGTACTCGACCTGGACGAGCTGCGCGACGCCGTCACCCCGCGCACCCGGCTGCTGCTCCTCAACACCCCGCACAACCCGACGGGCACCGTCCTCACCCGCGAGGAACTGGCCGAGATCGCGAAGCTGGCCGTCGAGCGGGACCTGCTCGTGGTCACCGACGAGGTCTACGAACACCTGGTCTTCACCGACGAGACCGACGGGACGACGCCCGCGCACCTGCCGCTCGCCTCGTTCCCCGGCATGCGCGAGCGCACCGTCAGCATCGGCTCGGCGGGCAAGACGTTCTCGTTCACGGGCTGGAAGGTCGGCTGGGTGACGTCCACGCCGGAGCTGGTCGCGGCGGTGCGCTCGGCGAAGCAGTATCTGACGTTCGTGGCGTCGGGCCCCTTCCAGTACGCCGTCGCGGAGGCGCTCGCGCTGCCCGACAGCTACTTCACGTCCTTCCGCGAGGACATGCGCGCCAAGCGGGACCTGCTGTCCGCGGGCCTGACAGCGGCGGGCTTCGAGGTCTACCGCCCGGCGGGCACGTACTTCATCACCACCGACATCCGCCCGCTCGGCGCGGACCGCTCGGGCGGCGGCGACGGCTTCGCCTTCTGCCGCGCCCTGCCGGAGCGCGCCGGTGTCGTCGCCATCCCGAACGCGGTCTTCTACGACCACCGCGAGGCGGGCGCGCCCTTCGTGCGGTTCGCGTTCTGCAAGCGCACGGAGGTCCTCGCGGACGCGGTGGACCGGCTGAAGGCCCTGTAGGACACGCCCTGGCCGCGTGAGGGTGGCGGCACGCACCCACACGGACCCATCCCGCTGGTGTCCGCCGCCACGACCCCCGAGGGTTCGGGTGTGACCCACCCGAGCCCCACGGTCCCGGCCCCGCTCACCGAACCACCCCGCACCCAGTGCCGCTCCTACGCGCCCGAGGGGCCGACGGCGGTGCGCGCCCTGGGCGTCTTCGCCGCGGCGCGGCTCACCGGCCTTCTCGCCGTGACGGCCGTGGCGCACGCCACCGGCCAGGACACCTTCCGCCTGCTCGGCCGCTCCTGGGACTCCCGCTGGTACACCGGCATCGCCGCCCACGGCTACGGCCGCACCCTCCACTTCGAGCCGGGTGTGGTCCAGAGCGACCTGGCGTTCTTCCCGCTGTACCCGGGCCTGATCCGCGCGGTCACCACTCTCACGCCGCTGTCCCACGGCGCGGCCGGGCTCGTCGTGTCCTGGCTCGCCGCCGGGGCCGCCGCCCTCGGGATCTACCTGCTCGCCGCCCGCCTGTACGACCGCCGCACCGCCACCGTCCTGGTGGTCCTGTGGGGTCTGCTGCCGCACTCCGTCATCCTGTCGATGGGCTACACCGAGCCGGTCCTCACCGCGCTCGCGGCCTGGTCCCTGTACGCGCTGCTCACCCGCCGATGGCTGTGCGCGGGCGCGCTCGCGGCGCTCGCGGGCCTGGCCCGGCCGAACGGGTTCGCGGTCGCGGCGGCGGTGCTCGCCGTGGCGGTGTACGAGATCGTGCGGCGCCGCGGCCGCGGCGTTCCCCGAGGGTTGTGGGCGGGCGCGCTGCTCGCCCCGCTCGGCTGGGCCGCGTACGTCCTGTGGGTCGGCGTCCGCGAGGGGGACGCGCTCGGCGGCTACTTCGCGGTGCAGCGCGGCTGGGGCTCGCGCTTCGACTTCGGCGCGGGCTCGCTCGCCTTCGTCGAGCATCTGCTGCTGCACGGCGACAAGCTGGTGCACTCCGTCACGCTGGTGATCGTCGCGGTGGCGGTGCTGCTGTACGCGCTGCTCGTGGCCGACCGGGCGCCGCTGCCGTTGCTCGTCTACACCGGCGTGCTGCTGCTGATCACGGTCGGCGGCTCCGGCTTCTTCGAGTCCAAGCCGCGCTTTTTGCTGCCCGCCTTCCCGCTCCTGATCCCGCTCGCCGGGGCGCTGGTCCGGACGGCGAGAGCCCGGCCGAGGAACGCCTACCTGGTGGTGGGCGCCCTGGCCGGGCTCTCGGTGGCGTACGGGACGTATCTGGTGGCGATCGCCCGGATGCCGTTGTAGTCGCTCATGCGCGGCGCCTGCCCGGGGCCTGTGCCCCCGCCGGCCGCGCCGCCGGAACCGACGGGTCCTCAGACCTCGTCGTCCCCGGGCTTCTCCTCGCCGTCGGCGGAGTCGACGGCCTGCTCGAGGCCGAGCTGCTCGACGAGCCAGCGGTCGAACTCGATCGCGGCCCGCACCCAGCTCACCGTCGACGAGACGAAGTGCTCCAGCGAGACACCGGTGCCGATCAGCATCTGGGCCTCGCCGATGAGGCGGACCGTGCCGTCGTCGTGGGTGTGGCTGTAGACCTTGGGCCACAGCGTGCGCCGGTTCCAGTCGTCGATGGACTCGAGGAGCTGAGACTTCTCCTCGATGCCGTGCGGCCGGTCGTAGAACGTCCGCACCGAGAAGACCTGCTGGTCGTCCTCGCCGCGGAACATGAAGTACGTACGGAACTCCTCCCACGGCGCCGCGAGGTCACCCTCGTCGTCGACGACGTACTTGAGCTCCATCTGATCCAGGAGCTGCTTGACCAGGTCCTGGTCAGGGACGACGGGGCCCGCCGGTCCTGCGCCCTGCTGCGGTTCGGGCTGGCCCCCGAAATTCGGAATCGAGGACGGGTCGATGGTCACCGTTATTTCCCTTCGTACTTCGTACGGATTGAGCCATCCTCTCCCATGCCGGGCGGGGGCCCGCAACCCCCGCCCGCGGAAGTGACCGGTTACGCCTGTGCCGGGCCGACGATGAGGCCGTCCCCGAAGACGTCCACGCGGACCGTGTCGCCGTCCTTGACCTCGCCCGCCAGGATCTCCTTGGCGAGCCGGTCGCCGATGGAGGTCTGGATGAGGCGGCGCAGCGGCCGCGCGCCGTACGCGGGGTCGTTGCCCTCGTCGGCGAGCCAGGCAAGCGCCTCGGGCGTGACGTCGAGGGTGAGCCGGCGGTCGGCGAGCCGCTTGGCGAGCCGCCCGATCTGCAGCTCGGCGATGTGCGCGAGCTCGTCCTTGGTGAGCGCCGAGAAGACGACGAGATCGTCGAGCCGGTTCAGGAACTCCGGCTTGAACGAGGCGCGGACGACTTCCAGAACCTGCTGCTTCTTCTCTTCCTCGCTGGTCAGCGGCTCGACCAGGTACTGGCTGCCGAGGTTGGACGTGAGCACGAGGATGGTGTTGCGGAAGTCCACGGTCCGGCCCTGGCCGTCCGTGAGCCGCCCGTCGTCGAGCACCTGGAGCAGGATGTCGAAGACCTCCGGGTGGGCCTTCTCGACCTCGTCGAGCAGCACCACGGAGTACGGCCGCCGGCGCACGGCCTCGGTGAGCTGACCGCCCTCCTCGTACCCGACGTAGCCGGGAGGGGCGCCGACGAGGCGGGCCACGCTGTGCTTCTCGCCGTACTCGCTCATGTCGATGCGGATCATGGCCCGCTCGTCGTCGAAGAGAAAGTCGGCGAGGGCCTTGGCCAGCTCGGTCTTGCCGACGCCGGTGGGGCCGAGGAACAGGAAGGACCCGGTCGGCCGGTCGGGGTCGGCGATTCCGGCGCGGGTGCGCCGCACCGCGTCCGAGACGGCCCGCACGGCCTCGCCCTGCCCGATGAGCCGCTTGCCGAGCTCGCTCTCCATGCGCAGCAGCTTCTGTGTCTCGCCCTCCAGGAGCCGCCCGGCGGGGATGCCGGTCCAGGCGGCGACGACGTCGGCGATGTCGTCGGACCCGACCTCCTCCTTGACCATGGTGTCGGCCTTGGCGGCCTCCTCCTCGGCCTCGGATGCGACCTCCAAGTCCCGCTCCAGGGTGGGGATCTCCCCGTACAGCAGCTTGGAGGCGGTGTCGAAGTCACCGTCGCGCTGCGCCCGCTCGGCCTGCCCGCGCAGCTCGTCGAGCCGCTCCTTGAGCTCACCCACGCGGTTGAGGGACTGCTTCTCCTTCTCCCAGCGGGCGGTGAGGCCGCGCAGCTCCTCCTCCTTGTCGGCGAGGTCGCGGCGCAGCTTCTCCAGGCGCTGCTTGCTGGCCGGGTCGGTCTCCTTGCTGAGCGCCAGCTCCTCCATCCGCAGCCGGTCGACGGCGCGCTGCAGCTCGTCGATCTCGACGGGCGAGGAGTCGATCTCCATCCGCAGCCGCGAGGCCGCCTCGTCCACGAGGTCGATGGCCTTGTCCGGCAGGAACCGGGAGGTGATGTACCGATCGGAGAGCGTGGCGGCGGCGACGAGGGCGGCGTCGGCGATCTGCACCTTGTGGTGGGCCTCGTAGCGCCCCTTGAGCCCGCGCAGGATCGCGATCGAGTCCTCGACGGACGGCTCGGCGACGAGCACCTGCTGGAACCGCCGCTCAAGGGCGGGGTCCTTCTCGACCCGCTCGCGGTACTCGTCGAGGGTGGTGGCGCCCACCATCCGCAGCTCGCCGCGGGCGAGCATGGGCTTGAGCATGTTCCCCGCGTCCATGGCGGAGTCACCGCCCGCGCCGGCCCCGACCACGGTGTGCAGCTCGTCGATGAACGTGATGATCTGCCCGTCGCTCTCCTTGATCTCGGAGAGGACGGTCTTGAGCCGCTCCTCGAACTCGCCCCGGTACTTGGCGCCCGCGACCATGGCGCCGAGGTCCAGCGACACGAGCCGCTTGTTCTTCAGCGACTCCGGCACGTCCCCCTTCACGATGCGCTGCGCGAGGCCCTCGACGACGGCGGTCTTGCCGACGCCGGGCTCGCCGATGAGCACGGGGTTGTTCTTCGTACGCCGGGAGAGCACCTGCACGACCCGCCGGATCTCCTGGTCCCGCCCGATGACGGGGTCGAGGCGCCCCTCCCGGGCCGCGGCGGTGAAGTCCGTACCGAACTTCTCCAGGGCCTTGTACTGACCCTCGGGGTCGGGGGTGGTCACGCGACGTCCTCCGCGGCTGGTCTCGAACGCGTCGAGCAGCTTCTTCGCGCTCGCGCCGTTCTGGTTCAGTACGTCACCGGCGGCGGCGCCCTTCGCGGCGAGGCCGATGAGCAGGTGCTCGGTGGAGAGGTACTCGTCGCCGAGCTCCTTCGCGCGCTGCGCGGCGTCGGCGACGACGGCCAGCATGTCGCGGTTGGGCTGGGGCGGGGCGACCGTCGACCCCGTGACGCTGGGCAGCGCGGCGAGCGCGCGCTCGGCGCCGGCGCGCACGGCCGCCTGGTCGGCGTCGACGGCGGCGAGCAGGTCGGTGATGTTCTCGTTGTCCTGGCCCTCAAGCAGTGCCAGGAGCAGATGCGCGGGGGTCAGATCGGGGTGGCCTCCGGACACGGCCCGGCTGGTCGCCGCGTTGATCGCGTCCCGGCTCCTGTTGGTCAGCTCGGCGTCCACGTGCGCGTTCTCCTCCTGGGTCGGCTGGGGGCCTTCGGGTACCCACGTCCAATACTGACTTAACCAACGTACACAAAGTTGAGTCTATTCCACTCAAGGGGAGCGAGGAAGGCCCACCGGACCCGGCGATTACATTCCTGACCATGGCCATCGATCCGGGCGCCCCGCCCGCCCCGTACCTCAGCTTCTGGCGCGAACGCCATCTGTGCACCCTGACGACCCTGCGCCCGGACGGCACCCCGCACGTGGTGCCGGTCGGCGTGACCTACGACCCCGAGGCGGGCCTGGCCCGGGTCCTCGCGAACAAGTCCAGCAGGAAGGTGGCGCACGTCCTGGCGGCGTCCGGGGCGTCCGGGGCGGACGGACCCGGGGCGCGGGTCGCGGTGTGCCAGGTGGACGGGCGGCGGTGGGCGACGCTGGAGGGGCGGGCCGTGGTGTCGGCAGAGGCCGGGCGGGTGGCCGAGGGGGAGCGGCGGTACGAGGAGCGGTACGGGCGGGCGCCCCGGGTGAACCCGGACCGGGTGGTGATCGAGATCCACCTGGACCGGGCGCTGGGCAAGGCGGCCGGGTGAGCGCCTGGGCCGGCGTGAGCCCGCGGGCCGAGGTGCGCGCACACCACAGCGGCGCCACCGTGTTCAGGTCCACGGTGGCGCCGCTGCTGGGGGAAGCACCTGCGCGATTTACAACGACGGGGGAATCGCGTCAGGCGCTGCGGGGGGGGTGGTAGTGAGGGGGTCGGCGGCGGTGTGCCGCTCGACGGCCTTGTGGTCGGCGGCCCGCTTCCGCTTGTCGATGACCTGGTGGTCGCGCTGGTCGAGGTTCACGAAGACCATGCCGTAGCGCACGGCGCACCGGACCGGCTGCGGGGCGCCGCGGGGGCGGCGGAGGCAGCGGTAGGCGCGGATGTCCTCGTCGTCGTCGCGCACGATGATGACGGGCTCTCCGACCAGGGTGACCATCAACGAGTCGCCGGGGTGGGGGATCGCGGTGACGAGGTCGATGAAGTGCCAGCCGGAGCGGTAGGCGGTGGCCATCTCGCGGCGGAAGGTGCGGTCATCAGGGGGCGTGGTCATGCCTCGCCTCCTGACGGCGCCACGATCCAGCCCAGGTCGGGCGGCGCAACGGAAGCCGAAGTCGTCTCGGCGGGGGCCGACTTGGCTGGCGCGTTCCAACCAAGGTCGAGAGTGCTCACCGCGCCCAAGACCACCCCTGCGGAGAGGGTGGTGACAAGCACCGAGCGAAGCATGCGCTGATACATGGTCGGCTTCGTCCTCACTTGGTAGGTTCCTCTCCCCCGGCACAACAAGACGATGTCTCAATCGAGCACGTCAAAGCCACAGGGTGGATGCATCATGTTCCTGCACGTTCAGGACCCTGGGGGGTGGAGAATTGCTCACAACAGATACGAAACCGACACATCCTCACCCCGCAACGCCACTTTGCGGTGAGGGCGCGAGGTTGTACGCCAGCGCCCTGAGCAACGGCCGTCTGACCCGCGCCGAGGCTGAGAACGCTCCCTGCCTACTGGATTCCTCGCTTCTGCACCCCGATCCGGACGATCCGGACTGGTTGCGTCCTGTACTTCCCTCCACAGCACTCGCACAGCGTCTCCACCCCATCGAGCAGGAGATCCAGGAGCGGCGGCGCCTCGCGGTAGAACTTACCGATGTCTTCGAGCCATTCATGGCCATCACCACCAGGGCCGCGCCCACGACGCACGCGATCACCCTGCTGGAAGGCGAACTCCGCATCAATGAGGCCATCGAACGGGCCACCGCGGAATGCCGTCACGAAGTGCTCACCGTCCAGCCCGGAGGCGGCCGCAGCGAGAACGTCCTGAACGTCGCCCTGAAGCGCGGACAGTCCGTCATCGACCGCGGCATCACGATGCGCACGCTCTATCAGCACACGGTCAGACACAGCCAGGGAACCCTCGCCTACGCGGCCCGTATGACGTCGAAGAACGTGGAGATACGGACGCTGGAGGAGCTGATCGACCGGCTGATGATCTTCGACCGGAGCGTGGCGCTGCTCCCGGCGCGCGCCGACCGTCAGGACGCGCTGGAAATCCGCCATCCCGTGCTTGTCGAGTACCTGGCCAAGGTCTTCGAGCAACAATGGCAGCTCGCGACGCCGCTGGTGGACGAAGTTCCCTACCCGCCGTCCACCGACGGCATCACCGGTGTCCAGCGCTCCATAGCCCGACTCCTCATCGAAGGCCACGTAGACGAAGCCATCGCCCGCCGCCTCGGCATGAACGTCCGCACCTGCCGCGCCCACATCGCCAAAATCGCCGCCGCCCTGGGCAGCGGAAGCCGCGCCCAACTCGGCTACCTCATCGCCCAGTCCGGCATCCTCGAGCAGGACAAACCGAAATGACCTCCGAACCCCGCCCTCACCCTCACGGACCCGACGAGTTGTGTGAGGCGGGTTCGGCCCTCTACGCCCGCGCCCTGCGCGAAGGCCGCGTCCGGCACCAGGACGCCGACGCCGCCCCCTGCCTGCTCGACTTCGGCCTGCTGCACCCGGACACCGACGACACGGCCTGGCTGCGCCCCACCGCCCCGGCCGTCGCGCTGCCGCAGCTCCTGCGCGGCCCGGAGATCACGGTTCTCGACGGCTTCGAGCGCATCAACGCGGCGATCACCCAGGCGATGTCCGACGCCACCGAGGAACTCCTGACCGTCCAGCCCGGCGGCGCCCGCTCCCCCGAGATCCTGGCCGACGCGCTGCCCCGCGAACAGGAGCTCCTCTCCCGCGGCTGCCGCATGCGCACCCTGTACCAGCACACCACGCGCCACTCGCTCCCCGCCCTGGCCCACTACGAACAACTGGACGGAGACGTAGAGGTCCGCACGCTCAACGAGGTAACCGAGCGCATGGTGGTCCTGGACCACGCGGTGGCTTTCATCCCCGGAAGCAAGGACCGCACGGTGGCGCTCGAAGTACGCCAGCCGGCCATCGTGGACTACCTCATCACCACCTTCGAACGACTGTGGCGGCTGGCCACCCCCATGTTCCCGAACGCGGCCCAGCTGCCCGCCGAAAACGGCGTGACCACCCGTCAGCGGGCCATCGCCGAACTCCTCATAGAGGGCCTCACGGACACGGAGATAGCCGCCCGTCTCGGCATGAACGTCCGCACCGCCCGTGAGCACATCGCCAAACTCGCCGCGATCCTCGGCAGCAACAGCCGTGCCCAACTCGGATATCTCATTGGCCAGTCAGGGATCCTCGACCAGAATCACTAGCTGTGGGCACCTGGGGCGGGGGCTTCAGGAGGGGGCGGGGAGGTACGGCGACGTGGTGACGGAGCACGGATCGCACGAGGCGGTGTTGCTCTGCGAGGCCGGCAGGGACGCATACCTCCGGGCCCTCCAGGAGGGCGGCCTGCGCCTCGCGGACGCCGAAAGGGTCACGTGCCTCTTCGACCTGGGCCTTCTCTACCCCGACGCCGAGGACTCGACGCTGCTCCGCCCCACCGCGCCCTCCGTGGCCCTGCCCCAGCTGCTCCACCGGGTGAAGGAACACATCGCCCACGCCTCCGGGGTGACGATCCTGCGCGGCCTGGACCGGATCCAACTGGCCATGGGCCGGGCAGGCGCCGGGGCCTCCGAGGAACTGCTCGTCATTCAGCCCGGCATTCGGCCCGGCGGCACACGGCCGACCGCGCAACTCGCGGTTGCTCTGCCCCTCGCGCAAGGGGTTCTCGACCGGGGCGGCCGCATGCGCACGCTCTGCCGGCGAACCGCGCGGCATTCTCAGCCCGCGCCGGCCCACTGTGAACCATTGGACGGCGACGTCGAAGTCCGCACCCTGGACGAACTCCCCGGGCGCCTCATCCTCTTCGACCGCGCGACAGCCTTCGTCCCGGCCGGAAAGAGCCGTGACGACGTGGCCCTCGAACTCCGGCAGCCGGCGGTCATCGACTATCTGGTCGCCATCTTCGAGATCCTGTGGCGCCTGGCCACGCCCCTGTTCCCGCCCGCGGAACCACTCCCCACAGGCAACGGCATCACGGCCCGCCAGCGGTCCATAGCCGCCCTCCTGACAGAGGGCCTGACCGACACGGAAATAGCCGCGCGCCTGAGCATGAACGTCCGCACCGCCCGCGTCCACATCGCCAAACTCTCGGCCGTGCTCGACAGCCACAGCCGGGCCCAACTCGGCTATCTCATCGGCAAGTCGGGAATTCTCGACGAGCCCCGCTGAGCGGCCCCGGGAACGGGCCGGAGGCGGCGGCCACGTCAGTGGTAGACAGCCCGCTGCAGCGGTAACCCCAGCGCCCGCAGGGCCTCCCGGACCACGCACTCCGCGTCGAGGCCGCCCGGGCCGAGGGCGAGAACGGCGGACTGCTCCCACCGCACGGAGGACGGGCGCCCCATGCTGACCTGCCAGGAGGGCGCGCACGGGGACGGGCGGTCGTCGAGGGCTATGTTCAGGACGCGGACGACGGACACCTTGGCGACGACCTGGAGGGGGAAGTCCCCGGCCAGCGTCCGGCGGTCCACGACCCAGGTCACGGGGTACCCACGGCCGTTGAGGTCGGCGGCGATGGCGTGCATGAGAAGGGAGTAACAGGCGGTCGGGGGGCCCGGAGCCGACGGCGGCGCGGCGGCCTCGTCGGCAGAGGGGGCGGGAGTCCTCACCCGGGCTGCGTCCATACGGTTCTCACCTCATCGTCCACTCAACTCATGGCCCGCCCGGCACCCGCCGGGGCCGCGGCACCCCCGTACCCCCCGCCCTGCGGGTCGAAGAGCAGGACCACATGCCGCGCCCCCGGCGAACTCTCCGGCTCCGACGTCAGCACGGTGACCGTTCCGGGTCCCTTCGTAGGGTGCCGCAACGGCCGTACGTCGTCCGCCGAATGGAGATTCAGCTCCGCTCCGCGCCGGTAGATGGGGCCCGCGCGGCGGTCCCTGAGGACATCCTGGTGCAGTTGCGCGAGCGCGCGGTTGCCGGGGTTCTGGATGCGGGCGTATCTGAGGCGGCTGAGCGCGAGCGGCGCCCAGCGGGTCTCCCAGTCCACGAGCGTGTGCTCGCGGGCCTCGTCGGACAGCGCGATCCAGCGCAGCGGGTTCTCGGGCGGGACACCGCCGAGGAACAGCTCGGCGAACGGCTCGTTGTACGCGATCAGGTCCCACTGCACGTTGCTGACGTACGCCATCTCGCGCTGCCCGGACACCGCGCGCTGCCAGGCCCCGACGGAGGCGAGCGCGATCCCGCCGTCGGGCGACAGCGGATGGGGCGGGCGCTGGCCCAGGGCGAGCAAGTACACGTGCGTGAACTCTTCCTCGCTCATTCGGAGAATGTGGCCCACCCGGCGCAGATAGTCGTCGCGCGGCGATATCTTCCCGGCCTCGAATCGGTGGTACGTACCCACAGCCCGATCGGTGAGAATGTCCATATCGGGCTGCGAGAGCCCGATAACCCGTGGTCCGGGCCGTCCCGAAGGTTTCGGATTCAACCCCACTTCCTCGGGCCGGATTCTGGCCCGCAGTCTTCTGAGTAGAGCGCGCAGTCCGTCCTCGGCCACGCCTCACCCCCCTTCCCCGCAGCTGCGGCCGCGAAGTCCCCCGAGCGCAGCCTCTGCACCATAAACCCCAGCGCCTCGTCAACCAATGGAGCCCGCGCACAACGCGGCCCGGTCGTCCGAACAGCCGTCGCACGCACCAAGCGGGCAGGTCATCCATGCCGTATGGTCAACTCCCGGAAACGCGAAGGAAGATCGGCTCGAACTGACCTGGCGGGGCCGATTCTCTTCGTGCGGCTTTCTTCCCGATGGCTGATGTGTGGCCGGTTTGGGACGTATGGGCAGCCTGTCGCGCATCCCTCTTCGCGTGTCGCAGGGCGTCTTCGGGAGTCTTCACGCCGACTGCGGGAGCCTGTCGCGGGATCCGCGGGCGCCGCGCGCGCGTCATCCGGCCACGCTTGTCGTCGACGCGCGGCGCCGGTTACCGGGCCGATGCGCCCGTGCCCGTGGGCTGCCCCCCGCGCGCGGAAGCCTAAGTTCCGCCGCGCCCCGAATAATTGGGGCAGGATTCCTAGAAATAGATCCGCCATTGAATACGCGGGGGCCGCTGGCAACAATGGCCACCCACGTACGACACCGTCGCGCGTGCGAATGATCCGGCACGGGCGCGAACGTCGGCAGCCGGGCGGGCCGCCACCCGGGCAGGGGGACGAGGGAGCACCGCGCAGGACGGAGCGGTGCGGGAGGCGGGTGCCTCGGCGGGAGGCGGCCCCGCCACCGGCACCCATGGGGGCGGCACGACGCACATGCGGCACAACGACCACGACCACACGGTGCTCTGCGAGGCGGGCCGCGCCGCCTATGCGCGCGCGCTGACCGAGGGCCGGGTGCCGCGCGCCGAGGCGGCCCGCGCGGCCTGTCTCGTCGACGCCGGGCTCCTGTACGGGGACCCCGACGACCCGTCGTCGCTGCTTCCCGCCACCCCGCTGCTCGCCCTGCCGCGGCTGCTCGGGGACATCGAGGAGAGCATCGCGCGGCACCGCGGCCGCGCCGCCCGCCTCGCGGGCGCCTTCGAACCGTTCCTGCGGCTCGGCGGCGGCGCGGAGCCCGGCGCGGCGGTGGGCTCGACGGCTCCGCACGTCACCGTCCTCCAGGGCGTGACCCGCATCCGGCGGGCCGTGTGGCAGGCCCTCGCCGACGCCTCGCACGAGGTCATCGGCATCGAGCCGGGCGACCCCGGCCAGGACCGGCTGCTGCCGCACGACGGGGCGTGGCGCATGGCGCAGTTCGCGGCGCGCGGCGGGCGGACGCGGACGCTCTCCCGGCCGCACCCGGCCCACGAGGCGCTGCCCGCGGCGGCGCACCCCGACCGGCCCACGGCCGCCCGCGAGGTCCGTACGCTCGACGAACTCCCGCCCTGTCTGCTCGTCTTCGACCGGGACGTGGCGTTCGTCCCCGCCGCCGAGGACGGCCGGACCGTCTTCGAGCTGCGCTCCCCCGCGCTGATCGCCTATGTCGCGACGGCCTTCGACATCCTGTGGCGGCTGGCGAGCCCGGTGTACCGCGAAGCCACCCCGTGCCCCCCGGACCAGGCGGTCGGCCCGGTCCAGCGGGCCATCGCGAGCCTGCTCACCGAGGGCCTCACCGACGCGGAGATCGCCGGCCGCCTCGACATGAACGTACGCACCGTCCGCGTGCACATCGCGAAGATCGCCGCCGCGCTCGGCAGCGGCAGCCGCACCCAACTCGGCTTCCTCATCGGCCGGTCGGGACTGCTCGACCGACAGCGCTAGGCGCGCGGGCACGGGGAGGAAGCATCAGCATGTCCAGAGACACCGGACCGTACAGACCGGGCACGGCCGCCGCGCGGCACCGGCCGCACCGCGCGGACGAGCCGTGCGCCCCCGGCTCCGCCCTCTACGCCCGCGCCCTGCGCGAGGGCCGCGTGCACAGCCGGGAGGCCGAACCAGTGCCGTGCCTCGTCGACTTCGGGCTGCTGCACCCGGACGTCGACGACATGCGGTGGCTGCTGCCGAGCGAGCCCGCGCACGCGCTGCTGCGGCTGTTGCGCGGGATCGAGGAGGAGGTCGCGCACGAGCGGCAGCGCGAGGCGGAGGTGGCGGCGGCGTTCGAGCCGCTGCTGGCCCTCGGCCGCCCGAGCGCCACCACCGCGGTCGCCGGCAGCGGTGCCGGAGCCGCGCGCACTCCTGCCCGCGACAGACCCGCCGCCCTCACGCCGCTCAGAGGCGTCCCGCGCATCACCGCCGCCATAGACGCGGCCGTCTCCCGCTGCACCCGGGAGGTCCTGACCATCCAGCCCGGCGGCTTCCGCCCCGTCTCCGACCTCGGTTCCGCGCCGCCCCGCGAGCAGGCCCTGCTGTCGCGCGGGTGCCGGATGCGCACGCTGTACCAGCACACCACCCGGCACGCCTTTCCCGTGATCGCGCACTTCGAACGCCTTGAGGGGGACGTGGAGGTGCGCACGCTGAGTGAAGTCACCGAGCAGTTGGTGGTGTTCGACCGTACGGTCGCCTTCCTCCCCGCCGACCGGGACTTCGCCGAGGCCCTGGAGGTCCGCGCCCCCGCCCTCGTCGGCTACCTGGCCGCCCTCTTCGACCGGCTCTGGCAGCTCGCCACGCCGATGTTCCCGCACCCGGCCGCCCCGCAGCCCGCCGAGAACGGCGTCACCGCGCGGCAGCGGACCATCGCGGAGCTCCTCGTCGAGGGCCTCACGGACGCCGACATCGCCGACCGGCTCGGCATGAACGTGCGGACCGTACGCGTCCACATCTCCAAGCTCGCCACCAACCTCGGCAGCACCAGCCGCGCCCAACTCGGCTTCCTCATCGGCCGCTCAGGAATCCTGGGCCCCGGGCAAACCCGCTGAATCACGAACGTCCGGAATTGCCGCCACTTGCCCCCACCTCCGCCCGTTGCACCGCAACAAGATGACGGTAGCGGAGAGTGGGCGCGGCACTGCATCGTGGTGACAGCGGCGGGGAACGGGCCCGGTCCCGATCCGGTACCGGAACCGGTGCGTTCCCGGCCGCCATGTGGCTCTGTCGTGGTCTCCCCCCGCAGAGCCGCGCTTCCCTAAGGGTCGCCCCGGTTCGGCTACGCCCCGTGGCCGGCCGGGGCGCTCAGTCTCCGGGGGGGTGGGCGCCCCGGCACCGCGGGCGGCCCGGGGGGCTCAGGCCCGCGGCGCGTTCTCGCCCGCCCACTCCCGCAGCAGCCGCTCCCGCTCGCCCTGGCGCGGGGTGCCGCCCTCGTGCGAGCGGCCCCACTCGGCCATCGCCGCCAGCGTGGTCATCATCGTGGCGGCGCCGTCGGTGAGCCGGGACAGCAGGGCGCGGGACAGGTCGTACTCGGTCTGGGTGTAGCCGGACGCGGCGGCGACGTACGTCGTCAGCTCGATCTCCTCGTCGGCCGTGCCGACGCACACGGTCATCGTGGCGGCCGCGTCCTGGCCGCCGAGGCCCACCGAGAGCGCCATGTCGACGACCACGCCCAGCTGCCGCTTCAGGGACTTCACGGGGACGTCCTCGACGGTGAGCGTGTGGACGTCGTCCCACAGCCACAGCCCGGACTGCTGATGGCCGAGGGACGTGACGCCCTCCGGCGTCATCCGCACCCCGGGCGCGAGGCCCGACGGCTTCGCGCCCACGTACACATCGCCTTCGGCGATCCAGAACAGCCCCACCATGGCCATGAGAACTCACTTCCCCCCGATGAACGATGAACGATGAACGATGACGACGAACGATGAAGGTGAACGATGAAGGTGAAAGGTGAAACGGAGCGGTCGGCTCGGCGGTCAGCCCGATGTCGACCCCCCGACGACCAGCCTAGAGTCGTCCGGCGCAACGCGTGAAAGGGCCGGGCAGTTCCCGCACCAGCGGAAACCCACCCGGCCCTCAGGACGCCCGCACGCGGGCCCCGGATCCTGCGACTTACGGATCCCGCGGCCTACGGATCCTGCGGCCTCTTCGGCCGCCACACCACGAGCGCGCTGGCCTGCTGCACGTCCTGATACGGCACCAGATCGCGGCGGTAGGACGCGTGCACCGCGGCCTCCCGCTGCTGCATCGCCGCGGCCGCGCCCTCGACGGCCGACGAGAGTTCGGCCACGCGCGCCTGCAGCGCGGCGACCTGGTTCTCCAGCTCGATGATGCGCTTGATGCCGGCGAGGTTGATGCCTTCCTCCTGCGACAACTGCTGGACGGTGCGCAGCAGTTCGATGTCGCGGGCGGAATACCGCCGGCCCCGTCCTGCGGTGCGGTCGGGCGAGACCAGGCCCAGGCGGTCGTACTGCCTGAGGGTCTGCGGGTGCAGGCCGGAGAGCTGGGCCGCCACCGAAATGACGTACACCGGGGTCTCGTCCGTCAGTTGATACGGGTTGCGTCGGCGGCCGTCCCGCTCCATGAGGTCACGCTCCCTTCGCGGCCTTGAACAGTTCTGCCCGCGGATCGGTGTCCGCAGTCGCCTCGCGGTACGCCTCGAGGGCTTCCGTCGCGGCGGGGGACAGGGTGGTCGGCACGGCCACCTCCACTGTCACGAGCAGATCGCCCCGGGTGCCGTCCTTGCGGACCGCGCCCTTTCCGCGGGCGCGCATAGTGCGGCCGTTGGGCGTGCCGGGGGGCAGCTTCAGGGTGACGGGCGGGCCGCCCAGGGTCGGCACCGTGACCTCGCCGCCGAGCGCCGCTTCCGCGTACGTCACCGGCACCGTCACCGTCAGGTTGTCGCCCTTGCGGCCGAAGACCGGGTGGGCGTCGACGTGCACGACCACGTACAGATCGCCTGCCGGGCCGCCGCGTTCGCCGGGGCCGCCCTTGCCGCGCAGGCGGATCCGCTGGCCGTCGGAGACGCCCGCCGGGATGCGCACCTGCATCGTGCGCGACGACTTGGCGCGGCCGGAGCCCTTGCACACCTCGCAGGGGTCCTGCGCGATGAGGCCGCGGCCCTTGCAGTCCACGCACGGGTCGGTCAGCGAGAAGCCGCCACCGCCGCCGCGCGAGACCTGGCCGGTGCCCACGCACGTCGGGCAGACGCGCGGGGTGCCGTTCTTGTCGCCCGTGCCCGAGCACGCCTTGCACGGGGCCTGGGACGACATGCGCAGCGGAACCGTCGCGCCGTCCACCGCCTCCGTGAAGCTCAGCGTGACCTCGGACTCGATGTCCTGGCCGCGGCGCGGCTGCGTACGCGTGCCGGCGGTCGCGCCGCCGCGGTTGAACAAGCCCCCGAAGACGTCACCGAGACCGCCCCCGAAGCCGCCGGCCCCGCCCGCCGAACCGCCACCCGGGGCGCCGCCTCCGAAGAGGTCGCCCAGGTCGAAGTTGAACGAACCGCCGCCGGCGCCTCCCGGGCCCGGCCTGAAACCGCCGTTGCCGAAGAGCGCGCGGGCCTCGTCGTACTCCTTGCGCTTCTTCGGGTCGCCGAGGACGTCGTTCGCCTCGGAGATCTCCTTGAAGCGCTCCTCGGCCTTTACGTTGCCCTTGTTGGCGTCCGGGTGGTTCTCGCGGGCGAGCTTCCGGTACGCCTTCTTGATCTCGGCTTCGGTGGCGTCCTTGGGGACGCCGAGGACCTTGTAGTAGTCCTTCTCGATGAAGTCCTTGGTGCTCATCCCCGACGTCCCTCCTTCCTTGTCATCCGGCGGGCGCCGGCGCCGAGGTCGCCCTCGGTGCCGACACCGCCGTCCGTCTCGGCGTCAGCCCTCGTCCGGGCCACCGCTCTCCTTGTCCTGGGCGCCTTCGGCGCCGTCGGCCTTGCCCTCCGCGTCCGGCGCGGCCTCGTCGCCCTCGGGCGTCTCGGACTTCACCGTCTGCGCGCCGGGCTGCGGCTCGGCCACGGCCACGCGCGCGGGGCGCACGACACGCTCGCCGATGCGATACCCCGGCTGGAGGATCGCGACGCACGTCGTCTCGGTGACGTCCGGTGCGTAGCTGTGCATCAGCGCTTCGTGGATCGTCGGGTCGAAGGGCTCGCCCTCCTTGCCGAACTGCTGCAGACCCATCTTGGCGACGACGGTCTCCAGCGCCTCGGCGACCGACTTGAAGCCGCCGACCAGCTCGCCGTGTTCCCGCGCGCGGCCGACGTCGTCGAGCGTCGGGAGCAGTTCGGTCAGGAGGTTCGCCGCGGCGATCTCCTTGACCGTCACCTTGTCCCGCTCGACGCGCCGGCGGTAGTTCTGATACTCGGCCTGCAGCCGCTGGAGGTCCGCGGTGCGCTCGTTGAGCGCCGTACGCACCTGGTCCAGCTGGGCCGTCAGACCTGCCGCCTGGTTCGCGTCCCCGGCCGGGGCCGCCGGGCCCTCCTCGGTGGAGGGCCCGTCGGCCTGCGGCGCCTTGTCGTCAGGGGTGGCGCCGCCGGAGGGGACGTCGGGCTGCTCGGCGTTCTCGCCGAAGCCCGGGGTCTCCTCCGTCATCAGGCAGCGCCGCCCTTCGCGTCACCGGGCTTCTCGTCGTCGACGATCTCGGCGTCCACCACGTCGTCGTCCTTGGACATGTTCGGCGCCTCGTCACCGGGGGCAGCGCCCTCGGCGCCGGCCGCGGCACCCGCGGCCTGGGCGTCGGCGTACATCGCCTGGCCCAGCTTCTGGGAGACGGCGGCGACCTTCTCCGTGGCGGTGCGGATCTCGGCCGTGTCCTCGCCCTTGAGCTTCTCCTTCAGCTCGCCGACGGCGGTCTCGACCTCGGTCTTGACGTCACCCGGGACCTTGTCCTCGTTGTCCTTGAGGAACTTCTCCGTCTGGTAGACGAGCTGCTCGCCCTGGTTGCGGGACTCGGCGGCCTCGCGACGGGCGTGGTCCTCGTCCGCGTACTTCTCGGCCTCTTCGCGCATCCGGTTGACCTCGTCCTTCGGCAGCGAGGAGCCACCGGTGACGGTCATCTTCTGCTCCTTGCCCGTGCCGAGGTCCTTCGCGGTCACGTGCATGATGCCGTTGGCGTCGATGTCGAAGGACACCTCGATCTGCGGGACGCCGCGGGGCGCCGGGGGCAGACCGGTGAGCTCGAACATTCCGAGCTTCTTGTTGTACGCCGCGATCTCGCGCTCGCCCTGGTAGACCTGGATCTGCACGGAGGGCTGGTTGTCCTCGGCGGTGGTGAAGATCTCGGACCGCTTGGTCGGGATCGTCGTGTTCCGCTCGATGAGCTTCGTCATGATGCCGCCCTTGGTCTCGATGCCGAGGGACAGCGGGGTGACGTCGAGGAGCAGGACGTCCTTGACCTCGCCCTTGAGGACACCGGCCTGCAGGGCGGCGCCGATGGCGACGACCTCGTCCGGGTTCACGCCCTTGTTGGCCTCGTTGCCGCCGGTCAGCTCCTTGACGAGCTCGGCGACGGCGGGCATGCGGGTGGAACCGCCGACGAGAACGACGTGGTCGATCTCGGAGAGCTGGATGCCCGCGTCCTTGATGACGTTGTGGAACGGCGTCTTGCAGCGCTCCAGGAGGTCGGACGTGAGCTGCTGGAACTGGGCGCGCGTGAGCTTCTCGTCCAGGTGCAGGGGGCCCTCGGCGGACGCCGTGATGTACGGCAGGTTGATCGTGGTCTCCGTGGAGGAGGACAGCTCGATCTTCGCCTTCTCGGCGGCCTCGCGCAGGCGCTGGAGCGCCATCTTGTCCTTGGAGAGGTCCACGCCGTGGCCGTTGTTGAACTGCTTGACCAGGTAGTCGACGACGCGCTGGTCCCAGTCGTCACCACCGAGGTGGTTGTCGCCGTTGGTGGCCTTCACCTCGACGACGCCGTCACCGATCTCCAGGAGGGACACGTCGAAGGTGCCGCCACCGAGGTCGAAGACGAGAATCGTCTGGTCGTCCTTGTCCAGGCCGTACGCCAGGGCGGCGGCGGTGGGCTCGTTGACGATGCGCAGGACGTTCAGGCCCGCGATCTCGCCGGCCTCCTTCGTCGCCTGGCGCTCGGAGTCGTTGAAGTACGCGGGCACGGTGATGACCGCGTCCGTGACCTTCTCGCCCAGGTAGGACTCGGCGTCGCGCTTCAGCTTCTGCAGGATGAAGGCGCTGATCTGCTGCGGGTTGAAGTTCTTGTCGTCGATGTCCACCTTCCAGTCAGTGCCCATGTGGCGCTTGACGGAGCGGATGGTCCTGTCGACGTTGGTGACCGCCTGGCGCTTCGCAACCTCGCCGACCAGCACTTCACCGTTCTTCGCGAAGGCGACGACGGACGGCGTGGTCCTGGCACCCTCGGCGTTGGTGATGACGGTGGGCTCGCCGCCCTCCAGAACGCTGACGACGGAGTTAGTCGTGCCCAGGTCGATGCCGACCGCACGTGCCATTTCGTTTTCCTCCAGATACCTACTTGAGTGGAACTGACTCAAGGATGCATCAGGGGTTTCCTTGCGTCAACAGAGCTGAGTCACCCCGACTCAACTCTTATCCCGCCCTTACGCGCAAGTCGAGGGACCAGCCCGCCCGGCGCTTGAGGGCGAGGCGCGAAGCGCCGACAAGGGGGGGGAAGGGGCGAAGCCCCATAGGCCGCGACGCCGGGCGGCCGGAGGAGAGCGCGCAGGGAGCAAGGCGTACCTGAGCGACGCAGATCACCGCCGGCCTGGCTACAGTGCGGCGAAGTAAGTGGGTAGTCTCAGACGGACTGCATAAGTTACCGCTTAGTAATAGTTCGCCTCGCAGGCCCGGGGAGCCCCCATGCAACTCGCCGCGATCATCGTGTCGCTGGTCCTAATCGCGGTCGGCGTCGCGCTGTTCGGCCGTGCCATCGTGCAGATCTACCAGTTCATGCGGCTCGGCCAGCCCGTGCCCGCCGGCACCCGAACCGACGCGCCCGCCCAACGAACGCTCACCGTGGCCAAGGAGTTCCTCGGCCACACCCGGATGAACCGGTGGGGCATCGTCGGAGTGGCGCACTGGTTCGTCGCGGTGGGCTTCTTCTCGCTGCTCCTCACGATCGTCAACGCCATCGGCCAGCTCTTCAAGGCCGACTGGATGCTGCCGATCATCGGTGACTGGGCGCCGTACAACATGTTCGTCGAGTTCCTCGGCACCATGACCGTGCTCGGCATCCTGACCCTGATCGTCGTACGGCAGCTGAGCAGGCCCGGCCGGCCCGGCCGCAAGTCCCGCTTCGCGGGCTCGAACACCGGCCAGGCGTACTTCGTCGAGGGCGTCATCCTCATCGTCGGCGTCTGCATCTTCACGCTGCACGCCCTGGAGGGCGCCCAGCACCACGTGGACGGCTACGAGGCGTCGTTCTTCATCTCGTACCCGTTCGTCTCGTGGTTCGGGGGCATGGACGTCTCGACGCTCCAGAACCTCACGTACTTCTTCGCGGGCCTGAAGATCGCGACCTCCTTCATCTGGATGATCACGGTCGCCCTGAAGACCGACATGGGCGTCGCCTGGCACCGCTTCCTGGCCTTCCCCAACATCTGGTTCAAGCGCGAGGCGGACGGCTCCACCGCCCTCGGTGAGCTCCAGCCCATGACCAGCGGCGGCAAGCAGATCGACTGGGAGGACCCGGGCGAGGACGACACGTTCGGCGTCTCCCAGGTCGAGCAGTTCTCCTGGAAGGGCCTGCTGGACTTCTCCACGTGCACGGAGTGCGGCCGCTGCCAGTCGCAGTGCCCCGCCTGGAACACCGGCAAGCCGCTCTCCCCCAAGCTCCTGATCATGTCGCTGCGCGACCACGCGCACGCCAAGGCCCCGTATCTGCTGGCCGGTGGCGGCAAGACGATGGAGGGCGAGGAGAAGGCGACGGCCGAGCAGCTCGCCGACGTCCCCGCCGCGGCCCTGGCGGAGGCCGAGCGCCCCCTCATCGGCACCGCCGAGGAGAACGGCGTCATCGACCCCGACGTCCTGTGGTCCTGCACCACCTGCGGCGCCTGCGTCGAGCAGTGCCCGGTCGACATCGAGCACATCGACCACATCGTCGACATGCGCCGCTACCAGGTGATGATCGAGTCCGCGTTCCCGTCCGAGGCGGGCACGATGCTCAAGAACCTGGAGAAGAAGGGCAATCCCTGGGGCCTCGCCAAGAAGCAGCGCCTCGAGTGGACCAAGGAAGTCGACTTCGAGGTGCCGGTCGTCGGCAAGGACATCGAGGACCTCACCGAGGTCGAGTACCTCTACTGGGTCGGCTGCGCCGGCGCCCTGGAGGACCGCGCGAAGAAGACCACCAAGGCGTTCGCGGAGCTCCTGCACATGGCGGGCGTCAAGTTCGCGATCATGGGCGGCGACGAGAAGTGCACCGGTGACTCGGCCCGCCGTCTCGGCAACGAGCCGCTGTTCCAGCAGCTGGGCGCGGAGAACGTGGCCTCCCTGAACATGGCGTTCGGTGAGGACGACGAGGACGAGTCGACGAAGAAGCCGAAGTCCGCGAAGAAGATCGTCGCGACCTGCCCGCACTGCCTCAACACCCTCGGCAACGAGTATCCGCAGCTCGGCGGCGACTACGAGGTCATCCACCACACCCAGCTGCTCCAGCACCTCATCGACGAGGGCAAGCTGATCCCGGTCACGCCGGTCGAGGGCCTGATCACCTACCACGACCCGTGCTACCTGGGCCGCCACAACAAGATCTACACGCCGCCGCGCGAGATCATGGACAAGGTCCCGGGCCTGCGCCAGCAGGAGATGCACCGCCACAAGGAGCGCGGCTTCTGCTGCGGCGCCGGCGGCGCGCGGATGTGGATGGAGGAGCGCATCGGCAAGCGCATCAACACCGAGCGCGTGGACGAGGCGCTGTCCCTCAACCCGGACATCGTGTCGACGGCCTGCCCGTTCTGCCTCGTGATGCTCACGGACTCCGTGAACGGCAAGAAGAACGATGGCGCCGCGAAGGAGTCGCTCCAGGTCGTGGACGTGGCGCAGCTGCTCCTGGACTCGGTGAAGACGCCGGTGGACCCGGCGGGCGACGAGGAGTCGGCGGACGCGCCGGAGCCGGAGCCGGTCAAGTAGGTACGTAGGCACGTAGTCGCGGTACGAGGGGCCGGTTTCGCCTGGGGGCGGGACCGGCCCCTCGTCGTTCGTGTAAACCTGTGGTGCTGTCGGTTCTGTCGTGAGCATGAAGTCATGCGGTGACGTAGGGACGAGTAGGGGTGGATGGGGCATGAGGGGTTCCGGAAGACGTCTGCTGGCCGCCGTCATCGGCGGCACCCTGGTCCTCGCGGGGTGCAGCGGCGGCGGTGACGGCGACAACTCCCCCTCCCGCCCCGCATCCGCCGACCTCGCGAACAAGAGCGCGCCCCACCAGCCCGTCCCCCGCGGCAAGGGCAGCAAGGTGCCGGACGACTTCAACGGCGACGGCGCCCGCGACCTGGTCCTGGACGCGCTCGCGCACCGCGGCCAGGGCGACGACCCCGGCATCGGCGTCGTCTACGGAAGCCGCCGCGGCGGCCTCGTCCCCGGCGCCCGCCAGTTGCTGACCGCACGCGCCAACGGCGCCCGTACGAAAGGTGAGTTGCCCGCCGCGTTCGAGTCGGAGGCGTCCTGCGACCTGGACGAGGACGGCTTCACGGACCTCCTGGTGTCGACGGACCCGCCCTACGACGGACAGGGGCAGCCCCCGGTCCCGCTCCAGCTCCTCTTCGGCTCCCCCACCGGGCTCACCGGCAAGGCCGTCAAGCTCCAGGTGCCCGCGCGGGCCAGGCTCGGCAACGACTGGGCGGACCAGCCGGTGTGCGGCGACTTCGACGGCGACGGGGCGCACGACCTCGTACTGCACGCGAGCGGGGCCCATCTGACGTATCTGCGCGGCCCGTTCACGCGCAAAGGCTCCCCGCATGCGGCGGGCAAACCGATCACCGCCCCCGGCAACGACCTCGCCACCGGCGCGCCCGCCGTCGATGTGAACGGTGACGGCTACGACGACCTGGTCGTCCGCGAGGAGGGGCGCGCCTCGAAGGGGAGCCTGGTCCTCGGCGGCCCCAAGGGCCCCACCCGTACCGGCGTCCTGTTCCCCGCGAGCACCGCTGTGGCCTTCGGCGCGTTCGGCCGGGGCAAGGGCACGGACGCGGCGCTCGCGGCGCCGGGCGGCATCGCGCTTCGGTACGACGTGCCGGGCGCCGCGCGCGGGGCGCTCGCCGTACGGAACGCGACCGTGTACGCGGGCGACCTCGACGGGGACGGCCGCAGCGAGCTGGTCGTGGGCGGGGGCGGGCCCGGCGAGGTGTGGGTGTACCGGGGTCGCGCGACGGGCCTCGCGGCCAACGCCACGGCGACGCTGGTGCCCTCCCGGGGCCGGGAGGGGGCCGTCCAGGTCCTGAAGGTGGCCGACTTCGACGGGGACCGGCGGGCGGATCTGGTCGTCCGCACCGCTTGGGGGCAGGGCCGGGACCGGGTGGAGGTGTATCCCGGCAGGGCGGGGGCGGAGGGTCCGGTGTCCCGGGAGCCGGGGGTCACGTTCTCCACGGAGGGGTTCGACTAGCCCGGTGGGCTCGCAGGGAGGTGTTCCTGGCCGCCTTCCACGCCGCTCGCATGCGCGTGCCCGCAGTGCAGTAGTCGCCGCGCTGGCACGGGCGGCATCCGTACAAGTGGCCCATGAAGTCGGCGTAGACGGCCGTCGCCCGCGCGTCGAGCTCAGCGGCGGTGGCGGCGGCGCTCACGGCTCGACCGCCTTCAGGGTCTCGGCGGTCATGAGCAACGCGCTCAGGTGCGCGGGGTCGCACAGGTCGCCGGGGGCCGTGGGCGGGACCACCCAGCGCGTGAGCGTCGAGACGGGGTGGCCGAGGCGCGGGACGCCGAGGAAGGTGCCGGTGCTCAGCCGTTCTTCCATGCCGTTCCAGGCGGAGTCCGGGGCGATAAGGACGTAGTACGGGCCGAGGCCACTGCGGGTGTCGCGGATGACGGTGCCTGCGAGCCAGTCGCCCAGGAACGCGGCCACGGTTCGCGCATCGTCGCTGTGGACGGCGGCGTGCACGCGGGCGGCGGGTACGCGGATCGCGTCGAACCGGTGGCCGAGGGGGAGCAGGGCGAGGCCGCGGTCCGCCCAGGCGGCGTGGACGGCGCCCGGGTGGGCATCGGCCCCCGCGAGCCATGCGCTGATCAGGCGTTTGTCGCGTTCGGGCAGGGTCACCGGGGGCCTCGGGGGCGGGGGGATTCGGGTCACGGGACTGACCGTAAATGCGCCCGGGCCCTGCCAGGGGCAGGGCCCGTACCCCCTCGCCAAGGGGCAGCGTTGCTACCCCCTACGTGATCAGACAGGCACGCCGAGCTCCCGCGCCAGTTCTTCCGCGTCCTCCCTCACCATCCGCGGCCCCGACGTCACCAGGCCCGGCAGCGCCGACCGCGTGTAGAGGTTGAACTGGATGGTCTCCGGGGACTCCCGATGGGCGCGTTGCAGGTACGACACGACGGCCGCGCCCTCGTTGAGCAGGCCGTGCGCCCGCGCTGTCTCGATGAGGTGGTACGAGCGGCGGGTGGCCGAGGGGATCTGGCGCAGGTTCAGGGCGTCCGCGACCTCCAACGCCTTGCCCGGTTGCACCAGGTCGTTGTGCATGGTGATGGCGTACCCGCCGACGATTCCCCGGCCGAAGATCAGCCACGGGTGCGCGTAGTCGTCACCGAGCCTGCGCGCGGCCGCGTCGGCCTTGTCCCAGTACCGCCAGGCGTCTCCCGCCTGCCCCGTCTTGGCGTAGGACAGAGCCACCGCCAGGTACAGCAGCCCACGGCGGGCGATGCTCTCCGGGTCCTCCGTGTCCGGCAGCAGGGCGGCGGCCTGCTCGGCGAGTTCGACCCGCGCCTCGGCCGCTTCGCCCGCGTCGCGGTGGACGTGGTTGACGTACCAGGCCGCGGCGGCGATGGCGCGCGGGCTGTCGGCGTCCTGCGCCGCCGTCATCGCCCGGTCTCCGGTGAGCATGATCAGGTCCGGGGCGGGCTGGAAGGACAGGAACAACTGCGCCAGGTGGTACGCCTCGGCCTGCGCCATGAGCGCCCTGCGGCGGTCCGCTCCTTCGAGGGTGCGGGCGGCGTGCCTGGTGTCGGCGAGCAGTGCGGGCAGGAGGCGGCCGATGCGGGTGCGGTTGCCCTCGCCCAAATCCCGCCGGGATGCGGGCCGTTCAGCCGCGTGCCACAGCTTCCACGCCTGCCGCAACCTGGCGTCGAGCACCTCGACCGGCTCGGCCGGTCGGTCGACGGCAGCCAGCTGGTGCTTGTTCAAGGCTTGCTTGACGACAGGCAGTTGCCGGTGCTCGGCCTTGGTGAAACTGGCGGCTGCGATGCGGTCGTCTCCGGTGAGCTCCGCGATGTCCTCGACCCCGAGGACCTGCGCGAGCCGCAGCAGCTTGGGCAGCCGGGGCATGGCGATGGTGCCCCGCTCGATGGCCTTCACCCACTCCTCGGAGTGGCCCATCACGTCCGCGACGTACGCACGTGTCCTGCCCGTACGGGTCCGCGCGCGCTGGACGCGCTGGCCGAAGGTGAGTTGAGGTACCTCACCGGTGTCGGGGGTCTCGGGCATACCGGCGCCTCCGTTCAAAGCTGGACACCTCGAACGTACCCCTGGAAGCCGCCCCGTTGGGCGGAACAGCAGCCACCGCCCTCGCGCGAGGAAGCAAGCAGCCGGGCCCAGAAGCCCCCGGCTCGCACAACCTTTCCCCCGCGCCGCCAGTCACACCCCCCGAGCCTCACCACGCATTCACCCCCCGTCCACTTCCCCGTCCCCTCCCGGGAGCCCCACGTGCGCGCAAGGAACCTGGCCGTTGCGGTCGCCGCCGCAGCCCTCACCGCCGGAGGGCTGACCCTGCCCCTGGCGGGCACGGCCACCGCGGCCCCGGCCGCCCTGAAGGACGACTTCAACGGGGACGGCTACCGGGACCTGGCGGTGGGCGCGCCGAACGGCAACTCCGTTACGGTCACGTACGGTTCGGCCTCCGGAGTGGGCACGTCGCACGCGACGACCGTCACGCAGAACACCGCCGGGGTCCCCGGAACCACCGAGACCGGCGACGAGTTCGGCGAGAACGTCACCAGCGGCGACGTGAACCGCGACGGCTACGCCGACCTGATCGTCGGCGCGCCCGGCGAGAAGGTGGCGAACAAGCCCGACGGCACGGTCACCCTCGTCTGGGGCGGCAAGAACGGCTTCAAGACGGGCGGCAAGACCCTCACCGCGCCGAGCGCAGGCGACCACCGCTTCGGCGAGGCCGCGTCCTTCGTCGACATCGACGGCGACGAGGTGGCCAACCTCGCGGTGATCAGCGGCAGCCACTGGTGGTTCTACGCCGACGGCGACCCGCAGGACGGCCACGCGATCCCGCTGGAGACCGACTTCCTGCCCAAGGGCGTCCGCCTGGACGACATGGCCGCGGGCCACTTCACGAACAAGGACGGTTACACCTACATCCTCGCGGGCGAGCGCGCGGACGGCGGCGCCTACACCGCGTACATGAAGGGCGGCGCGGGCGACCTCGGCTACTGGTCCGGCGTGCTGGCCGAGGGCGACGACGCGACGGCGACGCGCGGCCCGCTCGCGGGGGCCGACGTCAACGGCGACGGCTACGACGACCTCGTCACCGGCAACCCGCGCGCGGGCAAGGGCGGTTCGTTCAGCGTCCGTTACGGCGCCGACAGCAAGCTCGGCGCGCCCGTGACGTACACGCAGGACACCGCGGGCGTGCCCGGCGCGGACGAGGCGGGCGACGCCTTCGGCTCGGCGGTGGCCGCGGGCGACGTGACCGGCGACGGCCGCGCGGACATCGCGGTGGGCGCGCCCGGCGAACAGGTCGGAACCATTCCGGGCACGGGGAGCGTGACCCTGTTCAAGGGCGCGGCGAACGGGGGCCTGACCGGCGGCAAGTCCTGGCACCAGGAGACGGCGGGCGTCCCCGGAGTCGCCGAGAAGAACGACCACTTCGGGTCCTCCGTGCGCCTGAAGGACATCAACAAGAACGGCAGGGCCGACCTGTCGACCGGCGCGCGCGGCGAAGACATCGGCAGCTCGGCGGACGCGGGCGCCGTGTGGGTCCTTCGCGGTACGACGACGGGTCTCACGTCGTCGTACGCGACCTCGTTCAATGGCTCGGACTTCGGCGTGGGCGGCGCGGGGCGAGGCTTCGGCGAGACGCTGCGCTGAACGCCGACTCCCGCCCGCGGCCCTCGAACTCACGTACCTCTTCGGCTACTTGGAGACACCTTGCGTAAGAAGACCCTCTCCGCCGCAGTGTTGTGCGCGGCGACCGTACTCGGCGTCGCGGGCCTGTCCGCGACGTCGGCCACCGCGGCCGGGCCCGCGCCGAAGCCGAAGTCGGACTTCAACGGCGACGGCTACGCGGACCTCGCAGTCGGCGTCCCCGGCGCGACCGTCGGCGGCAAGGCCAAAGCGGGCTACGTGAACGTGGTCTGGGGCGGCAAGAAGGGCCTGGGCGGCCACGGTTCGACGACCGTCAGCCAGGGCACCGCCGGGGTTCCCGGCACCGTGGAGAAGGACGACGGCTTCGGATACGCGGTGTCGCCCGCCGACATGAACGGCGACGGCATCACGGACATCGTCGTCGGCACACCCGGCGAGGACAACGACGCAGGGGCATCCGCGGGCACGCTCACCATCCTCTGGGGCGCGAAGTCCGGCATCAAGGGCGGCTTCACGGCCGCCAACGGCGCGTACGCGGGCCATCAGATCGGCGGCCTCGTCACCACCGGCGACTACGACGGGGACGGCGACCGGGACATCGCGCTGAGCTCGAAGAACGACGAGAGCGCCGCGATGGAGACGCGCCCCGGCCCGTTCAAGGCCGGGTCCCCCGCGGCCCTGCAGCGCGTCGACAGCTGGCACTTCAGCGGCCCCCGCGCGGTGACGTCCGGGGACTTCGACGCGGACGGCCGCGACGACCTCGCGGTGACGTACGGGGGCATGGAGATCGCGGGCACGGCGGTGTACGGCACGGGGTCCGGGGCGTGGAAGGCGACGTGGCGCGCGGGCGACACCGCGACGTCCCTGGCCACCGGCGACTTCGACGGCGACGGCACCGCCGACCTCGCCCTCGGCCAGGTCCAGCCCAACCCCGAGGCCGAGGAGGGCGACGAGGGCTTCTGCGCGGACCGTCTCGGCGGCGCGATCGCCACCGTGTACGGCAAGTCCGGTACGACGCTGGGCGGCGCCGTCTCCTGCACGAACCAGGACACGCCCCGGGTCGACGGCAACGCCGAGGCCGAGGACAACTTCGGCGCGGCGCTCGCCGTGGGCGACCTGGACCGCGAGGACGGCGACGAGCTGATCGCGGGCGCGAGTGCCGAGTCGGTCGGCAGCGACAAGGCCGCCGGCGCGTACTGGATCCTGGAGTCCACCGGCACCGGCAAGGAGCTCTACGGCAGCGGCGTCAACCAGACCTCCCCGGGCGTCCCCGGCACGGCCGAGGCGGGTGACCGCTTCGGTGCGGCGGTCGCCGTGGGCGACTACAACGGCGACACGTACCCCGACTCGGCGGTGGCCGCCCCCGGCGAGAACGCCTCGTCCGGCGGCGTCTGGTACGGCACCCCGAAGGACCGGCCGGCAGCGCAGGTGTCGGTGACGCCCGCGAAGCTGGGGCTCGCGGGGGCGCGGTCGTACGGGGCGGTCCTGGGGAGCTGACGCTCCCCGGCCCTCCTGCTGTATCTGGGGCTGCGCCCCTTTCCCCCGCCCTTCGGCGCTCCGCGCCTCGTCCTCAATCGCCGGACGCCCGGTTTCGGAGAAGGGGCGGGACTGGGGCGCCCCCGCGAGAACCAACCCACCCGCACCCCACACACCACACCACAGAAGAGAGACCCCATGCCTCACAGACCCGGCCGCCGACTGCACCTGGCCGCCGCCACGGCCACCGTGGCCCTGACCGGCGGCCTGCTCACGGTCGCAGCCCCGCCGGCAACGGCGGCCCCCCGCGCCGAACGCCCCGCCCCCGCCAAGGCGGACTTCAACGGCGACGGCTACGCCGACCTCGCCGTCGGCGTCCCCGCCGCGACCGTCGGCGGCAAGGCCGCGGCCGGGTACGTGAGCGTCGTCTGGGGCGGCCCCCGGGGCCTGCGCGCCAGTGGCAACGTACGCATCACGCAGTCCACCGCGAACGTGCCGGGCACCCCGGAGGCCCGGGACCGGTTCGGCGCGGCCGTGGCCGTCACCGACGTGAACGGCGACGGGCACGCGGACCTCGCGATCGGCGCGCCCGGCGAGGACGTCGACGGCCGCGTGGACGCCGGCAACGTGACCGTGGTGTACGGCGCGGACGGCGGCTTCGGCGCCGCCAACTCCGCGGGCCGCGGCGCCAAGGCCAAGGACGCGTACGGCAACGCCCTCGCCGCCGCCGACTTCAACGGCGACAAGAGGGCCGACCTGGCCATCGGCGGCACGGACAAGGTCGTCGTCAACTACGACCCGCGCGCCGCGCGGACCGAGCCGGGCATGGGCAACCGGATGGGCGGCCGCGCCCCCGTCCTGTCCACCGGCGACTTCGACGACGACGGCCTCACCGACCTCGCCGTCGCGTACTACACGAAACAGCAGCCGTACACCCAGTCCCACGTCATGCTCTACCGCTACGACAAGCAGGAGCGCCGCCTCCTCCTCTCCTGGTCCAACAGCAACGGCGCCACCTCCGCCTTCGCCACCGGCGACTTCAACGGCGACGGCCTCGACGACCTGGCCCTCGGCAACTGCCGTGAGATCGCCGACGAGAACATCGACGACCCGTGCGGCCCCGAGGAGCTCACCAAGGGCGGCGGCGTGCACATCCGCTACGGCAACCCCAACGGCTCCTTCGGCTCCCGCGCCCAGACCCTCAACCAGGACACCCCGGGCGTCCCCGGCGCCGCCGAGACCGGCGACGGCTTCGGTGAGGCCGTCGCCGCCGCGGACGTCAACGGCGACGGCCGCGACGACCTGATCGTGGGAGCGCCCGGCGAGGCGATCGGCAGCGGCGGCGGCAAGAAGGCGGCGGGCACCGCCACCGTCCTGTTCGGCGGCGAGAAGGGCATCCTCAGCGCGGACGACGAACTCGGCGACGGCGTCGCCAACGGCTACTCGTTCCACCAGGACACCTACCAGGTCCCCGGTGCCGCCGAGGCCGGTGACCGCTTCGGCGCGGCCCTCGCCACCGGCGACCACGACAAGGACGGCAAGCCCGACCTGGCCGTCTCGGCCCCCGGTGAGAACGCCTCGTCCGGTGGCGTGTGGGCCGCGCCCGGCGCCGTGCCGCCCGGCACCACCGCCCTCACTCCCAACTCCCTCTCCCTTCCGGCCACTTCCGCCCCGTTGACGTACGGAGCCGTACTCGGGCGCTAGCCACCACCGCTGACCTGGGGCAATCCCTTCAGGGTCCCCCTAGGGGTTGTCACAGGTCAGCCGCAAACCCGCTCTCCTCCACAGGACGGACGACCGCACCCCGCCAGACCAGGTACGTTCGATTCCGTGGCTGGATTCAGGAGCGGACGCGGCGGCCGGGACAACCGCGCACAGCAAGGACCCCGACAGGGACCGCACCAGGGAGGGCACCCGGGCCCCCAGGGCGGTGGCCCGGCGTACGGCTACCCGCCCGCGCAGGGCGGCGGCCGCCCGGCCCCGCAGCCCCCGTACGGCGGGCAGCCGCCCTATGGCGGCCCGGGCCCCGGCCAGTACGGCGGCGGGCACGGGCCTCA
>NZ_AOPZ01000020.1 GCF_000414115.1 Streptomyces aurantiacus JA 4570
CGCGGCCCTGCTCGCCCCGGCGCCCGCCGCCCGCACCCGGCCCTCGCTGTTCACGTCGGTGGGCCTGGCGCTCTGGGGCGCGGCGTGCGGCACCGCCGTGTCCGCGATGTCCTCGGCGAACGCGACGGTGACGATGGTGCTCGTCCTGCGGGCGGCCACCCCGCTGTGAGGGCGGCCCGCCGTGAGGCGTGACGGCTGCCTCGCGATGAGGCGTGAGCCGTCAAATCCCCCGCGATGTGGCGTGAGCCCTCAGAGGTCGAACTCGTGCGGCGGCAGGTCCAGCGCGAAGCACGCCTCGCGCACCACGGCCTGCTCGTCCTTGTCGAAGTCGCCGTCGGCGCCGCCGATGACGATGCCGATCTGGATCACCGCGCGCGCTTCGGCCGGCTTCTTCTTGGCCTTCGCCACCTCCTGCAACACGCTCACCTTGCCGAACGCGAAGTCGGCCGTCAGCTTGTCCACGTTGGCGTCGAAGCGGCGCCGCAGGTCGTCCGCGTCGAAGTTCCGCAGCACCTCGTTCGTCGCGATGAGCTGCGCCACCCGCTGCCGCTCCGCCGCGTCCACGGTGCCGTCGGCGGCCGCGACGAGCGCGCACATCGCCATGGAGGCGTCGCGGAAGGCCCCGCTCGTGAGGTCGTTCTTCTTCGCCGTCAGCTGCGCCTGCATCGTCGACGCGGATTCCTTCAAGCGGTCCCACAGGGCCATGGAAAAACTCCATCAGTTGTTGCCAGCCAGTTTCTACAGCACTGTAGAAACTAACATCCGAAGCATCCCGACCAAAAAGGACCGAAAGGTTCGGTAGGTGTGGACGCGCGTGGAAAGGCTGCCCTCATGACACCGACGCCCCGCGAACGGCTGGACAGCACGGCACACGGACTGCTGGAGGACGCGACCGCGCGACTCGCCCCGAAGCCGCACACCAACCCCTTGGTCCCGCTCGTCGCGGACGGCCGGGCCGACCGGCGCGCGCTCGCCGCGCTGGCCCTGGAGCAGTGCCGGATCATCCCGGCCGACCGCCGCTCCTTCCTGCACCTGGCCGCCCGCTCCGGCGACACGGGCATGCCCGCGTGCGCCGCCTTCTTCGGCGCGCTCGCCGAGGGGGAGACGGTGGCGCTCGACCGGCTCGGCCCGCTGCTCGCGGCGTGCGAGGTGAGCGCGGAGCAGGCGGCCGCGTACGTCCCGATGGCGGGCTGTCAGGCATATCCCGCGTACGTCGCGTGGCTGGCCCTGAACGCCGAACCCGCCGACGCGGTGCTCGCGCTGACCGCCAACTTCGCGGCGTGGGGCGGCTACTGCGCGATGCTCGCGGAGGCGCTGCGCGCGCGGTACGGCTTCTCCGCGGATGCCTGCGGCTTCTTCGACTTCTTCGCCGGGCCCGCGCCGGACCTCGACCGCGCGGGCCTGGCCGCGCTCCAGGAGGGCATCGACCGGGAGCGCGTCACGCCCCCGACGGCACTGCGGCAGGGGCGGCTGCTCCAGGACTACGAGGAGATGTTCTGGGGGAGCCTGGCCGGGCTGGCGTGAACCGCCGTGCGGCCGGGCGCCGTCGGGGTGCTCGCCCCCGGACGGGCGGCCCTACTCCGCCCGCAGCACGATCGCCGTCACGAGGACCCCGTCCCGTACCAGCCACGTACCGGAGAAGCCGGTGAGCTCGGAGCCCGCGACGACCGGACCCTCCACCAGGAGCTTGGCCGTGAACGTGCCGTCGGCGTGGATGTCCAGGTGCGCCTCCTCGAAGCCGAGCCAGCGCTTGGCGAGCGGGAACCACGCCTTGTAGACGCTCTCCTTGGCGCTGAACAGCAGCCGGTCCCACGGGACGGCGGGCTGCTCGACGGCGAGCGCGGCCAGCGTCGCGCGCTCCGTCTCGTCGCTCACCAGGTCCAGGACGCCGGGATCCGACAGCGGCTCGGCGGGCTCCGCGTCCACGCCGACCGAGATGACGGCGGCGGGGCGGGCGACGACCGCGGCGCGGTAGCCCAGGCAGTGCGTCATGCTGCCGACGATGTCCTCGGGCCACAGCGGCTCGCCCTTGTCGCCGCGCAGGATGGGCGCGGGCGGCAGACCGACGCGGGCGAGCGCGATGCGGGCGCAGTGCCGCGCGGTGGCGAACTCGCGCTGCCGCTTCGGCACGGCCTTCGCCACGTACGCGGCCTCTTCAGGGAACAGGACGGCGTCGGCCGGATCCTCGCGGGTCTCGACCACGAAGACGGGCTCCTCGGCCAGGAGCGCGCCCAATATGCCGGTCCCACCGGATACTTCGTCCACGGACTTCGAAGGTGACGTCACGGTCGATCACTGTACCGGCGGCTCGCGCCACGCGGTCCCGAAGGCCCCGGCCGGCGGCGAAGGACCGGGTGAGCCGAGCGCATAGGGTGGCCTGATGCAGGACGAGTACCGCACAGTGGCCCGTGAGGGCGTGCACGAGACCGAGGTCAACCGCTCGCGCTTCCTGTGCGCGCTCGCGCCCGCCGCCACCGAGCGGGAGGCCCAGGACTTCGTCGCCCGCGTCCGCAAGGAGCACCCGACGGCCACGCACAACTGCTTCGCGTACGTCATCGGCGCCGACGCCTCCGTACAGAAGGCGAGCGACGACGGCGAACCGGGCGGCACCGCGGGCGTCCCCATGCTGCAGATGCTGCTGCGCCGCGACATGCGGTACGTCGTCGCCGTCGTGACCCGCTACTACGGAGGCGTCAAGCTCGGCGCGGGCGGGCTGATCCGCGCCTACGGAGGAGCGGTCGGCGAGGCCCTCGACGCGCTCGGCACCCGCACCCGCCGCCGCTTCCGGCTCGCCACCGTCACCGTCGACCACCAGCGCGCCGGCAAGGTCCAGAACGACCTGCGGTCGGCGGGGCGCGAGGTGCGCGACGTGCGGTACGGGGACGCGGTGACCATCGAGATCGGCCTTCCCGACGCGGACGTCGAGGTCTTCAAGGCGTGGCTCGCGGACGCCACCGCGGGCAGCGCGGCGTTCGAGCTCGGGGGAGAGGCGTACGGGGACGCCTGACGCCGGGGCGGGCCGGGCGGCCCGGCGGCCCGGCCCGCCCGAGGCATGCCCGACGACCCCAGGCGTGAATGCGTGCGAATAGGTAGAATTCAGGCATGGGAGAGCGGCCCGTGACGCCGACTGCGCCCGAACTCGTCCTCGAGACCGACACCGGCTCCACGGTGATGAGTCCGAGCCGGGACTATCACGTCGGCCGCGACCCACTGAGCGACATCGTCATCGACGACGCACGCGTCTCCTGGCACCACGCGGTCCTCCACGCCGAGCTCGACCACTGGACGATCGAGGACGAGCACAGCACCAACGGCACGTACGCCGACGGGCGCCGCGTCCACGAGTGCGGCGTCGGACCGGGCAGCGTCCTCCACTTCGGCAACGCCGCGGACGGCCCGCGCGCGGTGCTCGTCGGCCGCGCGCCTCCCGCGCCCGCCGTTCCCGAGCGCCCCTCCGCCGTCCGGGCGCCCTCGGCCACCGGCACCTTCCGGCAGCCGACGACCGTGCGCCCGCTGCCCGCCCGCACCGTCCGCATCGGCCGCGCCGCCGACAACGACCTGGTCATCGACGACCTGGTCGTCTCACGCCGCCACGCCGAGCTGCGGGTCCTCGCGGACGGCACGTACGAGATCGTCGACCTCGGCAGCCACAACGGCACCTACCTCAACGGCCAGCCGGTCGCCCGCGCCCCGGTCATGCCCGGTGACATCGTCGGCGTCGGCCACCGCGCGTACTGCCTCGTCGGCGATCAGCTGCAGGAGTACGTCGACACGGGCGAGGTGTCGCTCGACGTGCAGGAGCTGACGGTCGCCGTCGACCGGGGCCGCAAGACGCTCCTGGACCGGATCTCGTTCCCCGTCGGGGAGAAGTGCCTGCTGGCCGTCGTCGGGCCCAGCGGCGCGGGGAAGTCCACCCTCCTCAACGCCCTCACCGGCCTGCGCCCCGCCGACGACGGCACCGTCCTCTACGACGGCCGCGACCTCTACCGCGACTACGCCGAACTCCGTCAGCGCATCGGTCTCGTACCGCAGGACGACATCCTGCACGCCCAGCTCACCGTGCGCCGCGCCCTCGGATACGCCGCCGAGCTGCGCTTCCCCCAGGACACCGAGAAGGCGGAACGCCGGGCCCGGGTCGACGAGGTCATCCGCGAACTCGGCCTGGAGCAGCGCGTCGACCAGCCCATCCACAGCCTCTCCGGCGGACAGCGCAAGCGCGTGAGCGTCGCCCTCGAACTGCTGACGAAGCCGTCGCTGCTCTTCCTCGACGAGCCGACGTCCGGGCTCGACCCCGGCATGGACCGTTCGGTCATGCACATGCTGCGCGGCCTCGCCGACGACGGCCGGACCGTCATCGTCGTCACGCACAGCGTGCTCAGCCTCGACGTGTGCGACCGGCTCCTCGTGCTCGCGGCGGGCGGCAGGATCGCCTACTACGGCCCGCCGCGGGACGCGCTCCCGTTCTTCGGCTTCGAGCAGTGGCCCGAGGCGTTCGAGGCGTTCGAGGGGGACCGCGACCGGGACTGGGCGGGGGACTACCGGCAGTCGCCGCTGCACCAGCGGTACATCGTCAACTCCTCCGCGCAGCCGCACCTCCCGCCGGGCGCCGGGGCGGGTCCGGCGGCCGCCTTCGCGCCGCCGCCCAAGGCACAGAGCTGGGGGTCCCAACTGCGCACCCTGGTGCGGCGGTACGCGGCCGCCCTCGGTGCGGACCGGACGTTCCTCGCGATCATGATCGCGCTGCCGTTCGTGATGGGCGCGATGGCCCGCGCCCTCGCCGGGAGCAGGCTGACGCAGGAGACGGCGATGAACGCGCTGCTCATCCTCTGCGTCGGCGGAGTCCTGACCGGCGCCGCCAACGCCGTGCGGGAACTGGTCAAGGAGCGCGTCATCTACCGGCGTGAACGGGCCGTGGGGCTCTCCAGATCGGCGTATCTGATGTCCAAGGTCGTCGTGCTCGGCACCATCACCGTGCTGCAGGCCGTCGTGCTGACTTTGGTGGCCCTGCTCGGCGTCGACCTCAACGCGCCCGCGGGCGAGGGGGTGCTGCTGTCGCCCCTGGTCGAGATCACCGCGGCGGTGGCCCTGCTGGCCTTCACGGCCATGATGCTGGGGCTGCTCGTCTCGGCGCTGGTGCGCAAGGAAGAGGTGACGATGCCGCTGCTCGTGCTCCTCGCCATCGTCCAGGTGGTGTTCTGCGGCGCGCTCCTGAAGCTCCACGGGGTGCCCGGCGTCGAGCAGTTGGCGTGGCTCGTGCCCTCGCGGTGGGCACTGGGCGCGATGGCGGGAACCATCGGCCTCGGCCGGATCGTCCCGGGAGAGCTGACGGCCGATCCGCTGTTCCGGCACTCCGCGGGTGTCTGGCTGCTCAACATGGGCATGCTGGTGGCCCTCTCGGTCGTCTTCGGATACGTGCTCGCCAGGCTGCTGCGACGGCACGAACCCGCGGTCATGCGGAAGTAGCGAGCGGCGAGCTGGAGACCTGATGACCACTGCGGAGTTCCGCCCCACACATGTGGTCCCCCAGGACGGGCTGCCTGCCTGGGAGGCGCCGGACGCGCAGCGGCCGACGACGCCGCTCGACGCGCTGCTGCCCGTGCGGCTGGTCGACCGGCTCGGCGACTGGGGCCGGATCGTCTGCGCCAACGGCTGGTCGGCGTGGGTCGACGGCCGCCTCCTGGTCGCCGTGCCGCGCGATCCCCCGGCCGCGGGCCGCCCGCTTGCCCGTTCGGCGGACCCGCGCCCGCTCCTGGCGAGGTCCGAGGACGCACTGGCCCGCTACCGGCGCGCGGCGGAGGAACTGGCGGCCGGCGCGACGGACGGCGAGTCCTTCCGCCGCCGGACACACGGACTGCGCGTGGGCATGGTCGTGGACGGCGAGTCGGTGTGGCTCTACGACGCCGAACACGAGCGGTGGGTGTACTGCGACGGGACACGGCTCAGTACGTACGCGGCGGACGACGGGCCGAGCGTCCACGGCGGCGGTACGGAGGGGGCGCCGACGGACGCCGGACCGGCGGCCGGCGCGCGGACCGGGGCTCCGGAGCCGACGCAGGTGGTCGAGGCCGTCCCGGATCCGGGCCCTGCCCCCGATCCGTACGGCGAAGAACCCACCCGCCGTATCCCGCCGGTCACGGTCGACCCCGACCCGTCGGCCCGGCCCGGTGACGCCTGATGGGGACCGCGCCGCGCGACGCGCCGTCGGGCCACGGTCCGCACTCCGGGCGGCCCTCCGAGCTGGTCGGGAAGCAGATCGCGGGATACCGGGTCGAGAGCGAGATCGGGCGTGGCGGCATGGCCGTCGTCTATCGCGCCAAGGACCTGCGCCTGGACCGGACCGTCGCCCTGAAGCTGCTCGCCCCCGAGCTCGCACGCAACGACACCTTCCGGCGGCGCTTCACGCACGAGTCGCGCGTGGCCGCCGCGATCGAGCATCCGCACATCGTGCCGGTCTTCGAGGCGGGCGAGACCGACGGCGTGCTCTACATCGCCATGCGCTACGTTCCGGGGCTCGACCTGCGCCATCTGCTCGACCGCTCGGGCCCGCTGTCCGTCGGAGCCGCTCTGCGCATCGCCGCGCAGGTCGCCTCCGCGCTCGACGCGGCCCACGACCACGGCCTCGTCCACCGCGACGTCAAACCCGGCAACATCCTGGTGGCCAAGGGCACGGACAGCGACCACCCGGAGCACGTCTACCTCACGGACTTCGGCCTGACGAAGAAGTCCCTCTCGCTGACCGGGTTCACGACCGTGGGCCAGTTCGTCGGGACCCTCGACTATGTGGCGCCGGAGCAGATCTCGGGACGCCCCGTGGACGGCAGGTGCGATGTCTACAGCCTCGCCTGCGTCGTCCACGAGACCATGGCCGGCGGGCCGCCCTTCCGGCGCGACGACGACATGGCGCTGCTCTGGGCCCATCAGTACGACCAGCCGCCCCGCCTGACCGAGCAGCGCCCCGGCATCCCCGGAGCCCTCGACGGTGTCCTCGCGAAGGCGTTGGCCAAGAGCCCGGACGACCGGTACGGCTCCTGCCTGGAGTTCGCGGCGGCGTTGCGTGCCGCCGTGACGGGTGGTGCCCAGGGGCACCCTCCCACGCAGGTGGACGTCCAGGTGGTGGGTGCCTCCGCCGATCCGGGGGCGCCGCCGGAGCCGCCCCGCTGGGCGCTGCCGGTCTTTCGGCGGTTGCCGGGCTAGGGGCTGTCGTCCCCCACCTCGCCGCGCCGGTGGACCCGCCGCGCGAGCAGGCCGCCGATGAACCCGCTGACCAGGCCCCAGGCCACGGCGAGGAGCAGCGCGGGCCCGAGGTGCGGCAGCAGTTTCACGAGGCCGGACAGGCCGCCGCCGAGGTCTCCGATGCCCAGGAGCGACAGGCCGTACTTGGCGGAGACGCGGGCGAGCAGGCAGACGGCGAGGACGGTCAGGGTCAGCGCCACCGCCATGTGCACGGCGTGCTGCCGGGCCCGCATCCGGGCCGGCGAGCGTGCCGCCGTCAAGAACGCGGCCCCGAGGACCATGACCGCCGCGACGACCAGCAGCCACCACACCCGGCCGTCGTGTTCGGAGAGCGTCCGCAGACTGAGCGTGGAGTCCTTCGGCGTACGCAGCACGTCATCCAGCACGCGCGGCATGGGCAGACCGAACGGCCCGTCCACGCGGCCTTCCCAGGACGCGCCGAGCCCGAGGGTGAAGGCGAGCCAGACGAGGTTGGGCAGCCCGAGGAGCAGCACCGCGAAGGTCTCCGCGGCATGCCCCCGCGTCGCTGCCACGACCACGCCGATGACGAGCCCCAGGGCGACGTACCCGAGCAGCAGGACCACCATGGCGTAGGCCGCGGGACGTACCGACTCCTGGAAGCGCACCAGGCGGGCGGGGAGCGGCGCCGCGCGCGAGACCAGGAGTGCCACGGCGAGCACGCCCGCCAGCCACAGCAGGCCGAACACGAGGGTCAGCGGCACATCCGTCTCGAAACCGACCTCGGGCGAGGCACCCAGCACGTCACCGATGTCGGCCGTGGTCCCCTCCCCGAGCTCGATGGTGAACCGGTGGCGGGCCAGCAGCCCGAGGCCCACGAGGAACAGGACCCACAGCAGCGCGATCCGGGCGGCCCAGCCGGCCAGTTCCCTGGTGTCGGCGACGGCCCGGTGCCGCAGCGGCCTGAGGAATCCCGCGGCGATCACCAGAGCTCCGGCGAGGGTGACCGAGAGGGGGAGCACGGAGAGCCCCGCGTTCGTCTCGGCGATCGCCCCGGCGCCGCCGGACAGCCCGACGGTGCCGCCGGCCGCCATGACGACGACCGCGGCGACCACGCTGGGGAACGCGCCGCCGGGCAGATCCGCGGCCCCCGCGGCCCACAGTCCGAGCGCGGCGACGACGGCCATGACCACCAGCGCGGCGAGCACGGCGACGAAGGCGTGGGGCCAGCCGTGGGGGGCCGGCCGGCTCCCCGGCGCGCGCTGTGTGCCCGCCCGACCGGGCGGCGTCTGGTGACTCACGTTGTCACGCTAAGCAGCCCCGCGTCGGCCCGCCCCTCGGGAGGGCCGACCGCGTCGGCCGCTCGCGTCGGCTTGCGGGTCCTCGGGAATCGGCGCACACAATAGGCGCGTAACGGAACAAGACGTGCAGAACAGCGGAAAGCGTCAGCAGATCCGTACGTCGCAGGCCCCCCGCACGTCGCAGACCCCCGCACGTCGCAGTCCCCTACGCAGGGAAGAAGTCTTCGTGAGCGTCGAACCGCCGTCGTCAGATCGCCCCACAGGACCCCCCTCGGGCCCGCTCTCGGGCCCTTCGCAGCCGGGCGCCACTCAGCCGGGTGCGACCCCGCCCGGTGCGACGCCCCTGGCGGGCGGGGACCGGCCGTCGGGCCCGCCGGGCGGTCCGCCGAGCGGCGGCGGCCCGGGCGGAGGGGCGAACGGGCCGGAAGAGGGCCCCGGCGGGGGCCCGGAGCCGGAACGCCCCTGGTGGAAGTCGGCGCCGCGGGTGGCCGCCATCGCCCTGGTCGTCGTGGCCGCCGTGGTGCTGACCGTCGTCCTCACCCGGCCCGACGGCTCCGGCGACTCCTCGGAAGCAGGCGGCGAGGTCCTCCTCCAGCCAGCGGGGAAGTCCGGCCCCGACCCCTTCACCGAGTCGACGGCCCGGGACGACTCGGACTCCACACCGCCGCCCCCGAGCGCGCTGCCGAGTTCCTCGGCGTCGGCCAACGTGATCCGCGGCATCGACGGTGCCGCTCCCGGCCTCTACGGCGGGACACGCAAGGTCGGCAGCTGCGACGTGGAGAAGCAGGTCGCCGCCCTCAAGAAGGACCCGGCGAAGAACAAGGCGTTCGCCTCGGTCCTCGACATCGACGCGTCCGCCGTCCCCGCGTACCTGCGGGCGCTCACGCCCGCACAGCTGCGCATGGACACCCGCGTCACCAACCACGGCTACCGCGACGGCGCCCCCACCGGTTACCAGGCGGTCCTACAGGCCGGCACGGCCGTACTCGTCGACGACCGGGGCGTGCCGCGCGTGCGCTGTGCCTGCGGAAACCCGCTGCTGCCCCCCGTCGCGCAGAAGAGCACCCCGAAGCGGACGGGCGACGCGTGGCCCGGATACCGGTCGTCGAACGTCGTGGTCGTGGCGCCCGCCGCCCACGTCGTGAACGTGTTCGTCATGTACGACCCGAAGAGCGGCGAATGGTTCGAGCGCGACAAGGGCGACACGGGCACCGCCGACAAGGAGACGCAGCCGCCGGCGCACCGGCCGTCGCCGTCCCCGTCCCTGACCTTGTCCCCCTCTTCCTCCCCGTCCTCCGGTGAGCCGTCTTCCGGTGAGCCGTCCTCGTCGCCTGCCTCGTCCGCGCCGCAGTCACCCCCCTCGGAACAGGAGCAGCCGCCCGCCTCCGAGTCCCCGCAACCGCCGTCGTCGCCCGGCGCGTACTGAGGCTCGTGATCGAGCAGGTGCCGACAGGCGCTAGCGTGGTGGGTGCTGTCGGCGGGGCCCGTGCTGGGGCGGTCCTCGATCCGGGGCACAGGAGGGGAGAGCGAGCATGCGGGCCGGAGCGGCGTCTTGAGAATTCTGCACACTTCCGACTGGCATCTCGGCCGGGCGCTGCACCGGGTGAGCATGCTCGACGCGCAGGCCGAGTTCATCGGCCATCTCGTCACCACCGCCCGCGAGCACGCGGTGGACGCCGTCGTCGTCTCGGGAGACGTGTACGACAGGGCGGTGCCCCCGCTCGCCGCGGTCGAGCTGTTCGACGACGCGCTGCACCGGCTCGCGGACCTCGGCGTGCCCACGGTGATGATCTCCGGGAACCACGACTCGGCACGCCGTCTCGGCGTCGGCGCCGGGCTGATCGGCCGCGCGGGCATCCACCTGCGCACCGACCCGGCCGGATGCGCGGACCCCGTGGTGCTCACCGACGCCCACGGGGACGTGGCCTTCTACGGCCTGCCGTATCTCGAACCGGCCCTGGTGAAGGACGAGTTCGGGGTCGAGCGCGCCGGGCACGAGACGGTCCTGGCCGCCGCCATGGACCGGGTCAGGGCCGACCTCGCCGCGCGCGGCGGCGGCACCCGCTCCGTCGTCCTCGCGCACGCCTTCGTGACCGGCGGCGCGGCCAGCGACAGCGAGCGGGACATCACGGTCGGCGGCGTCGCCTCCGTGCCGGCCGGAGTCTTCGACGGTGTGGACTATGTGGCGCTCGGCCACCTGCACGGCAGCCAGGTCATCGGCGAGCGCGTGCGCTACAGCGGCTCCCCGCTGGCGTACTCCTTCTCCGAGGCCGACCACCGCAAGAGCATGTGGCTGATCGAACTCGGCCCCGCCGGGGAGCTGACGGCGGCCGAGCGGATCGACTGCCCGGCGCCCCGGCCGCTCGCCCGCGTCAGAGGCGCCCTCGACGACCTCCTTGCGGACCCGGACCTCGCCCGCCACGAGCAGGCGTGGGTCGAGGCGACCCTCACGGACCCGGTCCGCCCGGACGAGCCCATGGCCCGCCTCACCGAGCGGTTCCCGCACACCCTCAGCCTCGTCTTCGACCCCGACCGCGCCCCCGAGGACCCGGACGTGTCGTACGCCCAGCGCCTCAAGGGCCGCGACGACCAGCAGATCGCGGAGGACTTCGTGACCCATGTGCGCGGCGCGGGCCCGGACGAGCGCGAACGCGTCGTGCTGCGCGAGGCGTTCGACGCCGTCCGCACGGAAGAGACCGTGCACGAGGTGGCCCGATGAGGCTGCACCGGCTGCGGATCACCGCGTTCGGGCCGTTCGGCACCACCCAGGACATCGACTTCGACGAGCTGTCGGCGGCCGGGCTCTTCCTGCTGCACGGCCCCACGGGCGCCGGCAAGACCTCCGTCCTGGACGCCGTCTGCTACGCCCTGTACGGCTCCGTGCCAGGACCGCGCCAGGGCAGCGGCCAGGGCGCGACGCTGCGCAGCGACCACGCCCGGCCGGACACGCGCACGGAGGTGCGGCTCGAACTGACCGTGGCCGGACGCCGCCTGGAGATCACCCGGCAGCCGCCCTGGGCGCGCCCCAAGAAGCGCGGCACGGGCACCACGACGGACAAGGCGCAGAGCTGGCTGCGCGAGTACGCCCGCGGGGAGGCCCCCGACAGCGGCGGCACCGGAGCGCCGGGCAGCGGCGGCCCAGGAGGAGGCGGCTGGAAGGACCTGAGCCGCTCCCACCAGGAGATCGGTGAGGAGATCACCCAGCTCCTCGGCATGAGCAAGGAGCAGTTCTGCCAGGTCGTGCTGTTGCCGCAGGGCGACTTCGCGCGGTTCCTGCGCGCCGACGCGGAAGCCCGCGGCAAGCTCCTCGGCCGGCTCTTCGACACCCGCCGGTTCGCCGCCGTCGAGCAGCGGCTCGCCGAGCAGCGCCGCGCCGCCGAGGCCCAGGTGCGCGAGGGCGACGCGGACCTGCTCGCCGACGCGCACCGCATGCAGCAGGCGGCGGGCGCGGGGAGCGACGGC
>NZ_AOPZ01000021.1 GCF_000414115.1 Streptomyces aurantiacus JA 4570
GCCCGGGGCGGCGACCGCGGCGGGCCCTGGGCCGGTTCCGGCCGTCGGCGCCGCCTGGCCGGTGGGGGCGCATCCTCGGGTGGTACGGGGCTGGGAGCCGCCGGCGACGGAGTACGGCGCGGGCCACCGGGGCGTGGACCTGGCCGCGCCGCCGGGCTCCACGGTCAGGGCGGTGGCCCCGGGCCGGGTGTCCTTCGCGGGGCGGGTGGCGGGCCGCGGGGTGATCTCGGTGGAGCTGTCGCGCACGGGGGACCCTCCCCTGCGCACGACCTACGAGCCGGTGCGGGCCACGGTCAGGAAGGGCACCGAGGTGACCACGGGCGAGCCCCTCGGCACAGTCGAACCCACAGCCCGCTTCCACTGCCCAACGGCGTGCGTGCACTGGGGCCTACTGCGGGAGGACACCTACCTGAACCCGTTGGCCTTGCTTCCCCCATGGCTCTTGGGCCGGGCCCCGTCCCGCCTGCTACCGATGACCGGCGCCGACTGACGCCCCCTGCCCGGCTGCCGCTACCACTCCCGCTGCCGCTGCACCACTGCCGCTCCTGCTGCCACTGTGGGCAATCGTGCCGCAGGGCGGCACGGGTGGGCACAGCCCCGGTTCCGGGCACCCTGAACGCCAACGCCGACCAAAGGCCCCCGCCCAAGGCCCACGGCCTACCCCCGCACGCCCCGCAGAGCCATGGCCACGGCAGCCTCCGTAATGGCCTCAGGATCCTCGGCGACGCCGAGTTCGATCCGCCGCACCGCGGCATCCACGATCCCCTGAAGCAGCATCGCGGCCAGCCTCGGCTCCTGATGCCCGAGCGCCCCGAGCGCCTCCACGATCATGGCCACAAGCCCCCCGTGCGCGGCCCGGATCTTCTCCCGCGCCCCCGCGTCCAGCTCACTCGCCGAGATCGCCACCACGGCCCGGTGCCGCCGGTCCCCGACCAGCGCGAGCTGCCGCCGCACATACGCCTCGACCTGCGCCTCCGGCGCGTCCGCCGCCTCCATCGCCGCCGAGACCTCCGCCGCCCAGACGGGGAAGTCCACCTCGCAGAGCTCTTCCACGACGGCCGCGCGCGAGCGGAAGTACTCGTAGACGGACGAGCGCGCGAGTCCCGTGCGCTCGGCGAGCGCCGGGAACGTCAGCGCCTCCGTACCGCCTTCGGACAGCAGGGATCGCGCTGCGTCCAGCAGGGCGCCGCGCTGCATCGACCGGTGCTCGGCCACAGAGGCCGCTCGAATCCTTGGCACGCGTCCACTTTACGGACGCGGCGCCCGCCAGGGGAGCCCGCCAGGCAGGCATTCCTCCTGGCAGCGACGGCTCCGGGGCGCCGGGCGAGGCCGCGGACAGGGACGATTCACCGCACGCACCGGCACCCTCACCGGCCGAAACTGGCCAGCTTCGCCCGCAGCTGCAGCACCGACTTCGTGTGGATCTGGCTCACCCGGCTCTCCGTCACCCCGAGCACATTGCCGATCTCGGCGAGCGTGAGCCCTTCGTAGTAGTACAGCGTGACGACCGTCTTCTCCCGCTCGGGCAGCGTGTTGATCGCCCGCGCGAGAAGGCGCCGCAGCTCACGGTCCTCGGCGACCTCGACGGGATTGTCGGCGGCGGTGTCCTCGAGGGTGTCCATCAGGCTCAGCCGGTCGCCCTCGCCGCCGACGTGCAGCAACTCCTCCAGGGCGACGACGTTCGCCAGGGACAACTGGCTGAAGACCGCGTGCAGTTCCTCCACCGGGATGCCCATCTCGGCGGCGACCTCGCCCTCCGACGGGGTGCGCCGCAGCCGCGCCTCCAGCGTGGCGTACGCCCGCTCCACGTTGCGGGCCTTCTGCCGCACGGACCGCGGAATCCAGTCGAGCGCCCGCAGCTCGTCGATCATCGCGCCCCGGATCCGCGTGATCGCGTACGTCTCGAACTTGATCGACCGCTCGATGTCGAACTTCTCGATCGCGTCGATGAGCCCGAAGACCCCCGACGACACGAAGTCCGCCTGCTCGACGTTGGGCGGCAGACCGACGCTCACGCGGCCCGCGACATACTTCACGAGCGGCGAGTAGTGCAGGATCAACTGCTCGCGCAGCCGCCCGTCACCCGTCGTCTTGTACGACCGCCACAGCTCGTCCAGCGACGTGGGAGCGGGTGGCCGCTCCCGCTCGCCGCTTCGGGCGGCTGGGGGAACTGCCGCCCGGTCGGACCCTGAGGTGTGCTGGGGCATGCGTCGCCTTGAGCCGTTCTGCCGTGAACTGGGGAAAGGTGCCGGACCCGGTGCGCTGGTGGGTTTGCGTGAAGTGAAGTGAGGGGGGTCGTCCGTCTGGCTGCCTGTCCACCGATGGCCTGTCCGCACCGGATTCGTTGTGAGCGTAGCGTGACTGAAGTGTCGCAGAGTGCGAAGAGTATGGGATCGCGCGTACGCAGATACGTTCCGCTTGACGCCCCACAGGATCACTTTCGTCGCGCTCCGTGACCGATGAGCCGCGCCAACTGCACGAATTCCCAAGGTCGTCGAGGTTCATCCGTCCGGCGCAACACTCACCGTCACGCCTCACCTCCGCCCGGAAAGAGGGAGAGAATCGCCTGGCGTGTCAACTGCCAGCCGTCGCCGTGTCGTTCGACGAACCCGAGCGAGCGAAGTTCGTACAGCCGGGCGACGGCGTCGTCCGCGCTGGTGCCCGCCCCCAGTGCGATGTCCCGCGCCCCGGTGCTCCCATGCGCCGGCAGCGCGGCCAGCACGCGGGCGGCGCCGGGGTGCAACAGGTCGCGCGGCACGACCGGGCCGCGCCGCCGGGGCGCCAGCTCCCCCATGTCCCCGACCAGCTCCACGACTTCGGCGGCGTCGCCGACCAGCACCCCGTCCCCGCGCAGCAGTTCGTGCACCCCCGCCGACAAGCCGCTGGTGACGGGCCCGGGCACCCCCATCGTGTGCCTCCCCAGGTCCTGTGCGCAGCGCGCCGTGACCAGGGCACCGCTGCGGTAGGCGGCCTCCACGACGACGGTGCCCCGGGTGAGCGCGGCGATCACGCGGTTCCGCAGGATGAATCTGCTCGGCGTCGGATGGTCGCCCGGAGGCAACTCCCCCACCACGAGCCCCTGTTCGGCGATCCGCCCGATCAACTGCGCGTGCCCCCGGGGATAGGGCCGGTCGACCCCGCACGCGAGCACCGCCACCGTGGCTCCGCCGGCACCGAGGGCACCCCGGTGCGCGGCGCCGTCCACCCCGTAGGCACCGCCGGAGACCACCACCCACCCGCGCTCGGCCAGCCCCGCGCCGAGGCTCGCCGCCATGTGCGCCCCGTACTCCGTGCAGGCCCGCGCCCCCACGACCGCCACCGACCGCAGCGCCCAGATCCGCAGGGACGGCCGCCCCCGCACCCACAGCCCGACGGGCCGCGCGTCCCCCAGGTCGTCGAGCTGCACCGGCCACTCCCCGTCCCCGGGGGCCACGAACCGTGCCCCGACCGCCCCGGCCACCTCCAGATCCCGCGCCGCCCGTACCCGCCCGGCCCGGGCCCGCAACCCCTCCCATCGCTTCGCCGTGACCCCCGGCAGCCGCTCCTCCCCGTCGTCCGGCCCACGTCCCTCGACCAGCCGCCGCAGCACCTCGACGGCGCCCCACTCCCGCAGCCACCGCCCACCCACGGCGTCCCCGGGCTCCAGCACCCGTGTCAGCGCGACGCGGGCGAGGCGTTCCTCGTCGGGCGGCGGGCCCGGGGCCGGGTCCCGCTCCCCGCTCATGCCCTCGCCCCCACCACCATGGGCACCCCGCGCGGCACCCCCGTGCGCAGTTGCAGCGCCAGCGCCACATCGCCCGCGTCCGGGCGGTCGTGGCCCGTGAGGTCGGCGACCGTCCACGCCACCCGCAGCACCCGGTCGAGGCCGCGGGCTGTGAGGAGGCCGTTCTCCAGGCCGCGTTCCGCCTCTGTCATGGAGCCGGGGACGGCGTGCCATCGGGTGCGCAGCTCATGGCCGGGCACCTCGCTGTTGGTGCGCCAGGGTGTGCCCGCGAGGCGGGTGGCGGCGCGCTCCCGGGCGGCGCGCACGCGGTCGGCCACGACCTGGGTGGTTTCGCCGCGCGCCCCCTGCGCCGTCAGTTCGGAGCGGGTGACGGGCTCCACCTCGACCCGGAGGTCCACTCGATCGAGGAGCGGGCCGGAGAGCCTGGCCTGGTAACGCCGGATGCTGTTCGGTGAGCAGTCACAGCTGTGGCCCGTGACGCTGAAGCGGCCGCACGGGCAGGGGTTCGCCGCGAGAAGCATCAGGAACTGTGAGGGCAGTCGCACCACGCCGGCGCTGCGGGCGATCACGACGTACCCCGACTCCAGCGGCTGGCGCAGCGCGTCCAGGGCGTGGCTGCTGAACTCCGGCGCTTCATCGAGAAAGAGCACCCCACGGTGAGCGAGGGAGACCGCCCCGGGGCGGGCGATCCCCTTGCCGCCGCCCACCAGCGACTGCATGGTCGCCGAGTGGTGGGGCGCGCAGAACGGCGGGATGTCCACCAGCGGCTTGCCGGGCGGCAGCATGCCCGCGACCGAGTGGACGGCCGTCACCTCCAGGGACTCCGCCCTGGACAGCCGGGGCATGATGGCCGGCATCCGCTCGGCGAGCATGGTCTTGCCCGCGCCCGGCGGCCCTTGCAGGAACACGTGGTGACCGCCGGCGGCCGCCACCTCCATCGCCGTGCGCGCCGAGACCTGGCCGACCACGTCCGCGAGATCGTGCCGCTGGTCGTGCTCCGAGGTCCCGACGCCGCTCACGCCGGTGCCGAGCCCCGCACCGGGCAGGTTGAGGCCCGCCATCAGCGGGTCCGGCCGGCCCGCCTCGGCGGGGTCCTCCTCCGGGACCGGTTCGTCGGTCAGGACGGCGATGAGCTGCCGGAGGCTGCGGACGCCGAGGACGGACACCCCGGGCACCAGTGCGGCCTCCGCGGCCGTGCACTCGGGCACGACCACCTGCTCATAGCCGGCGTCCGCCGCCGCGAGGACGGCGGGCAGCACACCGCGCACCGGGCGCACCCGGCCGTCGAGCCCCAGTTCGCCGATCATCACGATGTCGGCGAGGACGCGGGGATCGATCCGCTCCGCGGCGCCGAGGACCGCGCACGCCACGGCCAGGTCGAAGCCGCTGCCGCCCTTCGGCACGGACGCGGGGCTCAGGCCGACCGTGAGCTTCTTCTGCGGCCATTCGCCACCGGAGTTGACCACGGCCGCCCTGACCCGGTCCCGGCTCTCCGTGAGGCTCTTGTCGGGCAGCCCGACCAGTGTGAACGCGGCGACGCCCGGTTCCAGGTCGGCCTGCACCTCGACCACGACGCCTTCGACCCCGACCAGGGCGACCGAGCACGTACGCGCGAATGCCATCAGGCCACCCCCCGCGCGTGCTCGACCACGGGCGCGCCGCGCTCGGGCACGACGACACCCACGAGGTCGATGCGGACGCCGCCCGGCGGTGCCCCTCCGTGTTCCTGGAGCCAGCGCTCGGCGAGGCCGCGCAATCGCTCCGCCTTGACCGGCGTGATCGCCGCCATCGGATGCTGGAAGGACGCGTCCCTGCGGGTTTTGACCTCGCAGACGACCAGGGCGTCGCCGTCACGGGCGACGATGTCGATCTCGCCCGTCCTGCCGCCGCGCCAATTGCGGTCCAGGACCGTCATCCCGGCTTCGGCCAGCCGCCGTGCGGCCAGTTCCTCGCCGTACTTGCCGAGTGCACCCCGTGCGTTCATGTCGGCACCACCTCCGACACCCACGGTCACGCGGCGGGCCCGCACTATTGGATCTTGGTGCGTTACCGGCAGGTTGTGGAAAACCTCGTCCCCCGAACGTGGTCCCTCAGCCGCCCGGCAGCTCCAGATCGCTCTTGTTGAGCTCCTCGATGTTCACGTCCTTGAACGTGAGCACCCGTACCTGCTTGACGAAGCGGGCCGGCCGGTACATGTCCCACACCCAGGCGTCCGCCATCGACACCTCGAAGAACACCTCACCCTGGACCGAGTGCACCTGCATCTCGTAGTCATTTGTGAGGTAGAAGCGCCGCTCGGTCTCGATCACGTATTTGAACAGACCGACGACGTCGCGGTACTCCCGGTAGAGCTTCAGCTCCATCTCGGTCTCGTACTTCTCGAGGTCCTCGGCGCTCATGGCATGTTCCCCTTCAGCCGTGCGTCCCCCTATTGTGCGCCAGCCCCGGGAGCCCCTACACGATTTCCGTGTCGAGGGTCTGGGGCGTGCTCGGGGGACCCTCGTCGAGCAGCGTGCGCAGCAACTCGGCGAGTCTGGTCGGATACACCGTCTCATGTGCCCGGGCGAGTTCCCGGCACGTCCACCAGCGTGCTCCGGCGACACTGCGCCGCTCCAGCTCGGTCAGGCCCGTCGCGCGCGTCGCCGTCTGCGCGGTCCGGGCCAGGTAGTACCACTCGTCCTGGTCCCAGCGCTCCCCCGCGAAGGGGAAGGAGCACACCCGCCGCCACAGGACGGGACCGAGTTCGACGTCTGTGATTCCGGTCTCCTCGGCCAGCTCCCGCAGCGCGGCCTGCTCACGTGTCTCGTCGCCCTCCAGGCCACCGCCCGGAGTGAACCACCAGTCGTCCGCCGGGTCGCCCGGCTCGTGCCCGTGCAGCAGCAGGATGCGGTCACGCCCGTCCAGGAGCACGACCCGCGCCACCTTCCGCAGCGGCCGCCCCGACATCGCACTGGCCGCGTCGGCCCCCGTCGCGTCCTCCACCGGCACCGAAGGCGCGTCCCCGGACGGCACCACCGCCCGCCCGTCCTCAGCCGACACCGGCAGCCTCCGTCGTCCCGCTGGACCTGCCGCCGCCCGCGTTCCCCGTCTGCCCGGCGCGCCGCCGTGCCCGCTTGGCGATCGGCCCGTACGCGGCTCCGCCGAGGATCAGTACCGCGCCTGCCACCACCGCGGCGAGCTGCAACCGCAGCGGGCCCGGGTCGGACGTGCCGCCGGGCAGGTCGTCGAAGGCGGTGGTGCGGTCGAGCATGCCGTCCAGCGGCCAGGCCACGGCGTCCACGCGGCCCTTCACGGCGCTGCGCGGCACCGTGCCGCCGTCGGCGTCCTGCAGATGCACGCTGGAGTCCATCGAGCCGCTGCGCTCGTCACCGAGCAGGAACAGCCGCCCCTCGGGCACGGCCGTCTCCTTTATCCCGGTCGCCGAGGCCCCTCCGCCCTTGGGGAGATACGGTTCGTCGATCTGCTTGCCGTTGACGGTCAGCTTGCCCCCGGTGCAGCAGGCGACCTTGTCGCCGCCGACGCCGACGACGCGCTTGACCATCGGCAGGTCGCCCCAGGTCTGCTGCCGGAACACGATGACATCGCCGCGGCGCACGTCGTCCCCGTCGATGCGCTGGGCGAGGACCCGGTCACCCGCCCCGATGGTGGGGGTCATGGAGCCCGTGGGGACGGTGTACGGCTGGTAGACGAGGGCGCCCCAGACGAAGCCGCCGAGGAAGAGGACACAGCCGAGGGCCACGGCGACCCCCGACAGCGTGCTGCCGAGCCGTCCGTGGCCCTCGTCCGTACGACGCGTCGTGCTCATCCCAGTGCTCCCCCGGTTCGGAGACGACCCCGCGGCCCCTCGTACCGAGTATGCGAGCGGCGTACGACAGTGACGCGCTCCGTCCGGGACGGGGGCCGTGGAAGATCGGTGATCTGGGACGGCAGACTACCCGGCGGTACCTCCGCCAGAAACCCTGGTGCCGGGCCCGGAATCCAGGCGCCCGGCGGCCCGCCGGCGGCGCCACAGCACGATCGGCACGGCGCCCGCGAGGCCGAGGGCGGCCGGGGCCGCGCTCATCGCCTGGCTGATGCCCGGCTGGTCGAAGGTGTCCGGGACCGGGAGCGTTCCCCAGCGGGTGGGGGGCCAGGCGATCACGAAGGCGCGGCCCACGACGTTGTCGACGGGGACGGCGCCGCCGCCCGGCTGGTTCTGGTGGTAGCGGGAGTCCAGGGAGTTCTGCCGGTGGTCACCCATGACCCAGATTTTGCCCTTGGGAACCGTGATCTTGAACTGGCCGCCCTGGTCGTCGACCGTGCAGGGGGTGTTGCCCTCGAAGACGTAGTTCTTCTCGTTCAGCGCCTTGCCGTTGACCTTCACGGGGCCGGTGCCCTTGCACTCCACCGTGTCTCCGCCGACGGCGATGACGCGCTTGATGAGGTCCTTCTCGTCGGCGGAGGGCATCAGGCCGATCCAGCCGAGGACCTTCTGCACCGCGTTCGGGTCGGGGGTGGGCTCGCCGTCCAGCCAGTGGCCGGGGTCCTTGAAGACCACGACTTCGCCGCGCTCGGGCTCCGAGCCGAACCACGGCGTCAGCTTGTCGACAAGCACCCGGTCGCCCTGCTGCAGCGTGTTCTGCATGGAGTCCGACGGGATGGAGAACGCCTGGACCAGGAAGGTCTTGATGACCAGGGCGAGGATCAGCGCGATGCCGATGAGGAGCGGCAGCTCCTTCCAGAAGGACTTGGGCTTCTTGTCCTTCGCCGACTTCGGAGGCTTGGGGGGCTCATCGCCCTGGGGTCCCGGGACTCTGGTCTCCTCGGGGGCCGCGGTGTCAGGGCCGGTGCTCATCCCGTCCGCCGCGGGTGCGGGTGCCGGATCTGCCGAGTGCCCAGGCTGCTCCTCGGGCCCCTCGTGTCCGGATCGTGCGCCGACCGCCACATCCCCCACATCCACTCCTCAGTCCGTACCACTGCCTGCCCCGTGCGCGATGCAGGCCCACCACTCCCATAACGAGCGGGAGTTCCGCAGGGGTCGGGAGGCCGGTAATTCCGTTGCGATCGCCGGGGGCCACCCTATGCGACGCTCCTGTGGCACTGTCCGACCCTGCGGGCGCGTCGGGCACGGAGGCGTACGTATCGGGCTCTTCCAGTTTGCGCCAGTGGCCGATTGGCCAGGCGATGACGAGCGCGCGGCCCACCACCTCGTCCTCAGAGACGGTGCCGCTGAACTTCTCGTTCCGGTGGAACCGGGAGTCGGCGGAATCCGACCGGTGGTCGCCCATGACGAAAAGGCGTCCCTTGGGGACCTTCACCTCGAAGTCGAAGAGGGAGGGCTTGTCCCCGGGGTGGAGGTAGGGCTCGTTCAGAGGTACGTCGTTGACAGTGACCTTGTCGTTCTTGTCACAGCACTTCACGGTGTCGCCGCCGACGCCCACGACGCGCTTGATCAGGTCGCGCTCGTCGTCGGAAGGGAGCAGTCCGATGAAGGTGAGGCCCTGCTTGATCTGCTTGATGACGACGGGGTCGTCCTTCTTCTTGCCGCGCTCCTCCTCGAGCCAGTTCCCGGGGTCCTTGAAGACGACGACGTCCCCGCGCTCGGGCTTGTTGCCGAACCACGGGGTGAGCTTGTCGACCAGGACGCGGTCGCCGACTCGGATCGTCTGCTCCATGGAGCCCGACGGGATCACGAATGCCTGGACCAGGAAGGTCTTCAGGACGAGGGCTATCAGCAGGGCGACGACTATGAGGAGCGGTATTTCCTTGATCGCGGAGCGGCGCCTGCGGCGCTTCACCTTCTTCGCGAGCTTGCGGCGCTCGGCCCGGCCGGGCAGCACGGGGCCGGTGGTGGGTCGTGTTCCGGTGGGCAGCCGGGTGTCGGCCGCGTGTGTGGCCTTCGCGCGGCCGCGGTTACCCATGTGCCCCGCCCGGGGCCGGCACGCGCGCGTAGGCGTCTGGACGCTTCAGGGAGGTCCAGCGGCCGAGCGGCCAGGCGATCCAGTCGGCTCTGCCGATGACCGCGTCGACGGGGATCATGCCGCCGCCGGGGGACCCCAGGTGGTCGCGGGAGTCGCTGGAGTCGCTGCGGTGGTCGCCGAGCAGGAAGAGGGTGCCGTCGGGTACGACGACGTCGAAGCGCACCGTCGAGGGGGCGTCACCGGGGAACAGGTACGGCTCGTCGACGGGCTCGCCGTTCACCTTGATCCTCCCCCGCTTGTCGCAGCAGACCACCCGGTCACCGCCCACGCCCGCGACCCGCTTGACGTAGTCGGAGTCTCCGAAGTAGCCGCTGCCGTCGAAGACGACCGCGTCACCGCGCTGTGGGCCGGAACCGAAACGGTACGCCAACTTGTTGACGAGTACGCGGTCTCCGGGCCGGAACGCGGGCTCCATGGAGCCGCTCGGGATGGCGTACGGCTGCACTACGAAGGTGCTGACCAGGAGCAGGACGCCCATGCACAGGAGTGCGGTCAGGGTGAGGCGGCCGCCGGGGACCCAGGCGACGACGGACGCGAAAACGGAGCGCGACCGCTCCTCCGTCTCCTCCGATTCCGGTGTGTCCGCGGTCGCGGGTCCGGATTCGGGGGAAGGGGAGGAGCGGTCGCGCTCCGTGTGCTGTGCTTCGGTGTCCATCGGGGCCAGATGCTATCCGGCCCCGCCGTGGACCCGCGCGGGAGCTCGGCCCGAGGGCCGGGCGCGAGCTCAGTTCTCGCGCTTCTCCTTGATCTTCGCGGCCTTGCCGCGCAGGTCGCGCAGGTAGTACAGCTTGGCGCGACGGACGTCACCCTTGGTGACGAGCTCGATCTTCTCGACGATCGGCGTGTGCACCGGGAAGGTGCGCTCGACGCCGACGGAGAACGAGACCTTGCGGACCGTGAAGGTCTCGCGGACACCGGCGCCCTGGCGGCGGATGACTACGCCCTTGAACTGCTGCACACGGGAGCGGTTGCCCTCGATGACGCGGACGTGGACGTTGACGGTGTCACCCGGGCGGAAGGCCGGGATGTCGCTGCGCAGCGACGCGGAGTCGACGGAGTCGAGCAGGTGAGACATGATCGTCTGCTTTCTTCGCTGATGCCACAGGTCATCAGCGGAAATTCGTGATGAGTTTTCGGGTGCCTTCTTGAAGAAGACAGGCTTCGGGAGCCGGTCGCTTCGGCAAGAAGGTCGCTGATCTCGTCGGGCGGGCGTCGTTCCCCCTGTGGCAGGGGCGCAAGCTGGACGTACAGCAGCGGTCTATTCTTCCACGGCCTCGGGGTCTCGCCCAAATCGGCCGTCGGGCCCCGGCCGCCACCCCAGGATCGAGAGCATCTCGCGGTCCTTCTTGTCGAAGGCCGCGGGGTCGCAACGCTCAATGAGATCGGGCCTGTTGCGGGTGGTGCGGCGCAGCGCCTCGTCCCGCCGCCAGCGCGCGATCTTGCCGTGGTGCCCGCTGAGCAGGACGTCCGGGATGCCGCGTCCGCGCCACTCCGGGGGCTTGGTGTAGACGGGGCCCTCCAGGAGGTTGGCCATGGCTCCGGGCGCGAAGGAGTCGTCGCGGTGGGACTCGGCGTTGCCCAGGACACCGGGCAGCAGCCTGGCCACGGCCTCCGTGACGACCAGCACGGCGGCCTCGCCGCCCGCGAGGACGTAGTCGCCGATGGAGACCTCGTAGACGGGCATCCGGGCCGCGTACTCGTCGACGACGCGGCGGTCGATGCCCTCGTAGCGTGCGGGCGTGAAGACCAGCCAGGGGCGCTCGGAGAGCTCGACGGCGAGTTCCTGGGTGAAGGGGCGCCCGCTGGGCGTGGGGACGACGAGGACGGGCCCCTGCGCCCCCGCCTCGTATCCCTCGGCGAGCAGGTCGTCGAGGGCGGCACCCCAGGGCTCGGTCTTCATGACCATGCCCGGGCCGCCGCCGTAGGGGGTGTCGTCGACCGTGTTGTGCCGGTCGTACGTCCACTCCCTGAGGTCGTGCACGTTGACGTCGAGCTGCCCACGCGCGCGTGCCTTGCCCACGAGGGAGACGTTCAGGGGTTCCAGGTATTCGGGGAAGATCGTGACGACGTCGAGCCGCATTACGCCTGGTCCTCCGGCGCCGTCTCGCCGGCCGCACCGGCCGCGGCCGCCTCGGTGTCCCGCGCGGACGCGATCTCCGCGCGGTCGTCGATCAGCCCGGGCGGCGGGTCGATGACGGCCCGCTGCTCCTCCAGGTCGATCTCGGTGACGATCTCCTCGACGAACGGGATCATCACCTCGCTGCCGTCGGGGCGCTCCACGATGAACAGGTCCTGGGAGGGCAGGTGCGAGATCTCGGTGATCCGGCCGATCTCGGTGCCGTCCTCGGTGACCACGTCGAGGTCCATCAGCTGGTGGTCGTAGAACTCGTCGGGGTCCTCCGGGACCTCCTGCGGGTCGACCTCGGCGATCAGGAGCGTGTTGCGCAGCGCCTCGGCGCCCGTGCGGTCGCGTACGCCCGCGAAGCGCAGCAGCAGCCGGCCGCTGTGCACGCGGCCCGTCTCGATGGTCAGCGGCCCCACGCCCGCGGGGTCGGTGGCGAGCACGGCGCCGGGACCGAGCCGCAGCTCCGGCTCGTCGGTGCGCACCTCGACGGTGACTTCGCCCTTGATGCCGTGGGCGCGGCCGATCCGCGCGACTACGAGCTGCACTGTGCTTTCTCTCCCTGTTGATACGACAGCGGGCCGGGGACGGCTCTGGAGCCCTCCCCGGCCCGAGCCGGTGCTGCGTGTGGTTCAGCGAACCTGGTCGACGTCGACGAGGTCGACGCGGACACCGCGGCCGCCGATGGCACCCACGACCGTGCGCAGTGCGCGTGCGGTGCGGCCGTTGCGGCCGATCACCTTGCCGAGGTCGTCCGGGTGGACCCGGACTTCAAGGACGCGCCCGCGGCGCAGGTTGCGCGAGGCGACCTGCACGTCGTCGGGATTGTCGACGATGCCCTTCACGAGGTGCTCGAGAGCCTCCTCGAGCATGCTCAGGCCTCGGTCGACTCGGCCGCGGACTCGGCCGGGGCCTCGTCCTTCTTCTCGGCCTTCTTCTTCTGCGTGATGGCCTCGCCCTTGGGCTCGCCCTCGGCGTCCTTGGCCACGGCCTCGAAGAGGGCGCGGTGGTCCGCCTTCGGCTCCGGCTGCAGCAGCGGCGCCGGGGCCGGCAGGCCCTTGTGCTTCTGCCAGTCACCGGTGAGCTTCAGGATCGCCATGACCGGCTCGGTCGGCTGGGCGCCGACGGACAGCCAGTACTGGGCACGCTCCGAGTTGACCTCGATGCGCGAGGGGTTCTGCACCGGGTGGTACAGACCGATCTCCTCGATGGCCCGGCCGTCACGGCGGGTACGGGAGTCGGCGACGACGATGCGGTAGTGAGGCGAACGGATCTTGCCCAGACGCTTCAGCTTGATCTTGACTGCCACGGAAGTGGTGTCTCCTGGTCTTGACGTGGTTGGGCACAGCGGGATGCCGCGTGGGGTTGCGGTACTCGAGGTGCCCGATGGACGCGTCAGCCGGAGGAGAGAGGGGTCCTGTGCGACTGTCGAGTACAGCTAGCCATTGTGCCACACCCTGGCGTGGGCGCCCTCAGCCGACCGTGCCCCCCACCGGCCCGGGCCCGCCCCTCATCGCGCTGGCGCGCTCACCCCAAGCGCCGGACGGGCTGGAATTAGCCCGTCCGGCGCTTGAGGACGAGGCCGAAGGCCGATTCGGAAGGCAAGAGACAGAGACCACCCCCTGCGCAGGGGGTCACCCCGCGCCCACGCCGACCACTTCCGGGATCCGGAAGGGCTTGCCGCAGCCGCCGCACATGATGGGCGCCTGGGCGAGCACCGACGGCACGACGCGGACGTTGCGCCCGCAGTCGCAGACCGCCTTCACGCGCACACCGCCGCCGGAGGAGCCGTGCCGGGCGGCCGGGCCGCGGAAGGTGCGTGAGGTGTCCGCCGTGGTGGCGGCCGTGTGCGCCTTCAGGGCGCGCTGCAGCCGCTCGATGGTCGGGCGATAGCGCTTCTTCGCCTCGGGGTTGAGCGTGACCAGGGAGAAGCCGCTGCTCGGATGCGGCTCTTCCGGGTGGTCCAGGCCCAGCTCCTCGGCGATCGCGAGGAATCTGCGGTTGTGATAGCGGCCCGCGCGTGAGGTGTCGCGTACGCCGCGTGCTGCGGCGATGCCGTGGACTGCTTCGTGAAGCAGTCGCTCGAAGGAGAGCTCGGCGCCGCAGGCGGACGACGACTCTCCGATCAGGGATTCGGGCGCGGCTAGGTCCGGCAGCTCGGAGTGGTGCCGCTGAATATCGGCCCACGCCTGTGCCAGCTCTGCGGCGAGAACAGGTGGTGTCGTGCTCACGTCGTGACAACGAGCCGAGGTGCCTCCGGGTTCCATTCCGGGGCATCTCAAATAATTTGCACTTACCCGTCAGTTGCCGTTGATGCGTCCGGACGAGGGCGGGTGCGCTGATCTGCGGAGAAGCCTCGCACCTCGCATCAAGCCGGTACGTAGTGACGCGTACGCGCGGGCGCGTAGGTCAACTCCGTGTGCCGGGGCCCCTGTTGCGGAGGACAGCGGTGGTCGCCTCGTGAAGGCGGGCCAGCCGGAATTCCGGGCTCAGTAGGAGCGTGCCACTACGGCGACGTTACCGGGTGCCTCATCGGCGTCCGGCACCGCCCCGTCCTCCGCGACCAGACACCGTACGGTCACGCCGTGCTCGGCCAGTCTCGCCTCGCCCGCGGGGCCGAGCGCGGCCCACGGGAGGCGGGCCCAGCCGCCCGCGACGGCCGCTTCGACGGCCTCGTCCGCGCTGGTCACGTCGCTCGTGCGGGATTCACGGCGGTCACGGGCCTGGGTGAGGAGCAGTTCCTGGTCCTCTTCGAGGATTGCGGGCAGCAGCGCGGGGAGGGCATCGAGGGCGACGGGCTGCTTGCCGCCGGCGATGCGGCGTACGAGCATCGCGGTGCCGTTCTCCAGGTCGCGCGGGCCGATCTCGACGCGCACGGGGACGCCCTTGAGCTCCCAGTCGACGGCGCGGCGCCCGAAGGGGGTCTCGGTGCGGTCGTCGACCTGGACGCGCACGCCGGCCGCCGTCAGCCGCTCGCCGACCTCGCGCACCTCGGCGAGCACGGCGCCGTCGTCCTTGACGGCGAGGACGACGGCCTGGACGGGCGCGAGACGCGGCGGCACGCGCATGCCGTCGTCGTCGCCGTGCATCATCACCAGGGCGCCGATCATGCGGGTCGTGGAGCCCCAGGAGGTCTGCCAGACCAGCTCCTGGGTGCCGTCCTTGGACAAGTACCGCGTGTGGAACGCCCGGGCGAAGTTCTGCCCGAGCTCATGGCTGGTGCCGAGCTGGAGGGCCTTGCCGTCGCCCATCATGCCTTCGAGCGTGAGGGTGTTGACGGCGCCCGCGAAGCGCTCGCTCGCGGTCTTGCGGCCGAGCACGAAGTCCATGGCCAGGAAGTCCCGCATGAAGTCTCCGTAGACGTGCCGGTGGATGCGGGCGGCGAAGTCGCGGGCCTCTTCGTACGTCGCGTGCGCGGTGTGGCCCTCCTGCCACAGGAACTCCGACGTACGCAGGAACAGCCGCGGCCGCAGCTCCCAACGGACCACGTTGGCCCACTGGTTGATCAGCAGGGGCAGATCGCGGTAGCTCTGCACCCACTTGGAGAAGTACTCGTTGACGATGGTCTCCGAAGTGGGCCGGACCACGACCGGCTCCTCCAGCTCCTTGCCGCCGCCGTGGGTGACGACGGCCAGCTCGGGAGCGAAGCCCTCGACGTGCTCCGCCTCGCGCGTGAGGTACGACTGCGGGATGAGCAGCGGGAAGTACGCGTTCTGGGCCCCCGTCTCCTTGATGCGCGCGTCCATGTCCCGCTGCATGCGCTCCCACAGGCCGTAGCCGTACGGCCGGATCACCATGGTGCCGCGCACCGGGCCGTTGTCGGCCAGCTCCGCCTTGGCGATCAGGTCCTGGTACCAGCGGGGGAAGTCGTCCGCGCGGGGCGTGAGTACGGGTGCCTTTGCCATGGTGCGCATGGTAGGTCCGAGCCGCCTGAAGGGCCGGATTTTTACGGTCTCAGGGGGCGCACGACGGTGGCACGCAAGCATTGCCCCACAACCCCTGGACGCCACGACGGATGCGGAGTTCCCTGGCATACGGGGGAAGCGTGAAGGCACGTCGTGGGGGCGGACGAACCCGTAGGAATCAGCACGACAACTCTCGGCGGATTGGGGCGCTTTCGATGACACCTACGCTCGTGCACTCACACCTCCCGCGCGCGGTGCTCCCCCACGTGTGGACCCCCACGTGTGGACCGGTGCGCACGCGCGCGTGACTGGGCGGAGATCCAGGAGAGGATGCTGGTCCCGCTCTACGAGGCGGTCTACGAACGACTTGAGGTGGGCCGCGGCACGCGCCTGCTCGACCTGGGCTGCGGGTCCGGGCTCGCCCTGCTGATGGCGGCCTCGCGCGGGGCCTCGGTGACCGGCGTCGAGTCGTCGGCGCCCGAACGCCTGGCGCTCGCTCGCGCACGCCTCGCGCCGGAGGCGCCCGCCGTGGCGCAGGGGCACCCCGGCACCAGACTGGTGGAGGGTCCGCCCGAGGACGCCGCCGCCCCGGAGACGCCCCCGTACACCCTGGTGACCGCTTTCCAGCCGATCGGCTGTGTGGCGGGCGACTCCGAGGGCCTGTCGGCACTCCTGGAGACGGCGTCGCCGCTCGCCGAGCGGGGCGCGCCGGTGGTCCTGGTCGGCTGGGGCCCGCCGGAGCGCTGCACGACGTCGTCGGTGCTCCGGGTGGCGACGAAGCTCGCCGATCCGCTGCGCAGCTCGCGCAGTTGGCGTGCCGCGTGCCGGGACGACCTGGAAGAGGTCGCCCACCGAGCGGGCCTCAAACCGGACGGCTCGGGCCGGGTGGCGTGCCCCTTCGGATACGCGGACATCGACAGCGCCGTCCGCGGCCTGCTGTCCACGGGCCTGTTCGACGCGGCGGTCGGCGCGACGGACCAGGTACAGGTCGACAAGGAACTGACCGAAGCCCTGCACCCGCACCAACGCCACGACGGCACGGTGTGGATGCCGAACGTATTCCGCTACTTGATCGCGCGCACTCCGTAGAAGTGCGTGTACGCCTTAGAAGTGCGTGTACTCCGTAGAAGCACACGTACTCCGTAGAAGGCCGACAGACCTCAGGCTTCTTCAGGCTTCCTTGCTCAGCCGAGGGATCCCCGCCACCCGGTAGGCGTCGGCCTCCTCCAGGGTTTCGTTGGCCAGGAGGGCGGTGGCCAGGGCGTCCAGCCGGGGGCGGTGGTCGCGCAGTTGGCGGCAGGCGCTTTCGTAGCACTCGTCGACGATGCGCCGCATCTCGTGGTCGATGGTGTCGAGGGTCCCTGGCGCGGCCGCGAGGCCGTATGCCTGCTGGGCATCGTTCGGCAGGGCCGAGAGGCGGCCGACGCGTTCGCTCATGCCCCAGCGGGCGACCATGCCGCGCGCGATGTTGGTGACCTGCTCCAGGTCGTTCTCGGCGCCCGTCGTGATGACTCCGTAGACGACGTGTTCGGCCGCCATGCCGCCGAGGGCGCCGATGATGCGGCCGCGCAGATACTCCTCCGTGTACGCGTACCTGTCGGCGTCCGGAGTGGACAGGGTGACGCCGAGGGCGCGTCCGCGCGGGACGATGGTGATCTTGCGTACGGGGTCGGCGCCGGGCTGCAACATGCCGAGCAGGGCGTGGCCGCTCTCGTGGTAGGCCGTGCGGCGGCGCTCCTCGTCGGGCATCACCAGCGGCCGCTCGGCGCCGAGCTGCACCTTCTCCAGGGCTTCGGAGAGGTCGGACTGGGTCACCACCCGCTGCTTGCGCTTCACGGCGAGCAGGGCGGCCTCGTTGGCCAGGTTGGCGAGGTCGGCGCCGGTCATGCCCGGGGTCGTGCGGGCGACCTGGGCCAGGTCGACGCCGTCGGCGAGCGGGATGGTCCGGGTGTGGATCTTGAGGATGGCCTCGCGCCCGCCGCGGTCGGGCGGTGACACGGTCACCACCCGGTCGAAGCGGCCGGGCCGGGTCAGGGCGGGGTCGAGGATGTCGGCGCGGTTGGTGGCGGCGATCACGATGACACCCTCGGAGCCCGAGAAACCATCCATCTCGGTGAGGATCTGGTTGAGCGTCTGCTCACGCTCGTCGTGCCCGCCCATCCCGCTGCCGCCGCCGCGGGCCCGCCCGATGGTGTCGATCTCGTCGATGAAGATGATGGACGGCGCGACCTTCCGCGCCTCGGCGAAGAGCTCACGCACCCGCGACGCCCCCACCCCCACGATCATCTCGATGAACTCCGACGCGGACGCCGAGAAGAAGGGCACCCCGGCCTCACCGGCGACGGCCCGCGCGAGCAGGGTCTTTCCCGTTCCGGGCGGCCCGGCGAGCAGCACGCCGCCCGGCATCCGCGCCCCCATCTCCCGGTAGGCGTCGGGATTCTTCAGGAAGTCCACGACGTCGTTCAGCTCACCCTCGACCTCGTCGATACCGGCGACGTCCTCGAAGGTCGTCCGCTTCTTGCCCGGCTCCAACTCGACGGGCTTCGGCGGCTGTTTGCGCCCGAGCATGCCGCCCGCACCGCCCATCCCCGACGCCATGCGCCGGGCGATGAAGATCCACAGCACCACCAGCAGGAGCATCGGAGCGAGCGAGATCAGCAGATTGGAGAGGAAACTGCGCTGCTGCACCACCGGCTCGGCGGTGACCGTGACGCCGTTCTTCGTCAGGTCGCCCCAGAGCTTGTCATCGGCGAACGCGGGCCGCTGCGTCTTGAATTTGGTGTATTTGTCACCCTCGTCCGGATCCTTCTGCTCCTTCTTGAGCTGACCCTGAATCGCGTCGCCCTTGGAGTAGATCTTCGAGACGTTTCCGGCGTCGACCTGCTTGCTGAATTCGGTGTACGAGATGGTCGGCTCGTCGCCGTCGTTGAAGAAGGAGAGGACGAGGTTGGCGATGAGGTAGACGACCAGCGCCGTGAGGATCAGCCCGCCCCAGCCACCCGGCAGCTTCCGCTTCGGCGGCGGCGTGGGCGCGGGCTCCGGAGCACCCTCGGAGCGCCACGGCTGCTCGGGCTTCTGACGCGGTGGCACGGGGTTGCTCATATGCGGACGCTACGACACAAAAAGCCCACTGGCACCCGCTGTGCAGGCACCCGTCGTGAAGGACACCGCGAAAGCCCGAAGGCCCCGTACACACGCCTGGGGCGCCCCACCGATCGGTGGGGCGCCCCAGGCGACGTACGAGACGGGCGGTGCGCTCAGCCCGTGAACCCGCGGCCTGCCGCACTCAGCCCATGAACTTCTTGAACTCGTCCGGCAGCTCGAAGTCCTTGCCGTCCTGGCCGGGCGGGAGCCCGAACGCGCCCCCCGCCGCGGCGCCCTCGACCGCGGCGCGCCGCGCGGCGGCCTCCTCTTCCTGCTGCTTGCGCTTCATCGGGTTGCCGGAGCGCTGCTTGCCCTTGGCCTGCTTCTGCTTCTTCTTCGTCCGGCCCGGGCCGCCGCCCATGCCCGGCATCCCGGGCATACCCGGCATGCCGCCGCCCTGGGCCATGCGGGACATCATCTTCCGCGCCTCGAAGAACCGCTCGACCAGGTTCTTCACGGCGCTGACCTCGACACCGGAACCCTTGGCGATACGCGCTCGCCGAGAGCCGTTGATGAGCGTCGGCTCCTGCCGCTCCGCGGGAGTCATCGACTTGATGATCGCGGCGGTCCGGTCGACGTCCCGCTCGTCCAGGTTGTTGATCTGGTCCTTGATCTGGCCCATGCCGGGCAGCATCCCGAGCAGCTTGCTGATGCTGCCCATCTTCCTGACCTGCTCCATCTGGGCCAGGAAGTCGTCGAGCGTGAAGTCCTTGCCGCCCTTGCTGCCCGCCAGCTTGGAGGCCATCTTCTCGGCCTCCTGCTGCGAGAAGGTCTGCTCGGCCTTCTCGATCAGCGTGAGCATGTCGCCCATGCCGAGGATGCGGGACGCCATCCGGTCCGGGTGGAACGCGTCGAAGTCGTCCAGCTTCTCGCCGTTGGAGGCGAACATGATCTGGCGGCCGGTGACGTGCGCGATCGACAGCGCGGCGCCACCGCGGGCGTCGCCGTCGAGCTTCGACAGGACGACACCGTCGAAGCCCACGCCGTCGCGGAACGCCTCCGCCGTGTTCACGGCGTCCTGACCGATCATCGCGTCGACGACGAAGAGGACCTCGTCCGGGCTGACGGCGTCGCGGATGTCCGCGGCCTGCTGCATCAGCTCCTGGTCGATGCCGAGGCGGCCGGCGGTGTCGACGATGACGACGTCGTACTGCTTGGTGCGGGCGAACTCGATCGAGTCCTGGGCGACCTGCACCGGGTCGCCGACGCCGTTGCCCGGCTGCGGGGCGTAGATCCCGACGCCCGCGCGCTCGGCGACGACCGAGAGCTGGTTCACGGCGTTGGGCCGCTGAAGGTCACAGGCAACGAGCAGCGGCGAGTGGCCCTGGGCCTTCAGCCAGTGGCCGAGCTTGCCGGCGAGGGTGGTCTTACCGGCACCCTGCAGACCGGCCAGCATGATGACCGTCGGCGGCTGCTTGGCGAAGCGCAGGCGTCGCGTCTCGCCGCCGAGGATGCCGATGAGCTCCTCATTGACGATCTTGATGACCTGCTGGGCGGGGTTGAGGGCCGCGGAGACCTCGGCACCGGTCGCCCGCTCCTTGACCTGCTTGATGAACGCGCGCACCACGGGGAGGGCGACGTCCGCTTCAAGGAGGGCGATACGGATCTCGCGCGCCGTGGCGTCGATGTCCGCCTCGGAAAGGCGCCCCTTGCCGCGGAGGTTCTTGAATGTCGCTGCGAGGCGATCGGAAAGAGTGTCGAACACGGCGGTCGCGAATCCTCGGGATCGGGGGCGGGCGGTCGGGTCGCCCTCCAGGGTATCTGCCTCTCGCCGGCATGGGTGCCTCCGTCCCCACCCGGCCTCGGCCGGCCTCCGCACCCGTACGCCACGGCACTGTCACCCCCGCAGCGCCGCCTCCACCCCCCGGGCCACCCCGGCCGCCCGCTCCCCGGTCAGCGGGGCCCCGTCCTCCCCCGTCACATAGAACGCGTCCACGGCGTTCGACCCCAGAGTGGAGACGTGCGCGCTGCGCACCCGCACCCCCGCCGCCTCCAACGCCCGCCCGATGCGATGCAGCAGTCCCGGAGCGTCCTGGGCCCGCACCTCGATCACCGTGGCCCGCCGTGACCCCTCGGAGGCCACGGTCACCCGGGGCGGCGGCGCCACCGTGCCCCGCCGCCGCGGGTAGGCGGCGTCCCGTTCGGCGAGCCGCGCGGCGATGTCCAGGGACCCGTCGAGCGCCCGCACCAGATCGGCCCGCAACCGCGCGGCCTGCGGCAGCGACCCGTACTCGGCGGCGACCCGCCACTGCAGCATCAGCACGGAGCCCGACATCCCCTCGGGCAGCTCCAGCGCCCGCAGCTCCGCGGTCCGCACGGCCAGCCGGTGCAGCGCGAGCACCCCGGCGACGGCGGGCAGCACCCCGCCCTGCTCGGGCAGGGCGACGAGCAGCTCCACGCCGAGCGGCTCGGGCTGCTCGCCCGCACCAGCCGCACCCGCACCCGAGCCCGCGTCCGCGTGCGCATCCGCGCCGGACCCCGAACCGCCGCCCTCCCCCGAGGCGCTCCCGCCCGCCTCCGCCCGCAACCCCAGTACCGGCGCCCCCGTCCGCACCGCCTCCACCGCGAGCCGCTCCTGCTCCGCCGAAGCGGGCGCGTCCCGCTCCGCCAAGGCGCCCGCGCCGGAGCCCGCGTCCCCGGCCAGCTCGGCCGCGACCCGCTTCACCAGGTCGGCGACCAGTGACCCGCGCCACGACGACCACGCCGCGGGCCCGGTGGCCAGCGCGTCCGCCTCCGTGAGGGCGTGCAGCAGCTCCAGCGTGCCGGTCGAGCCGACGGCCTCGGCGACGGACTTCACAGTGACGGGGTCGTCGAGGTCACGCCGGGTCGCGGTCTCAATCAGCAGCAGATGGTGGCGTACGAGACAGGCGAGGACCGCGACGTCGGCGCGGTCGAATCCGATCCGCGCCGCCACGTCCCGGGCGATGATCTCGCCGGCGACGGAGTGGTCGCCGGGCCACCCCTTGCCGATGTCGTGCAGCAGGGCGGCGACGAGCAGCAGGTCCGGCCGGCCGACGCGCCGGGTCAGCTCGGCGGCCCGCACGGCGGTCTCGACGAGGTGCCGGTCGACGGTCCAGGTGTGCACGGCGTTGCGCTGGGGCCTGCACCGCACCCGCTCCCAGTCGGGCAGCAGCCGCGTGATCAGGCCCTCGGCCTCCAGGGCCTCCCAGACCTGCACGGTGGGCCGCCCGGCACCGAGCAGCGTGACCAGTTGCTCGCGCGCCTCGGCGGGCCAGGGGGTGGGCAGCGGCCGGGTGGCGGCCGCCATCCGGCGCACGGCGTGCAGGGACAGCGGGAGACCGGCCTGCGCGGCGGCAGCGGCGGCCCG
>NZ_AOPZ01000022.1 GCF_000414115.1 Streptomyces aurantiacus JA 4570
GCGGGGGCGCCCGGTGCGGCGGGCGGGAGCAGGGGGCGGGGGCGGGCGGCGCGGGCGCCGGAGCCGGGGTGGCGGCCGGGGCGGGCGCCGCCTGTGCGGGCTCGTCGACCGAGATGCCGTAGTCCGTCGCGAGGCCCTCGAGGCCGCTGCTGTAACCCTGGCCGACGGCGCGGAACTTCCACGCGCCCTGGCGGCGGTAGAGCTCGCCGAGCACGAAGGCGGTCTCGACACTGGCGTCCGCGCTGTCGTACCGCGCGATCTCCGCGCCGCCGGCGGCGTCGACGACCCGGATGTGCAGTCCGGGGACCTTCCCGAAGGTGCCGCCGTCCGCGGACGCGGCGAGCACGATCGTCTCGACGGCGGGCTCCACGCGCGCGAGGTCGACGACGAGCGCGTCGGTCACACCGCCGCCCGCGGACTGCTTGCCCTCGTGGCGCACCGCCCCCGAGGCGTGCGTCGCCTGGTTGTAGAAGACGAAGTCCGCGTCCGAACGCACCTTCCCGGAGCCGTCGAGCAACAGCGCGGAGGCGTCGGCGTCCGGCACTCCCGGCCCTGAACCCCACCCCAATTCGACCCGCACCACGGGTGCCGGCACGGGAACATTCGAACCTTTGGCCATTGACATGTCTGCCCCCATCACAAGTTGCCGAGTCCGGCCGGGCCGCCGTTGCGTTCCCGCCCAACCTATTACCTGGCATTCGAAGAGGTGCACGGACGGTCCCCGCAACGCCCCCTCGACAGCCCTTCGGCGGCCCTTCGACGCCCCTTCGGCGGCCCTTCGATCGACCCGGACAGCCGCCGGTCGACCCCGGGTAACCCCTGAGGAACGCGCTATTTACACGATCCGTACGTCGCCGCGCGACCGATTTTCCCACGTTCGCTCGCATTGGGGATCCACGACCACTGGCGACACGTAAAACAACCCTCTTATCGGTCTCCCCAACCAGCACATCAAGGGCTTAACTTATGGAGCATGACCTCCCCCCGCTCCACCTATGGCGGCGGTTACTACTCCGCGCCGTCCTTCCCGGACACCCCGATCTACGACTCACTGGTCGCCGAGCGGGGCACCCCGCAGATCGCCCCGATCCGGGTCCCTTCCGCGTACGACACGGGCAGCCACCTGCCCGCCCTCCCGGCCGCGCTGCCCGCCCTGCCCTCCGGCCCGTCGGGCCCCTCGGGATATCCGGCGGCGGCCATGGCCCCCGCGATGCCCGCGGCGGCCCACCCCAACCCGGCGTACGGCTACGCCCCGGCCCCGCAGCCCGCCCCGCTGCAACAGGCCCCGGCGCCGTACATCCCGCAACAGGCCGGGGGCCCGCGCGGCTATCCCGGCCCGCAGCAGCAGCGCCCCATGGGCGGCACGGGGTACGAGGCCATGCGCCCCGCCGCGCCCCGTCCGGCCCCGGCGCCGCACGAGGATCCGTACAACCGCCAGTACCGGGGCTACTGATCGGCGGCGGCCGTCGCTGTCAGTGTCTGCTGGCAGGATGGCCGCATGCCGAAACCCGCGCTCCAGTCGATCCACATCCATCCGCTGAAGGCGGCCGGGGGGCACGCACCGCGTGAGGCAGTCGTCGAGCCCTGGGGGCTCGCGGGTGACCGCAGATGGGTGTTGATCGACAGCGCGGGCCGGGCCGTGACGCAACGGCCCCACCCCCGTCTCGCGTTGGCCGCCGTCGAGCCGTGGCCCGACGGCGGCATAGGTGTGTCCGCGCCCGGGATGGAGCCGCTCGCCGTCGCCGTGCCGGAGCCCGGCGAGACCGTGCCCGTGGAGTTCCTGCGGGACAAGTCCGAGGCGGTGCCCGCCGATCCCGCCGCGGACGCCTGGTTCAGCGCGTTCCTCGACCTGGACGTCCGCCTGGCGCACCTGGACCACCCGGCGACGCGCCGCCCGGTGCCCGTCGGCCTCGGCCGCCCCGGCGAGACCGTCTCGTTCGCCGACGCCTTCCCGCTGCTGCTCACCACGCTCTCCTCGCTGGACGCCCTCAACTCCCTCATCGCGCAGGGCGACCACGCGGACGAGGGCCCGCTGCCCATGAACCGCTTCCGGCCGAACGTGGTCGTGGAGGGCGTCCCGCCGTGGGCGGAGGACGACTGGTCGCGCGTCGCCATCGGCGACGTGGTGTTCCGCGTGGCCAGGAAGTGCGCCCGGTGCGTCGTGACCACCACCGACCAGCGCACCGCCGAGCGCGGCAAGGAACCGCTGCGCACCCTCGCCCGTCATCGCCGCAGCGGGGACCAGCTCCTCTTCGGGCTGAACCTGATCCCGGAATCGACCGGGCCCCTTCGTATCGGTGATCCACTGAAGATCCTCGAATGAACGGCACGCGGCCGGGGAACTCGACGTCGATGGAAGGACGTTGAAGTTCGGCGGGCTCACCGTGACGGTTCCCGGGAGGGACCAGCGGGAGCGGGAAGGAGCCGGGCGTCCCCCGGGAGGCGGGCACGCGCGGGGTGATGTCGCTCTCTCTTCCCGCGACCCGCGCGTGAGCCGGGCCGTTCGCGGCTATCACGGACGCGGAAGGGGGTGCAGGACTGTGCGAGCGATCGCCGGACTCTGGCGCTGGCGCCACAATCCGCTGCGCCGCGGGACCGACCTCGCCGAGGCATGGATCGCACTCGTCGCACTCGTGCTGATCGTCGTCGCGGCACCCGTCACCGGCGCGGTCACCGGCGCGCTGACCCAGGACGCGCTGCTGCGCGCGGTGGCCTCCCAGCGCGAGGCCCGGCACAGCGTGACCGCCACCGTCCTGGAGAGAATCGACCAGCCCCCGCTCGACCCCGATCCCGAGACCTCCTCCTCGCGCGACGCGCACCGCCGCGTCCTCGCGAGCTGGACCGCCCCGGACGGCTCCGGCCAGGCGGGCACCGTCGCCGCCGACCTCAAGTCCCCGCACCCCGGCGACCGGTTCCGGGTCTGGACCGACGACGACGGCCGCATCGTGGGCCGCCCCCTGGACACCGCCACGGCGACCACGCACGCCGCCCTGGCGGGCCTGGGCGCCGCCCTGGCCTGCGCCGGGCTGATCGAGGGCGCCAGGCGCCTGGCCGTATGGCGCATCGTCCAACGGCGCTACGCCCGCTGGGACCAGGCATGGGACAGCGCGGGGCCGGACTGGGGCCGGGCCGGCACGGGGGCCTGAGAGGCGGTGAGCACCGGCACGGGTGCTTGAGCAGGTGGGACCCCGGCCACGGGCCCGGCCATCGGGTCAACTCCCCCTCTCCGCGCGCGCTACGGTGGACCGGGCGAACTCTTCGGCCTCCTTGCGCGCGGGCGCGAGGTCGCGCGTATTTCGAGGTGGGGGCAGAGCAACTCCATGGCACAGGGCACGGTCCAGGTGACGCACACCGGTACGTCGCGGTGGCGGCGCCGCACGGGCGAGTACGCATCGCTGGCGGCCGCCCTGGAGGCCGCGAGCGACGGGGACGTCCTGACGGTGGCCCCGGGCACCTACCGCGAGAACCTCGTCGTCCAGCGGGCGGTGACGCTGCGCGGCCCCGAGGGCTCCCCCGGCTCCGTGCGCATCGCTCCCGTGGACGGCGTGCCCCTGACGGTGCGCGCGTCCGCCCTCGTACAGGATCTGCACGTGGAGGGGCAGGATTCCGCCGCGCCCGCGCTGCTCATCGAGGACGGCGCGCCGGAGCTCACGGACGTGCGGGTGATGACGCGCTCCGCCGCCGGGATCGAGGTGCGCGGCGGCGCCCGTCCGACGCTGCGCCGCTGCACGGTCGACAATCCGGGCGGCGTCGGCATCGGCGTACTGGACGGCGGTGGCGGGGTGTTCGAGGAGTGCGAGGTCGTCGCCGCCGGCCAGTCCGGGGTCGCCGTGCGCGCGGGCGGGCACCCGCGCCTCGAGCGCTGCCGGGTGCACCACACGTCCGGTGCCGGTCTCTCGGTGACCGGGGAGGGCAGCGGCCTGGAGGCCGTCGGCTGCGAGGTGTACGAGATCAAGGGCTCGGGCGTGCACGTCGCCGCGCGGGCCACGGCGCATCTCACGGACTGCGGGGTGCACCGCACGACGTCCGACGGCGTCACCCTCGACACGGACGCCGTCCTCACGCTCGCCGACTGCCGCATCCACGACATCCCCGAGAACGCGGTCGACCTGCGCTCCCGCTCGGTCCTGACGCTGACGCGCACCACCGTGCGCGAGTTCGGCCGCAACGGCCTGTCGGTGTGGGACCCGGGCACCCGCGTCGACGCCAACCAGTGCGAGATCCACGACAGCACGGGGGACTATCCGGCGGTGTGGGTCAGCGACGGCGCGACCGCCGTCCTGGAGTCCTGCCGGGTGCACGACGTGCCGGACGCGCTGTTCGTGCTCGACCGCGGTTCCCGCGTCGACGTCGTCGACAGCGATCTCACGCAGGTCCGCAACACCGCGGTGTCGGTGAGCGACGGCGCCACGGCGCAGCTGGACGACGTCCGCATCCGCGACGCGGCGACCGGCGCGTGGTTCCGCGACCACGGCAGCGGCGGTGTCCTCGCGGGCTGCACGATCGACGGCAGCCAGACCGGCGTGATCATCACCAAGGGCGCCGACCCCACCGTCGAGCGGTGCACGGTCACCTCGCCCGCCGAAGCCGGCTTCTACGTCTCCGCGGGCGGGCGCGGCAGCCTGGACCGCTGCAAGGTCGTCGGCAGCGGCGGCTACGGCTTCCACGTGATCGACGGCTGCCGTACGACGCTGCGCCGCTGCCGCACGGAGCGGTGCGCGCGCGGCGGCTACGAGTTCGCCGAGGACGGGCCGCTCGTCGAGGACTGCACTAGCGACGAGAGCGCCGGCGCCCGGCCCGCCGCGCCGGAGCCGGCCGTGCAGACGGCCACCCAGACCGCCGGACTGCTCGGTTCGGTGCCCGGCCAGCGCACCACGGAGGAGCAGGCCGCGGCGGAGCCCGCGCAGCAGTCCCGCCCGTCGAAGGCCGTGCTCGGCGAACTCGACGCGCTGGTGGGCCTGGAGAGCGTCAAGCGCGAGGTGCGGGCGCTCACCGACATGATCGAGGTGGGCCGGCGCCGGCAGGAGGCGGGCCTCAAGGCGGCCTCCGTGCGCCGCCATCTGGTGTTCACGGGCTCCCCCGGCACCGGCAAGACGACCGTGGCCCGGCTCTACGGCGAGATCCTCGCCTCGCTCGGCGTCCTGGAACGCGGCCATCTCGTCGAGGTGTCCCGCGTGGACCTGGTGGGCGAGCACATCGGCTCCACGGCGATCCGCACGCAGGAAGCCTTCGACCGGGCCCGGGGCGGCGTGCTGTTCATCGACGAGGCGTACGCGCTCTCCCCCGAGGACTCCGGGCGCGACTTCGGCCGTGAGGCCATCGACACGCTCGTGAAGCTGATGGAGGACCACCGGGAGGCGGTGGTGGTGATCGTCGCCGGTTACACGGCGGAGATGAACCGCTTCCTGTCGGTCAACCCCGGTGTGGCGTCCCGTTTCTCACGCACCATCACCTTCGGCGACTACGCCCCGGAGGAACTGCTGCGCATCGTCGAGCAGCAGGCCGAGGAGCACGAGTACACACTCGGGTCGGGCACGGGCGAGGCGCTGCTCAAGTACTTCACGGCGATCCCGAAGGGCCCGGCGTTCGGCAACGGCCGTACGGCGCGCCAGACGTTCGAGGCGATGGTGGAGCGGCACGCGGGCCGGGTCGCCCAGCTCGTCGCGCCGAGCACGGACGACCTCACCCTGCTGTATCCGGAGGATCTGCCGGACCTTCCGGACCTGGCGTAGCCTCCGGCGCCACCGCTTCAGCCCCGGCCTGCTGGGGACGGGGCGCGGGCACCGCGGGCCGGAGCCGGGCGAGCAGCCGCGCGCGCTCTTCCGCGAACGCCGGGTCGGCCTGGTAGTCGCCGTGCCCGAGGATCGGCGCGGGCAGCGGGTGCGCCTCGGTGCGGCCGTAGGCGAGCGGGTCCTTCAGGGGGGCGCGGTCCACCTGCGGGCCGGGGTCGCCGTGCAGCCGGACGGGGCCGCCGATGGGGTCGGTGGGCCGGTGCAGATTGCGCCAGCAGTCGACCTCGTCGTGCAGGGAGCTGAGGGCGGCGGGGCCGAAGTGCGCCGGGAACCAGCGGCCGTAGAGGCGCTCCAGGGGCGAGCCGTAGGTGAGCAGCGCGACGCGTTTGCGTACGGAGGGGAGCAGCTGCCAGGCCGCGGCCGCGGCGAGCACGCTGCCCTGCGAGTGGCCGGAGAGGACGAGGCGGCCGCCGGTGGCGCGGGTCCAGGTGTGCATGCGCCAGGTCAGGTCGGGCACCGCGCGCTCGGCGTAGCAGGGCGGCGCGAACGGGTGGGCGGCGCGCGGCCAGAACGTGCCGACGTCCCAGAGGATGCCGATGGTGCGGCGGGCCGAGGGGTCGCGGTAGGCGCGCCGGCCCCAGGTGACGAAGAGTATGAAGCCGAGGCCGATCAGCCAGGAGCCCAGTGCCTGCGCGGTCTCGGCGGCGCCCTCGACGAAGGCGGGCGCGTTCCGGGCCGCCTCGCCCGGAACCTTGCCGGTGGCCCAGGCCCCGGCGAGGGCGGCCGCGCCGAGCAGCAGCGTCGCGGCCGAGGTGACGCCGACGATCCGGGGTGCCCGGTCGGTGAGGGCGGCGCGTGCGCGGGTGCCGGCGATGCGGCGGGTGCGGGCGGTGTCCTGACGCTCCTCCGGGTAGTCGAGCGGCACCTGGGCCAGTTCGCGGCGTATGTGTCGCGCGGTGCGCACCGCGAGCGAGCCACAGAGGACGGCGACGACCACCAGGAGCGGTGGGATGACGGATGCCTGCCAGGTCAGGAGTGCGGGCGGGCCGTCGATCGAGCCGCCCGCGCCGGGCGATCCCGGCCCGTCGAGCCAGTCGGCGACGCGCTGCGAGCCACCGCCCGACATCACCCCGCCCAGGGCGCAGGCCAGCATGGCCACGGCCGGGCCCGCGAAGCCGCGGATGGCGGTGCGGGCGTCGGGCGCGCCGCGGAAGATGCGGGCGGCGACCACGGCGAGGGCGAGCACCAGGACGCCCTGGACGAGGGCGATGCCGCCGAAGGTCGTGTTGCCCGGCAGCCGGCCCGCCGACGTCCAGCCGGGCCGCGACCACCCGGCGTACAGGACCGCCAGGAGGAGCAGCGCGAGCGCGGCGAGCGGCAGCCAGCGCACCAGGGTGCGGTCCAGACTCCGGTCGAGACGGTTCTCGCTGCGGCCCCGGCGGCAGACCACCCAGACCACGAAGGCGCCCGCCGACACCAGCGCCGCCACCAGCGCCCAGCCCAGGGCGTCCAGGAGCGCGGGACCGCCGGCCCGCCGGTCGTACCGCGCGGCCGGGGCGCCGACGGCGGCGGCGACCGTCAGCA
>NZ_AOPZ01000023.1 GCF_000414115.1 Streptomyces aurantiacus JA 4570
GGCCCCGGGGCCGCCCCCGGAGTACGTGGGCAGCCGCCGCGCGCGCCGCGCCGGTCGCCGTCGTCGGGCTCGGCGGGCGCTTCGCCGGGGCCCCGGACGCCCGCGGGTTCTGGCATGTCGTGCGCTCGGGCCGTACCCGCATCGGACCGGTGCCGGACGCGGTCCTCGACCGGGAGCTGTACCACTCCCCCGGCTCCCTCAGCCTCACCCACACGTACACCGACCAGGGCGGCCACGTACCCCTGCCCGAGGAGCCGCCCGAGGACCTCGCGGTGCTCCCGCAGCGCTACGCCGCGCTCGACGGCGCGCAGCGGCTCGCGCTCACCGTCGCCGCGGAACTGTTCGCGGCGTACCACCCCTTCGCGGGACACGGACCGGCGCAGCGGCCGGAGCGGGGCGGGCGCGGCGTGGTCGCCATCGGCGGCACGCTGGGGCCCGCGCGGGAGCGGCACGCCCACACGGACCTCGTCCTCGGCGGCCTGGACGACACGCTCACGGGACTCGCCGCACTGGACGGGCTCTCCGCCCTGCAGAAGAAGCGGCTCCTGGAACGGCTCCGCGAGCGGACCGCCCGGGGCGACGACGGCCTGCCGCCCGCGCTCCTCGACGGCTGTCTCGCCAGCGGCGTCGCCGCGCTGCTCGCCAACGAGTACGGTCTGCGCGCGGTGCCCCTCGCCGTGGAGGCGGCCTGCGCGTCCTCGCTCGCCGCACTGGACATCGCCGTCGGCGCGCTGCGCTCGGGCACGGCGGACTACGCGGTGGCGGGCGGCGTCGAACTGGCCTGCAACGTACGGGACATGGTGCTGTGCTCGGCACTCGGTCTCCTCTCGCACAGCAGGAACGCCCCGTTCGACGCGGGCGCCGACGGGTTCACACCCGGCGACGGCTGCGGGCTCTTCCTGCTGAAGCGGTACGACGACGCGCTGCGCGACGGCGACACGATCCACGGCCTGATCCGCGGCGTCGGCGCCTCCAACGACGCCAAGTCGCTCATCGCCCCCGATGTCGCGGGCCAGGTCCGCGCCATGCAACGCGCCTTCGCCCAGGTCGACTTCGAGCCGTGCACGGTCGACTACCTGGAGGCGCACGGCACCGGCACCAAGGTCGGCGACCGCGTCGAGATCGCCGCCGCGGCCCGCCTGTACGCGGGCGGCCCGCGCGCCGAACCGCTGCGCATCGGCTCGGCGAAGTCGTTCTTCGGGCACACCTTCGCGGCGGCGGGCAGCGCCGGGCTGCTGCGCACGCTGCTCGCCCTGCGGGCCGGCGCGCTGCCGCCCAACACCCTCCTGACACAACTGAATCCGGCGCTGGACCTCGGCGCCATCCCGGCCGAGATCTCCACCCGCCCCGAACCGTGGACCCGGCCGCCCGGCAGGCCGCGACGGGCGGCCGTCAGCTCCTTCGGCACGGGCGGCATCAACTACCACGTCCTCGTGGAGGAGCACCGCCAGGACCGACCGGGCCAGCCGGACCGATCGGACCCGGCAGCCCGAGCCGTCCGCCCCGTCCGACCCGACCGACGACCAGACCGCCACGAAGGGCCCCGACCGCGATGACCTTCACCTTCGGCACCGATGACCACACCGCCGCCGACACGGGCACGGATGCCGACACCGCCGAGATGTGCCGCTCGGTCGAACGCTTCGCCCAGCGTGAACTGGGCCACGTACCCCCGTCGTTGGACCGCGAGGAGTTCCGGCGGCGGTGGCGGCTCGCCGGCCGGCAGGGCCTGGTCGGCAGCGTGGTGCCGGAGGTCTACGGCGGCAGCGGCCTTGACGCGGTCACGGCCGCCGCCGTCCTGGAGGCGCTGGGCCACGGCAGCCCGGACACCGGGTTCGCGTTCTCCGTGGCCGCCCACCTGTTCGCCGCGGTGATGCCGGTCGTGGAGTTCGGCACGGAGGAGCAGAAGCACCGCTGGCTGCCCGCGCTCTGTTCGGGCGAGCGGATCGCGGCGCACGGCATCACGGAGCCGGAGGCCGGATCGGACACCCTCGCCCTGCGGACCCGGGCCGTGCGCGAGGGCGACCACTACGTCCTCGACGGGACCAAGGCGTTCACGACGAACGCGCCCGTGGCGGACGTCTTCGTGGTGCAGGCGGCGACCGCGCCCGGCGGCGGCTTCTTCGGCCTGACGGCGTTCGTCGTCGAGGCCGGCACGCCGGGGCTCACGGTCGGGCCTCCGTACGACAAGGTGGGGCTGCGCGGCTCGCCGACGGCCGATGTGCGCCTCGACGGATGCGTGGTGCCCGCGAGCCACGTCCTCGGCGCCGAGGGCGCGGGGGCCAGTGTGTTCGCGGGGTCGATGAAGTGGGAGCGCACCTGCCTGTTCGCGGCCTACCTCGGCGCGATGCGGCGCGTCCTGGACTCCACGGTCGCGTACGTCAAGGAGCGCGAGCAGTTCGGCATGCCGATCGGCGGCTTCCAGGCGGTGAGCCACCGGGTCGTCGACATGACGCTGACGCTGGAGTCGGCGCGGCTGCTGCTGTACAAGGCGGCGCGGGGTCTCGCGCGGGGCAGTGAGGACGAGGTCGCGCCCGCCCTCGCGAAGCTCGCCGTGAGCGAGGCCGCCGTACGGATCGGGCTCGACGCGGTCCAACTGCGGGGCGCCCTCGGCATCCTGACGGGCGGTGACGCCGAGGCACTGCTGCGGGACGCGCTTCCGTCGCGCATCTTCTCCGGAACGAACGAGATCCAGAAGAACAACATCGCCCGCGCCCTCGGCCTGAGCGGCACCCGCCGCACGGGCCGCCGGGGCGCGAACGGCAGCAGCTGACCGACAACGGCGGCCGCCGACCGGCCAGGCCCCAGCACCCACCTCTCAGTTGACGGGATGTCATACGCCATGTCCTTCGCCACCCCGCCGAGCGGCACCGGAGCGTCCCCCGCCACGGCCGTCCTCGTACACCGCATCCGCCTTCACGAGGGCGTGGACCCGGAGCGCTTCGAGTCCTGGGTCCGGGAGGTCGACTACGCGACCTGCCCGCGGCTGCCCGCCGTCGTGTCGTTCGCCGTGCAGCGCGTCACGGACGCCGAGGCCGCCGCGCCCGGCGAGTACTTCGAGATCATCGAAGTGACCGGCCGCGCGGACTTCGAGCGCGATATGCGGTCGGAACCCTTTCTCCGGCTCGTCGCCGATTTCGACAAGATGGCCACTGTGGTGGCCGAGTTGACCGGCGATCGGGTCGGCTCCGGATACCGGGCCCGGTGATTTTGCGAACCGGAAAGACAAGGCGGCCGTGCCAAGAAAACCGGGCCGTCCGATGAATATCGTTCAACTTTCCCGCTCGGGCCCGGTTTTCTTCACCCTTCTTGCCCGCGGAATTCAGCGGTCCGCCCAATTGCCGCCATCAAACCGGTTTCATAAGCGATGGCGACCGCCTGGGCGCGGGTGCTCACGCCCATCTTTCGCAGCACATGGTGAACATGGGACCTGACGGTCGCGAGGGACACCGAGAGTTTCTCGGCGACTTCCGCATTGGACTTGCCCTGGGCGAGCAGCACGATCACCTCGGACTCGCGCGGGGTGAGTTCGGCCGCCATGCGCGCGGTGCGGCGCGAGCCGCCCTGCTGCGGCAGGTGCTCCAGGGTGCGCCGGGCGGCGGCCGGCATCACCATCGTGGCGCCCGCGCTGACCGTGCGCAGCACATGGATCAGGTCGTCCGCCGAAGAGTCCGGGGCGAGGACCGCTCTGACGCCTATGCACAGGGCTTCGACGGAGCGGTGCGCGGACTCGGCCTTGGCGATGAGGATGATCTTCGTCAGGGCGGCGAGCTCCGCGAGTTCGCGCTTGTCGTCCAGGCCGAGGGCCGGGGCCACCACGATCATGACGTGGGGCGCCATCTCGGCGACGGCCGCGGCGGATTCACGGCCGGTGGTGTAGCCCGTGACGTCGATGTCCGGCTGCTGATCGAGCAGCGCGCGCATCGCCGCGGACATGATCGACTCGTCGCAGCACACCAGGACGCGGATCTTCATGAGTCGCCGCCTCACCGCATCTCGTGCGGCAGCGGGCCGCCGCGCCGGTCGCAACGGACTGCGCCTCCCGTCACGGCATCACGCCCGGCCGGACCGGCCTCCCCAGCCCTACGGTGACACCCCGAACGTGCTCCTTGCAGCAGTTCCCCATCTCGCCGCCCCCCTGTGAATGACACGACCATGTGCCTTCGGGTACCCCTCGTCGCCGCTGCCCGTAATCGCATCCGTCAACGCATCCATCTGCTGTTCGAATCCACGCTTTCCCTGCCCCGCTTCCTCCTCTACCTGCGTATCGGGGCAGGCCCGCGGGTGCGGCATATTCCGTCCGCACTGCAACAGTATGTGGGCGCAACTGGTCTCTGGGCGAGCTTTATAGGAAGAACCCTGAAAATGGCTCGAAACGGCGCGGAGTGAATCTCAGATCGTCCGCAGGGATGCCTCCGCAGGGCGTCGCGGTGAGGCCGGGAACTCGGCGGCGGGCCACCCGAGACGGCTCATGAAGAAGGAACGCCCCGGAATGCCGAGCCTCGACTGGAGGGCGGTGCGCAGATCGTCGTGCTGGAGTACGACACTCACGGGGTGCAGGGCGAGCCCCGCGTCCGTGGCGCACAGCCAGTAATCGGCCAGTCGCGCACCGCCCTTGACGGCGTCCGCGAGCGTCGGTGCCGTCCGCGCGAAGCTCATGGCGACCACGACGGGAGTGGGCCGTACGAGGTGGGCGAGTTGGTGGGCGAGGAGGCGGTGGTAGCCGACGTGGCTCAGGATCCGCATCGTCGCGGGCGCGAGGGCGGCGCGCATGAACCGCCGCCGCGGCCGGGACAGCGGCCCGAAGAGCCGGTCGAGGGCGAACCCGTCACCGCGCGCGGCGGCCTCGGCCTCGGTGGGCCGCAGATACGCGTGGGTCTCGCGCCAGGCCGCGCGGTGCCGGAAGTCCCGGCCGCCGTGCCGGGCGACGAAGTCCGCGAACGCCGCGCGGTCGGTGCCCGAGGTCAGATGCCGTACGGTCACGTCCGCGCCGCGCGCCGCGGCGGCACCCGACGGGGCCAACAGGCCGTCCAGAAGGGCGGGTTGGACGGGCCGGGGAAGGTAGGGGGCGCGGTTGGTGAGGCGCGCCCGCGCCGTGGCGTGCAGGGCGCGCAGCTCCTCGGCGTGTTCGGCGCCCACGGGGGTGCCGCGCAGCCGGACGACGGACAGGGCGGCCCAGGACCGGGGCCAGGCGCTGCCGGGCAGCTCGGCGCCGCCCACCGGCTCCCCCTCCGCCGGGCCCTCCGCGCAGTGCAGGGCGTCGACGGTCCAGCCCTGGGCGTCCAGGGCGCGCAGCAGAAGCTGCCAGTAGAGGCCGCAGCTCAGCAGCATCTCCACGGCGTGGGCGGGCAGGGCCCGCAGACTCCGGTCGCGGTCGAGGCCGAGGACGAGCCAGCGGTACCTTCCGTCGCCGCCGTCGGCCTCCTCGCCGGGCTTCCCGGCGCGCTCCCGGCCGCCGGGCCCCGCGCCCACCAGCCGCGCGGCCGCCGCGCGGGACTCCGGGCTTCTGGCCCACGCCACGGTCCAGGGCTGGCAGTTGTGGGAGGAGGGGCTCAGGGCGGCGATCCGGGCGGCGGTGCGCAGGGCGGCGCCGAAGTCGGCGGGCGCGGCGGGAGTGGGGGCCGTGGTGGGGTCGCCGCCGGCGGACGCGGCCCGGTCTGTGGTCATCGTCGTGTTCTCCTCAGCTCCACACGAGGGCAAGTGAGTAGCCGTCGACCTCTCTGGCCCAGCTGTCCAGGCGGGCCGCGTCGGCCGTGGGGGCGTGCCGGCGCAGGCCGGGGCCGGGACGCCAGCAGAAGCGGCCGTCGGGGTGCCAGGCGGTGAGTTCGACCTCCCGGGTGTCGACGCGCAGGCCGAAGCCGAAGTGTTTGAGCACGGCCTCCTTGCAGGCCCAGCGCAGCGACAGCGGCATGGTGTCGAGCACCGGGCAGCCTGGGGCCGCGGGGGTCAGCAACTCCGCGAGTGCTCGCGGTACTTGGCGGGTGCGTTCGAGGTCGACGCCGAGCGTACGGGGGCCGCAGGCGGCCACCGCCAGGTCGCCCGAGTGCGTGAGGCCGACCTCCACGGGGGCGTTCACGGTGGGCTTGCCGGCGCGGATGCCCCGGGCCACCGCGCCGACGCTGACATCACGGGTGCCGACGCACATCCCGCCGTGCCGCCGCAGATAGGCGCTCACGCCGTGCTTCACGGCGAGGCGCCCGGCCATCCACTCCACGCGCCGTTTGGGCACGGGGAGTTCGGCGGCGCGGGCGCACTCCTCGGCGTTGAGGTGGCGTTTCTGGATCGCCGCGCGGTCGGCGTCGTCCCGCTCCCGTATCCAGGCGATGGACACCACGGCGAGGGTCAGCGGACCGCGTGCGTGGGTCACGCGCAGGGGGCGGGCGGGGTCGAGGACGACGCTGTCGTCGAGCCCGGGTGCGACGGCTCGGGCGAGGAGGGCCATGCGCGGTTCAGCGGGCCACGGGCGGCGGCAGCAGGAAGGGGTAGGGACGGCGGCGCACCTTGCGGTGCCAGAGGCGGTCGGCGGCGCGCAGCCGCTGGATCAGCTCCCACATCCGCGCGTCGCCGCGGTAGTACGCGGCGACCTCCTCGGCCGTGAGGGGCTGCGCGAGGCGGGCGTTGGCCTGCTCCAGGAACGCGGGGACAAGGCTGTCGAGGCGTTCCTTGTGGAGGTTGCCGAGGAAGTCGAGGAGCACGCCGCGGGGCTCGTAGAACTTGTCGAAGATCGAGGTGGCCATGGAGAGCCGCACGGCGTCGCGCAGGACCCACGGCAGCGACGTGAAGAAGAGGCGTACGTCGAGGCGTTCCCGGCCGCGGGTGTCGCGCATCAGCGGTGTGGTGACGTCCAGGTAGGTCAACTCGCCGTCCATGTCTATCCAGTTGGACGCCTGTGCGTCCAGGCCGAGCCCGTGGTGCACGGTGGCGTGGACGCGGTCGAGGAAGCGGGCGAAGAAGTTCTTCGCCCAGACGTCGTCCTCGGTGTGCAGCAGCCGGGAACACAGCCGCTCGGACGGCAGCTCGCGCTGCACGCAGTACGCGGTGACGCGCCCGGACGGCGCGCGGGTGTGCCACACCTCGGTGGGCGCGACGGTGAGCCCCCGCTCCGCCAGGCGGCGCAGATACTCGTCGAGCGACCTGCGGTAGCTCTCGAAGCGGGCCGGGTCCGAGAAGGCGGGAAGCCGCTTGCAGGCGAACGACCCCGCCTCGGTGCGCAGCCGCAGCACGAGGGTGATCTCGCCGTAGCCGAGCACGTCGAGGGCGCTGTCGTCCGTGGTGTGCAGGGCCTGCCGGACCTGCGACTCCAGCTGTTCCAGGGCGGTGTGCGGGACGGTGAAGGTCATGGGGTGCGCTCACTCTCGTGTCCGGTGGACCAGGAGCCGGTGGGCCGGGGGCCGGTGGGCCCGGAGCTGGTGGCCCGGGCGGCGCGGCTCACGCCGCCGTCACCACCAGGACGGCGTTCTGGCCGCCGAAGCCGAAGGAGTTGCTGACGGCCACGCCCAGCTCGCGCCGGCGCGGGGCGCCGGTGACGAGGTCGAGGTCGATGTCGGGGTCCTGGTGGCGGAGGTTGGCGGTCGGCGGCACGGTGCCGTGCTGCACGGCGAGGACGGTCAGCGCGGCCTCGATCGCGCCGGCCGCGCCGAGGGTGTGCCCGAGCACGCCCTTCGTGGAGGTGACGGCGGCGCCCGCCCCGAGGAACTTGCGAAGGACCGCCGCCTCGGCCGCGTCGTTGAGCGGCGTGGACGTGCCGTGCGCGTTGACGTGGTCGACCTCGTCCGGCATGACCCCGGCCCGCGCGAGCGCCGTGCGCAGCGCGAGGAGCACGCCGGTGCCCTGCGGGTCGGGCGCGGTCATGTGGTGGGCGTCGGCCGACGCGCCGTACCCGGCGATGCGGGCCCGGACGGTGGCGCCCCGCGCGCGGGCGTCGGCCGCGCGTTCCAGGACGAGCATGCCGCTGCCCTCGCCGATGACGAACCCGTCCCGGTCCCGGTCGAACGGCCGGGAGGCCGCCGCGGGTTCGCCGACCCGCCGGGACAGCGCGCCCATCTGCGCGAAGCCCGTCACCATCAGCGGGGTCACGCCAGCCTCGCCGCCGCCCGCGATCACCACGTCGCAGCTTCCGTCGCGCAGCAGGGCGAGCGCCGTGCCGATCGCGGTGGCACCGGACGCGCAGGCCGTCGCGGTGACGAGGTTCGGCCCGGTCGCCCCCAGGTCCATGGCGAGGTGCCCGGCGACCATGTTCGGTACGAGCATGGGGATCAGCAGCGCGGACACCGCCTGCGGTCCCTCGTCGAGGAGGCGGCGGTGCTGGGCCTCCCAGGTCGCGACCCCGCCGAGGCCGCAGCCCACGACGACGCCGACGCGGGCGCCGTCCCAGGTCCGCGGGTCGAGGCCGCTGTCCGTGACGGCCTCGCGCGCGGCGGCGATCGACAGCTGGCTGAACCGGTCGTGCGTCAACGAGCTGCGCCGGCCCACGTGTTGGCGCGCGGAGAAGCCGGGCACGGTGCAGGAGATGTCCACGGGCAGCCCCGCGAGCCCCGGGTCGGTGGCGGCGGCGGACTCCCCCCGGCACACCCCGTCCCAGGTGGCGTCCACGCCGATGCCCGCGGCGGTGACGAGCCCCAGGCCGGTGACGGCGACGGCGTCCGCCTCGGGGGCGGATCCGCCCACCGTCCCGGTCGTGTCGCCGGGCATCGCCGCGTCCTCGTCCGGACCGGCCGCCCTGTCGTGCGTCGCGCTCATGGAATGCGCCCCACCTCTCGGTCGCCTGGCGTCGAGTCTGCGGGCCGCGCCTGACCGGCCACGCCGCCGGACGCTGACCGATGACTGACCGCGCGGCCACGCGGGCGCCCCGGCACGGCGCGGCGGGGCCCGATCAGCGAGCGGTCAGCGGGCCGTCAGCATGCGTGACCGTGTCCCGTCAGCCCACCCGGCGAGACTCGATGTCCTCGGCACCGCGTCACCGCGAGGCCCTGATCACGTACACACACCCTCATGTACGTACGCGGACCTTCACGTACGTACGCGGACACCGAGCCACCACGAAGCCGCACCGCGGCACCACCACCGCACCGCACCAACGTCCTGCCGTCCCGGAGACCGAGGAGCACGTGTGACCGCACCCCCACCGAGCCGACCGCCGCTGCACCGGGCCGCGGTGCTCACCGGGGTCGGCGGCTGTCTGCCGCCGACCGCCGTCAGCAACGACGAACTGGCCGCGCGCCTCCACACCTCCGACGCCTGGATCCGCTCCCGCACCGGGATCCGGCAGCGGTACGTCGCCACGCCCGGCACCGCCACCTCCGACCTCGCCGTGGGCGCGGGCGCCAAGGCCCTCAAGTCGTCGGGCACGCCCGATGTGGACGCCGTGCTGCTCGCCACCACCACACCCGACCGGCCGTGTCCGGCGACCGCGCCCGCCGTCGCGGCCCGGCTCGGCCTGACCGGCACCGCCGCCTTCGACGTGTCCGCGGTCTGCACGGGCTTCGTGTACGCGCTGGCCACCGCGGCCGGGCTGATCGCCACCGGCGCCGCCGAACGCGTCCTGGTGATCGGCGCGGAGACGTTCTCCACCCTGCTCGACCCGGACGACCGCGCCACCTCGGTGATCTTCGGCGACGGCGCGGGGGCGGTGGTGCTGCGCGCCGGCGACCCCGCCGAGCCGGGCGCGCTCGGCCCGTTCGACCTGGGCAGCGACGGTGGCCGTGAGGACCTGATCACGGTGGCGGCGGGCGGCTCGCGGCAGCGTCTGTCCGGCGTCGCGCCGAAGTCCGCCGACCGCTACTTCGCCATGGACGGCAAGGACGTGTTCCGGCACGCGGTGCAGCGCATGTCCGCGTCGGCGCGGGCGGTCCTGGCGCGCGCCGGGTGGGCGCCCGATGACGTCGACCACCTGGTCGGCCACCAGGCCAACCTGCGCATCACCAACCACGTGGCCGACGAGGTGGGCATCCCGCGGCCGCGCTGCTTCAGCAACATCGCCGACGTCGGCAACACCGCCGCCGCCTCCATCCCGCTCGCCCTCGACCAGGCCCACGCCGACGGCGTCCTGCGGGCGGGCGGACGGGTGCTGCTCACCGCGTTCGGCGGCGGGCTCACCTGGGGGTCGACGGTGCTGACCTGGCCGCTGCTCGACCGCACCTGACGACCTCGCCCGCCCGACGCCCGACAAGGAGAACCGCATGAGCGAGACGTACGACAGGCTGGTCGATCTGCTGGTCGACCGTTTCGAGGTGGATCGCGGGGAGATCGGCCCCGACACCAGGTTCGAGGATCTCGACATGGACTCGCTGTTCCTGGTCGAGCTGCTCCTCGTCATCCAGTCCGAGTTCAAGGTCGATGTCGGCGAGGACGCGGCGACCCCGGGCGACACGGTCACGGCGGTGGCCGAACTCATCGACGGGCGGCGCGTCCTGGCCGCCCGGAGCGCCCCCGCGGCGTCGTCGACCGGAGAGCGAGCGTAGGGCGGCCATGACCACCGAACAGTCGATCATCAACTACATCGCCGACGTCTGGCTCGACGGCGACACCGAAGGGCTCGACTCCGACCTGCCCATCGCCGAGCTGAACATCATCGACTCGGCCGGGATCTTCGACCTCGTGCACTACCTGCAGAGCGACTTCCGCATCACCGTTCCGCTGCAGGACATCTCCCCGGCGAACTTCCGGACCGTCGACTCGATCGCCGCGCTCGTCGAACGGCTGCGGACCGGCGGAGCGGCCCTGCGGGCCGGAGAGGCCGCCGAAGGGGAGAGTGTGCGATGACCGATGTCGCGGAAGGCACCGTCCACCGGCAGATCGTGGACATCGTGGCGTCACGGACGCTGTACGACGAGTCGTATCTGCTGCCCGACAGCCACTTCGAGGCCGAGCTCGGCATCGACTCCGTCATCTACGAGTCGATCCTCGCCACGGTGCGCGAGCGCTTCGCCCTCGACGAGGCGCTGCCCGCGGGCCTGTCGACGATCGGCGAACTCACCGCCGCCGTCCAGGAGGCGCTGGCGGGCGGCGGCGAGACCGCCGACCCCGTGCGGGAGGCCGTCCTCCGGGCCGCCATGCGCCACACCCAGTACGCACGCGAACAGCTGCCCCTCGACGCCGACTTCGAGGGCGAGCTCGGCATCGACTCGGTGGTCCTCGTCTCGGTCGTCGCCGACTGCGCCCGCGAACTCGCCCTGCCCGACGACCTCGCGGGCACGGTCACGGCGCCGACCCTGCGCGACCTCATCGCCGAGCTGCGCGGCCGGCTGACCGCGCCGACGCACGACGTACCCGGCGCGCGTGAGGCGCACGACGAACCCGGCGAGCCCGACGAGCACCACCCCCCGCTTCCCGCGTCCGGCGAGTCCCCGTGGGACAGCCGCTCCATGAAGGACTTCGTGGAGCAGCGCGACGGCGACCTGTTCGCCAAGGCCCGCAGCTTCCGCACCTACTTGCGCGGCCGCGAGGCCGAGCGCCTCTACTGGTACGGGATGCCGCTGCACTCCCGCTGCGGCAGCCGGGCGCTCATCCTCGACGAACTCACGGGCCGCAAGCGCGAGTTCCTGATGTTCGCCTCCAACAACTATCTGGGCGTCGCCAACCACCCGAAGGTGATCGAGGCGGTCTGCGACGCCACCCGTACCTTCGGCGCCACGCACACCGGTTCGCGCTTCATCGGCGGCACGAACATGCTGCACAAGGAGCTGGAGCGGCGCCTCGCCGCGTTCAAGGGCCGCCCGGCGTGCGTCGTCTTCCCGGGCGGGTACGCGGCCAACCTCGGGACCATCTCCGCCCTGGTCAAGAGCTACGACACGCTGGTCGTCGACAAGCTCAACCACATGAGCATCGCCGACGGCGCCCGGCTCTCCGGCGCCGTCCGCAAGATCTACCAGCACAACGACATGGCCGACCTGGAGCGCATCCTCAAGCGCTGCGACGACCGCGCGACGGGCAAACTCATCGTCGCCGACGGTGTGTTCAGCATGCACGGCGACCTCTGCGACCTGCCCGAGATCGTCCGGCTCGGCCGGGAGTACGGCGCCCGCGTCATGGTCGACGACGCGCACGCGACGGGTGTCCTCGGCGAGCGCGGCTCCGGCACCGCCGAGCACTTCGGCCTCAAGGGCGAGGTCGACCTGGAGCTGGGCACCATGAGCAAGGCCCTCGCCGGGATGGGCGGTTTCGTCGTCGGCGAGGAGGACGTGGTCGAGTACCTGCGCTTCTACGCCAACTCGTACGTGTTCGCCGCCAACATCCCCGCCGGGGTGGCCGCCGGGCTCATCGCCTCCCTCGACGTCATCGAGGCGGAGCCGGAGCGGATCACCCGGCTCTGGTCCAACATCCGCTTCCTGCACCGCCAGCTCGCCGACGCGGGCTTCGACCTGGAGAACACCGAGAGCGCGATCCTGCCGCTCGTCATCGGGGACGAGCGCCGGGCGATGGAGATGGGCCGGGCCGTGCGGGCCCGCGGCCTGTTCTGCCAGACGGTGGTGTTCCCGGGCGTGCCGCTGGGCGACGCGCGGCTGCGGGTCAGCGTCACCTGCGAGCACACCCGCGAGGACCTGGAGGCCGCGGCCGGCATCTTCGTCGAGGCGGCCCGCGAGACCGGCGTCCTGCCGTCGGCCGGGTGAGCGCGATGACTGCCGTGACCGCGCGGTCCGGGCAGCCGGACCACACCCGCCTCTCCGACGTGGCCCTGATCCGCGGCCCCTGGCCGCGGTCCGCCGAACAGGCCGCGCGGCCCGCCCTCGTGGGGCCCGGCGGACGCACGTACGGAGAACTCGCCGCGCACGTCGCCTCCGCCGCCTCCGGGCTGCTCGGCCTCGGCGTCGAGGTCGGCGACCGCGTGGCGATCTGGACGGACAAGCAGCCACGCTACGCCGAGGCGATCCTCGCCGCGCTGCACGCGGGCTGCGCGTACGTCCCCCTGGACGGCGGGCAGCCGGTGGCCCGCGTCGAGACGATCCTCGCGGACGCGGAGCCCGTCGCGCTCTTCACGGACCGCCGTCGGCTCGCCGCGCTGGCGGGCAGGCCGCTGCCCGCGTCGGTGCGGGTTGTGGTGCTCGCGGACGAGGAGCCGCCGGACGCGCCGGGCGGTGCACCGGGCGAACGACAGGATCCGGGTCCGGCGCCCGGCGCGGCGGCCCCCGTCGTCGGCTGGTCCGCCTTCACCTCCAGTGCCGCGGGCCACGTCGTCCTGCTGCCGCCGCTGGACCGCGACGACCTCGCGGCGATCCTGTACACCTCCGGTTCCACCGGCACCCCCAAGGGTGTGCGCGTCACGTACCGGAACCTGGCGTGCTTCATCCGGTGGGCGCGCGACGAGCTGGACGTCGGGCCCGGCGACGTGTTCGCCAACCACGCCTCGTTCAACTTCGACCTGTCGACCTTCGACCTGTTCACCGCCCTGTCGGCGGGCGCGGCCGTATGGATCGTGCCCGACGAGCGGACCCGCGACGTGGGCGCGCTCGCCGCGGGCATCCGCGAGCACCGCGTCAGTGTCTGGTACTCCGTGCCGTCGGTCCTCCACCTGCTCACGGTGTCGGGAGCGCTCACCCCCGAGACGGTGCGCGGACTTCGGTACGTCCTGTTCGCGGGCGAGGTGTTCCCGATCCCCCAACTGCGGGCGCTGGCCGGGCTGTTGCGGCCGGACACGGGCCTGTACAACCTGTACGGGCCCACCGAGACCAATGTCTGCACCTACCACCGCGTACGCCCCGAGGACCTGACGCGGCACGAACCCGTACCCATCGGCACGGCGCTGCCCGGCGCCAAGGTGTCCGTCGTCGACGACGCGGGCCGCGCGCTGCCCGGCCCCGGCGCGTTCGGCGAGCTGGTCGTCGAGGGCGACTGTGTCACTCCCGGCTACTGGCGCCGGGAGTCCGAGCCCGCCGCGGCCGGGCACCGCCAGGGCCGCCACGCCACCGGCGACCTCGTCAGCCACGAGGACGGCGCCCTGGTCTACCGGGGCCGCAAGGACCGCATGGTCAAACTCGCGGGCTACCGCGTGGAGCTGGGCGAGATCGAGGCGGCCGTGCTGCGCCACCCCGGCATCGCGCACGCCGCCGTCGTCGCCGACACCACCGGCGCCGACACCGGCGTCGCCCTGTACTTCACCCTCAACGGCGACGCCCCGCGGCCCGGACTCATCGAGCTCAAGCGGCACTGCGCCCGGTACCTGCCCCGCTACATGGTGCCGCGCACGGCCACCTGCCTGGACGAGCTGCCGCGCAACGCCAACGGCAAGACCGACTACCAGCGCCTCGGCGACGCGGCGGCCGCGTCCGCCCCCGCCCCGCGGGCCGTGCCCGGCAAGTGACGGAGACGTACATGACCCAAGGCCCGACCGAGACCCACGGCCGCGGCGGCGAGCCGCGCACCCTCGTCGCCCTCCTGCGCCACCACGCCGCGCACCGCCCGGGCGCCCTCGCGTACCGCTTCCTGGGCGGCGGCACGGACGCGCCGGGGGCCCCGGCACCCGGAACCGACGACGGCACGAGCTCCGCCGACGCGAACGGCGGACCCGGCGGCGAGCGCTCCTGGACCTACGCCGAACTCGACCTGCGGGCCCGGCACGTCGCCGCGCTGTTGCAGCACGAGGGCGCGGCGGGCGAGCCGGTGCTGCTGCTGCACCCGCCCGGCCTGGACTACATCGCGGCCTTCATGGGCTGTCTGTACGCGGGAGCCGTGGCCGTCCCCGCCTATCCGCCGGACACCCGCCGCTTCGGCCAGACCATGCCGCGGCTCGCCGCGATCGCGCGGGACTCGCGGGCCACGCACGCGCTGACGACGGGCGGGCTCTCGCGGTTCGCGGGCGACCGCAGGGACGAGCTGGCCGCGCTCGGGCTCGGCGGACTGCGGTGGCTGGTGACGGGGGGCGCGGACACGCCGACCGCGGCCGGCTGGCGCGAGCCGGACCTCACCGGCGACTCCCTCGCCTTCCTCCAGTACACCTCCGGCTCGACGTCCGCGCCCAAGGGCGTCATGGTCGGCCACGGCAATCTGCTGCACAACCTCGCCGGCATCCACCGCAGGCTGGCGCACGACGCGGATTCGGCGATGGTGTCGTGGCTGCCGCCGTACCACGACATGGGGCTGATCGGCGGCATCCTGTCGCCGCTGTACGGCGGGTTCCCCGCGCATCTGATGGCGCCCATGACGTTCGTGCGGCGCCCCCTGCTGTGGCTGGCGACCTTGTCCGACACGCGGGCGTCGACCAGTGTCGCCCCCAACTTCGGCTTCGAGGCGTGCGTCCGCAGGATCACCGACGAGGAGCGCGGGCGACTCGACCTGAGCCACTGGCGGCTCGCCCTCAACGGCGCGGAGCCGGTGCGCGCCGACACCCTGGACCGGTTCGTGGAGCGGTTCGAGCCGTGCGGGTTCCGGCGCGGCGCGCTGCTGCCCTGCTACGGCCTCGCGGAGGCCACGCTGATGGTGACGGGCGTGCGCGCCCACGAGCAGCCCGCCGTCGGGGAGTTCGACGCCGCCGCGCTCGGCGCGGGCGTGGCCACCGCCGCCTCCGGGGGGCGGGTCACACGGGTCGTCGGGTGCGGGCCCCCGGTCGACGGCGTGGACGTGGCGGTCGTGGACCCGGCCACACAGCGCCGCGTCGCGGGCGAGGGCACCGTCGGCGAGGTGTGGATCGCGGGCGGCAGCGTGGCGCGCGGCTACTGGCGCCGCCCCGACGCCACCGAGGACACCTTCCGCGCCCGGATCGAGGGCGAGCCCGGCGGGCCGTATCTGCGCACGGGCGACCTCGGCTTCCTGCGCGACGGGCAGCTCCATGTCGTCGGCCGCACCAAGGACGTCGTCATCGTGCAGGGCCGCAACCACTACCCCCACGACGTCGAACTCACCGTGGAGCGGACCGACTCCGCGGTCCGCTCGGGCTGCGGCGCCGCCTTCGCCGTCGAGGTGGACGGAGCCGAGCAGCTGGTGGTGGCGTACGAGATCGACGGGCGGCGGGCCGACGACGCGCCCGCGCTGCTCGCCCGGCTGCGCTCCGCGATCGCCGACGAGCACGAGGTCGCGCCGCACGCCGTGGTGCTCCTGAAGCGGTCCACGGTGCCCAAGACCACCAGCGGCAAGATCCAGCGCCAGGCGTGCCGCCAGGACTTCCTCGGCCTCGGCCTGAAGGTGGTGGCGGCCAGCGTCGCCCGCGAACCGCGGCGGCCGGGCGGCACGGTCGGGCGGCGGCCCGGGCAGCCGGTGGGCGCGGTGGTGGAGGAGGTGCTGGGCGCGTACGTCACGGACTCGGGTGACGCGTCAGGCGCGGCGGGCGCGGTGGGCGCGGCCGGGCGCACGTTCGCGGACCTCGGCCTGGACTACCCCCGACTCCTCGCTGTCGCGGGGGACTTGGAGCGCCGCCTCGGCGTCTCGGTCCCGGTCGGGGAACTGCTCGTACGGCCGTCTGTCGAGGCGCTGACCGAGCTGCTCGCGGAGCGGGCGCCCGCCGGGGGGACCTGGGCCCCGGACACCGTCGAGTCGTGGCTGACCGCCCGCGTCGGCGAACGCCTGGGCCTGGCACCGGAGGCGATCGACCCGGAGCGGCCGCTGGCGTCGCTCGGCCTGGACTCCAAGCAGGCCGTGGCGGTCCTGGCGGAGCTCAGCGCCCGTACCGGCCGCGAGATTCCCGCGACCGCGGTCTTCGACCACCCGACGATCCGCGCGATCGCCGCCCACCTCGCCGCCACGGGCGCGGAGGTCTCCGAG
>NZ_AOPZ01000024.1 GCF_000414115.1 Streptomyces aurantiacus JA 4570
GCCGCCCGCGGCGAGCGACGCCACGAACTCGGCACCGCGCCCGTACCGCTGCCACGATCCGGGCTCGGGCGCTGGGGGCGGCGCGGCCGCGGGGGGCGATGGCCGGGACTCGGCGCGGGCGTGCCGCGGCGGAACGGCCAGCTGCAGCACATCGGCGAGACTGCCCGCGTACCGGTCGGCGACGGCGCGGGCGAGCCCCAACAGCTCCTCGTCGAGCACCGGTTCCGGCGACACGACCTGGGCTAGCGCGGCCAGCGGCCCGCTGTAGTCCGACTCGGCGCAGCGCTCGACGACGAACCCGTCGATGAGCCCGCCCCCCTCGCGCCGCCCGCCCCGCACATTCCGCGCCCCGGCCCCGAACCGCACCCGCACCCGCACCCCCGGCTGCGCGGCCTCGTCCAGCTCCAGGGGCACGGCATAGTCGAAATACCGGTCGAGATGCAGCACGCCCTTGTCGACGACGACCCGCGCCACCGGCAACGACTCGGCCAGCGCCGCCCCCCGCCACGTACGCGGCTTCGCCTTGGGCGCCTTGGCCTTCCGCACACTCTCCCGAATGAGCGCAAGCTGCTCGGGCTCGGCGCCCTGTGCACCACCCGACTGACCGTTCTCGCTGCTCACAGCCAAATTCCTACCAGACAGCACTGACAGTGACACCCTCGGGACGATCAGCCCCCTCGCCTCGGCCCTCTGGCCGATTTCCCTTTCTCGACATCCGGAACCGTGTCGGCTTCGCTCCGGATGAGGAAACGGGAAACGCTCCATTCGCCTTGTTCGGCCCGGTCGGCTGCCACACGCTGAATTGCGGCGCTCATCGGCTGTCGGCCGGAGAGTGACGGAGGTTGAAGTGCTGGAAGACACATGCGATTTCGGGCGGGAACTGCGGAGGAGGCGCCTGCACGCCGAGCTCTCCCTGGAGCAGCTGGGCCAGCGCGTCCACTACAGCAAGAGCCAGCTCAGCAAGGTGGAACGCGGGCTCAAACGCCCGACACTCGAACTCGCCCGCCTCTGCGACACCCAGCTCAAGGCCGACGGCGCACTAGCCGGTCTGCTACCGGTCACCCCGTCCCGGCCGCCACAGGACAGTCCCGATCACGACAGTGAGGTGTGGTTGATGCACGTGGACAAGGACGGCTCGAGCAGCATCCGGAGGATGACGCGACGCCGCGCGATGTCCGCGGGAGCCATGTCCGCCTTGGCCCTGCAGTCCGGCAACGCCCTCGTACAGCCCCCGCCGGACGAGGCGGCAGCGACTGTCGCGGACGCCGCCCGCCTGATCTTCGACCAGCTCCGCCACCTCGGTCAGTCGTCGGGCCCCGCGGGCGTGCTGCCCGCCCTCACTGCCCAGACCCACAGCCTCGAGCGACTGGCCGGGCACGCCGGTCCTCGGACGCGGCGCGACCTGCTCCTCATCGCTTCCCGCTACGCCGAGTACGCGGGGTGGATGGCGCAGGAGTGCGGCAAGGACTCGATGGCCCGTTGGTGGACCGCCCGCGCCGTGCGCCTGGCTGACGCCGGCGACGACCCGGACATCGCCACCTACGCGTACGTCCGGCACTCTCTCATCAGCCTGTACCGAGGGGACATCTCCGATGCCGGTCGGCTCGCCGAGCGAGCTCTGCGCAGTGACGCGTCCTCGCGCATACGTGGTCTTGCCGCCCAGCACCTCGCCCAGAGCGCCGCCGTCGCCGGTGACCACACGGCCTGCATGCGCAATCTCGACCGCGCCCGTGCGCTGCTGGCGCGCGACGTGGCCGACCCCGGCCAACCGGTGCTCGGCGCCTCCCACCTCCCGGACGTGGTCGCCATGTTCACCGGCTGGTGCCTGTACGACCTGGGCCGCCCCGCTGAAGCCGCTGACCTGCTCGACCGGGAAACCGCGCGCATCCCCACGCACGCGTTTCGCACGCGGGGGCGGTACAACATCAGGCGTGCCCTCGCACACGCGGCGGCAGGCGAAGTCGACCACGCCTGCGAGATCGCGGGCAACGCCCTGACCTCGGTGCGACTCACGTGCTCCGCGACGGTGGCCGCCGACTTGCGCCGCCTCTCCCACACCCTCGCGCGACACCGGGGCCGTGCCGCGGTCCGCGCGCTCGCACCCGATCTGGCAGTCGCCATCACCTGCACGTCCGCTTCCTAGAGGGGACAAGCCATGCACGAGATCTTCGTCAACTACCGGACCGAGGGCGGCAAGGAACTGGCCTACCGGTGCGAGGAGGCCCTGACGGACCGATTCGGGCCCGACAGTGTCTTCCTCGCCGGCAGCGCCATCGAACTCGGCAACGACTTCACCCAGGAACTGCCCCGAGCGGTGCGCCGAAGCCGAGTACTGCTCGTGCTCATCGACGAGCAGTGGCTCGACGCCCCGGACCCCAGGCGCCCGGGACGGCGCGCCTTGACCAACCCGCAGGACTGGGTACGCCGCGAGATCGAGGAGGCATTCGACTCCGGGGTACTCGTCGTTCCCCTGCTGGCCGGACGGAGGCTGGAACAGCTCGCTCCGCACCGCCTCCCCAAATCCATCGCGCAACTGGCGGTCTGCCAGTACGCGCGCATCCAGTCGCGTACCTTCGCCACGGACCTGGCGGGCCTGGCCGACCGCCTCGTTCAGCAAGTCCCCGGCTTGGCTGTGATGGACAGGCAGGGGGCCGAGCGCGACGCCGCGTCCGAGGCACTGCCCGCTGTTCACAACGACCATCAGAGCGGCGGCATCGGCCATGTCGGAGGCTCAGTCGGCACCTTCGTGGGTGAGTCCCACAGTCCATTGCACAGCGGCAGCGGCGACATGGTCACCCATCACCACGAGAACGGCGACGGGACCACCCACTTCACGGGGGACAACAGGGGCAGCAGCGTCAGTCACCAGTTCGGGCAGCGGCTCCGCCGGACGCGCAAGGAAGACGACCGGTGACGGAGAGCGCCAGCACGTACGTACACGAATCCCATGGCTCGGTCCACGGCGGCGAGGGGCCTCAGTACAACTTCTACGTGGCGGCGAAGGCGGCCGCCACCTCTCGCCTGCGGGACCAGGCGGCCCGACGGCGCCGCACCATCTCCGAGGCCGACCGCGTCCACCTCTACCAGCGCTTCGTGGATCCACCCCGCTTCACGAGAGCCCGTGAGCTACTGCGTGAGACGCGTACCGTCCTACTCGACGGCCTGCCCGGCAGCGGGCGACGCGCGTCCGCTCTGATGCTGCTCCACGAACTGCCCGCATCACGGGGAAGTCTGCATGAACTGCCCGACACCCCCGACGACTCGGCTGCCTCCGTCTTGGACGAGCAGGATGTCAACGCCGGTGACCGACTCCTGCTCGATCTGTCCGAAGCGGAGGAGTCCCGGTATGTGGAGATCCAGCGGGACCTGTTCGAGCTCCGTGACCGCCTCTCACAGCTCGACGCCCATGTGGCCGTGGTGCTGCCGCACCATCTCGGCTACCTGTTGCGCGACGACCTCAGGCACCTCACCACCGAAATCGGCCGCCCCCCAGCCAAACGGGTGCTCGCTCGGCATCTGCGGTGCGAGGACCTCCGGCCTACGAGCGTCGAGCTGGAGAGCCAAGAACTCGGGACGTATCTGTCTCGGGCTCCTCTGCGGAAGGTGGCGGCGCTCGCGGACAGCATCAGGCAGCACCGCGACGCGAGCAGCGCCGCAGGGGACTTCGGCCAATGGCTCGCAGCGGCACTCGCCGACGAGCACAATCAATCCGCGCGCGTCGCCGCGGACATCGCAGCCGAGGCCAGCGGGCGTCGTCGGGCACTGCTCCTCGCATTGGCGATGTTCCACGACTCACCCCCGGGCACCGTCCTGCACGCCACGAACAGCCTGCTGAAGGTCCTGAGCCATCCGGACGACGGGACCCCTCGGCTCGACCGCACCGATCTGTACGCGGAGTTCACCGCGGTGGGTGCGGAGGTCGGGGCCGACGGCCGGGTACGTTTCACCCTGCCCGGCTATGCCAACGCCGTCCGTGAACACTTTTGGACCTATATGCCGGATATCCGGCTACAACTGCGCGACTGGTTCCACGCCTGTATGGCGACGCCCGACCTCGAGCCCGACATACGGAAGGCAGCCATCCCGCGTTTCGCCGCGCAAGGCTTGCGGTGCCGACGTCCCGAAGATCTCAGGTGGATGGTGGAGAGGTGGGCGCGCCCCGGCACTTCAGCCTGGTACATACCGGACGCGGCTCAACTCCTGGCACTTGGTCTGGCTGACGAGCAGCACGGGCGCTACTTCCGGCAGCAGATCTACGACTGGTCGACGTCGACGGACGCGATTCAACGCCTGGGGCAGGTCCTGGTACCGGTCTGTTCGGAAGCCATGGCACCCACGCACCCGGATCAGGCCCTGGTACGCCTCCATCACCTCGCGCGCCGAGGGGAGGGGCGGGTGAGCGCCGACGCACAAGCAGCAGTGGTGGCCCTCGCCCACTCCGACAATCGCCTCTACCAACTGATGCTCAGTCGACTGAGTACCGGTATGGAGCGCCGCTTGGGGGACAGGGACAGCGAGCTCTTCCTCGCGCTCGCCGACCCGATTCGTCTCATCCGCTCACAGCGGGTGCGCACCCTGCTGGCTCAGGCGTGGCGGGTGACACTGCGCCGCCCCGATGAGCGGTGGGCCGAGTGCGTGTCGCGCTGGCTCAGTGCGGGCGTGGCATACGCCGAGTACCAGCCGCATGTCCTGGAGGTTCTCGCCACGGCCTGCGCATCGGACTGCCGCACCGCGGGTCGCCTCTTCCGGGTCGCGCGCGCGTGGCGGCGAGCGCCGGTCGGCACCGGGGCCGCTCGCGTGGACACCCTCGACCGACTGCTGCGCGCCATCGACACCCAGCAGGGCCTCAGTCCCTACGAACGCACTGCTTGAGAGAGAAATCGGGGGTTCACCATGAGTTCCGGCCAGAAGACGATGACGTTATTCGTCACCGTCATCCTTGGGCTCATCTTCGTCATCATGGGCTTGAGCGCGAACTGGCCCCTGTGGGCCTGGCCCACGACAGCCGCGATCCTCCTGGTCATCGCGGCAGTAACCCACAACGTCCTGAGCCGTGGTGCCGACGGACCAGCCTTCCCTTCCGTGCCCGAACCCACCCCTGAGCCCTTCATTGACAAGCGCCCCGAGCGCCATGTCACCCACGTGTCCCTGCCGAGCGCGGCTCCCGACTATGACTTCTCGTTCTCCGCGACGGTGACCTGGACCGAGATGGAGGCTCCTGAGGGCGCGCCGGCGATCGACGCGGGAGGGTTGGCGGTCGACGCCGTGCTCCAGCGCGCACGGGTCCTCACCGAACGGCAACAGCCCACCCACAGCACCTTCGTACAGCACCTGCTGAACGGGGCACTGGGCACGATGCGGCTGGACCCCAGCGGCCGTGTGGTGGCCATGGCCCAGAACGTCTCATTGAGCCTGTCCGAAGTGGACCGTGAGCGCCTGTTCAAGCTCTCCAACGTCCGTAAGGACGAGGACGTCTGGGAGCACGAACGCAATTACGAACGCAGCAAGCGTGCTTATCTCGGCGACGACGTACTGAAGGACACAGGAAGCGCCGTGGTGTGGTGGCTCTCCCGCAACGACGAGCAGGTCGAGGCCACAGTGGACCGGATCGGCCTCCTGGCCCGTCTGTCCGCCGCCGCCAACAATGCCACCGTCGCGCCGCCCTTCGAGCACTTGGTGCCGCCACCCGCGTTCGCCGGTGATCCGCTCGGCCTCGGCGAGCAGCAGTTCATGTCTCGTCAACAAGACATCTCGATGCCGCCCGGCGACGATGCGGGGCACTTTGCGTCCGCGGATGCGGGCTCCCTCGACGCCTTTCTGGAGTGGTTCGGGTTCTCGCCCGATGACCCGGAGGTCGAGATCTTCGCCGAACGACTGATCAAGCTCGCGCATGTCCACGGCAAGGACGATGTTGTCGAGGATCTTCGGCGACGCTTCGGACGCGGTGACCGCGATGACGCGGACGACACCGACAACGGCATGTCGGCGCCGCCGGACCCTCCCGCCTGACATGGCGAGGCCCGGTGCCCCGAAGAGGGGTCACCGGGCCTCCAACAGTCCGACTGACGGGTCAGCCTTCCAGCCCTACAGCCTTCCGCAGCGCCTCCACCCGATCCGTCCGCTCCCACGTGAAGTCGGGGATCGCCCGGCCGAAGTGGCCGTACGCGGCGGTCTGCGAGTAGATCGGACGGAGGAGGTCCAGGTCGCGGATGATCGCGGCCGGGCGGAGGTCGAAGACCTCGCTGATGGCGGTCTCGATCTTCTCCGTGTCGACCTTGGCCGTGCCGAAGGTCTCGACGAACAGACCCACCGGCTCGGCCTTGCCGATCGCGTAGGCGACCTGGACCTCGCAGCGGGCCGCGAGGCCGGCCGCGACGACGTTCTTGGCGACCCAGCGCATGGCGTAGGCGGCGGAGCGGTCGACCTTGGACGGGTCCTTGCCGGAGAAGGCGCCGCCGCCGTGGCGGGCCATGCCGCCGTACGTGTCGATGATGATCTTGCGGCCGGTCAGGCCGGCGTCGCCCATCGGGCCGCCGATCTCGAAGCGGCCGGTGGGGTTGACCAGGAGGCGGTAGCCCTCGGTCTCCAGCTTGATGCCGTCGTCCAGGAGCGCCTTGAGCTCCGGCTCGACGACGAACTCGCGGATGTCGGGGGCCAGGAGCGAGTCCAGGTCGATGTCCGACGCGTGCTGCGAGGAGACGACGACGGTGTCGAGGCGGACGGCCTTGTCGCCGTCGTACTCGATGGTGACCTGGGTCTTGCCGTCGGGGCGCAGGTACGGGATGGTCCCGTTCTTGCGGACCTCGGACAGGCGGCGGGACAGGCGGTGCGCGAGGTGGATCGGGAGCGGCATGAGCTCCGGGGTCTCGTCGCAGGCGTAGCCGAACATCAGGCCCTGGTCGCCGGCGCCCTGCTTGTCGAGCTCGTCCTCATCGCCCTCGACGCGCTTCTCGTACGCCGTGTCGACGCCCTGCGCGATGTCGGGCGACTGGGCGCCGATGGACACCGACACGCCACAGGAGGCACCGTCGAAGCCCTTCTTCGACGAGTCGTAGCCGATCTCGAGGATCTTGTCGCGCACCAGCTGCGCGATCGGCGCGTACGCCTTGGTCGTGACCTCACCGGCGACGTGCACGAGGCCGGTGGTGATGAGCGTTTCGACGGCGACCCGGGAGGTCGGGTCCTCCCGCAGAAGCGCGTCGAGGATGGTGTCGCTGATCTGGTCGGCGATCTTGTCGGGGTGACCCTCGGTCACGGACTCCGAGGTGAAGAGACGGCGGGACACATCGCTCCCTGTGGTTGCAGCGGCTGCTGGCTGATCATTGGCGGGCGGGCCGAGAGCTGCGCTCGACGCCGTCCGACACCAGTTTATCGGTCGCGCTCCGCCGCGTGGTCACCTGTCTCGCTTCATGGGCGCCGTGACCTGCGGCACTGCATTGTGCGATACGACGATCGGTCTGCACCAGAGGGCCTGCCGCCCGAATTCGCGGGGTTTGAACCCTCCACTTGGGCGGAAGTGACGTTCGCCTCACTTTTCGAATGGCAGACCACAGGCCCCCCACGGTTCACGGCAGACGCTGGATCACCAGGTCCCAGATCGTGTCCGCGAGGTCCTCCTTGGGTCCGTACGGCACCGGGGTCTCACTGCCGTCGGCGCCGAGCACGATCGCCTCGTTCTGCTCGGAACCGAATGTCTTGCGTTCACCGACCTCGTTCACCACGAGTAGGTCGCAGCCCTTGCGGGCGAGCTTGGCGCGGCCGTTGGCCAGCACGTCGTCCGTCTCGGCGGCGAAGCCGACGACGATCTGGCCCGTGCGGGGGCGGTCGCCCGCGATCTCGGCCAGGATGTCGGGATTGCGGACGAGGACGATGGGGGCGGGGTCCTCGCCGTCCTTCTTCTTGATCTTTCCGGTGGCGTACGTCTCCGGACGGAAGTCGGCCACGGCGGCGGCCATCACCACGGCGTCGGCGTCGGCCGCAGCCTTCAGGACGGCCTCGCGGAGCTGGACGGCGGTGCCGACGGGGACGATGTCGACGCCCGCCGGGTCGGGGAGCGCCGCGTTGGCCGCCACCAGGGTCACGCGGGCGCCACGGGCCGCCGCGCTGCGGGCGAGCGCGTAGCCCTGCTTGCCGGAGGAGCGGTTGCCGAGGAAGCGCACCGGGTCCAGGGGCTCGCGGGTGCCGCCGGCGCTGACGACGACGTGGCGTCCGGCGAGGTCCGGTGCGGCGCCGACGGCGACGTCGCCGCCCCGGCCGAGGACGCGGCGTACGACGTCGAAGAGCTCGGCGGGTTCCGGGAAGCGGCCCTTGCCGGTGTCGACGCCGGTGAGGCGGCCGACGGCGGGGTCGACGACGAGGGCGCCGCGGCGGCGCAGCGTGGCCACGTTCTCCTGGGTGGCCGGGTGCTCCCACATCTCCGTGTGCATGGCCGGGGCGAAGACGACCGGACAGCGGGCGGTGAGGAGCGTGTTCGTGAGCAAATCGTCGGCCAGGCCGTGGGCGGCCTTGGCGAGCAGGTCGGCCGTGGCGGGCGCGACGATCACGAGGTCCGCGCCCTGTCCGATGCGTACGTGCGGCACCTCGTGGACGTCCGACCAGACTGACGTGGACACCGGGTGGCCGGACAGCGCGGACCAGGTCGCGGCGCCGACGAAGTGCAGCGCGGACTCGGTGGGCACGACGCGCACGTCGTGGCCGGACTCCGTGAGCCGGCGCAGCAGCTCGCACGCCTTGTAGGCGGCGATCCCGCCGCTGACCCCCAGAACGACCTTCGGCTTGTCCACCGTGCCTCCCCGCACTCGAAAACGTACGACTGAAACGTACGACTCCATGACACACCACGGGCCCGGCAGGTGCTCTGCCGGGCCCGTGGTGGAAAAACTGGCGCCTGCTGCTTGCCGGCGCCTACTGCTTGCTGCTGCTCACGTCGGGGCCTCGACGGCCTCGGACGTCAGCAGGCCCGCGTTGATCTCGCGGAGCGCGATCGACAGCGGCTTCTCGTGGACGTGGGTGTCCACCAGCGGGCCCACGTACTCCAGGAGGCCCTCGCCGAGCTGCGAGTAGTACGCGTTGATCTGACGGGCGCGCTTGGCGGCGTAGATCACGAGGCTGTACTTCGAGTCGGTGGCCTCGAGCAGCTCATCAATCGGCGGGTTGATGATGCCCTCGGGCGCGGTGATGGAAGAGGACACGCTCTGCCTTCCGAAGGGGGTCAAGATCAAAGGTGGTGAAGATCAAACAACTTTCATCAAGGCTAGCAGCTCGCGAGCCACATCCTCGACCGAGGTGTTGACCAGGGTGATGTCGAACTCGGCCTCCGCGGCCAGTTCGACGCGTGCGGCCTGAAGCCTGCGCTCGATCACCTCGGGCGGCTCCGTGCCCCGGCCGGTGAGCCGGCGCACCAGCTCCTCCCAGCTCGGCGGGGCCAGGAAGACCAGCTGTGCCTCGGGCATCGACTCGCGCACCAGGCGGGCGCCCTGCAGGTCGATCTCAAGGAGGACCGGAACACCTGATTCCAGATGTTCCAGGACCGCGCGGCGCGGAGTGCCGTAGCGGTTGCCCGCGAATTCCGCCCACTCCAGGAGCTCGCCGTTGGCGATCAGCTTGTCCATCTCCTCGTCGGTGACGAAGAAGTAGTGGACACCGTGGCGCTCGCCGGGGCGCGGCTTGCGGGTCGTCGCCGAGACCGAGAGCCAGACCTCGGGGTGTTCCTTGCGCATATGAGCGACGACCGTGCTCTTGCCGACCCCGGAAGGGCCGGAGAGCACGGTCAGCCGCGGACGTGCGTCCGGGGGTACGGGGGTCGTCCCCCGGGATGTTGCAGCCATGCAGCGATTATCCAGCCTCTCGGGACTGCCTGGGACCAGGTGCCCCAGGAAGCCTGAGACCGTCAGGCCCCGCTGCCGCCGAACTCTCGCTCGAGCGACGCGATCTGGTTGGAGCCGAGACCGCGCACACGGCGGCTCTCGGAAATGCCGAGGCGCTCCATGATCTGCTTGGCGCGGACCTTGCCCACGCCCGGCAGGGACTCCAGGAGGGCGGAGACCTTCATCTTGCCGATGACGTCGTTCTCCTGGCCCTGCTTGATGACCTCGTGAAGGGAGGCGCCGGAGTGCTTGAGTCGATTCTTGACCTCGGCCCGCTCCCGGCGAGCCGCGGCGGCCTTTTCGAGCGCGGCTGCGCGCTGTTCAGGGGTAAGGGGCGGAAGAGCCACGCCTACGTCACCTCGGATGTCGAACTGTCGGATACGGACCGGTGAGGAACCTAGTCGCCCCACACCAGGGGAGCAACGTGCAACGCGCTTGCCCGTTGTCCCCCACTACCTTGAGGGTGTGGGAGCTGCCCCCACTCGTCGGAGACTAGCGGCCATGGCCGCTGGAGTCAGCGAGAACTGACGAAAAGTCCTGGTCAGCCTCCACTGAGCCTGACATATCGGTCATTTCACCCCTGTTTTGGCCGGGTGTCGCGTAAGCAACGCGTCAGTTCGGCGCGTGCACGACCACGTCGGCGTCTCCCCGGAAACGCGAATCCGCTCCCGGAAAAGCCTTTCTGTCCTCCCGACGTGCACTCTCGGCGAAAGAAGTCCGGGGGCCTACGCCGCGTCGACCGCGACCCGCACCTCGTCCGCGAACCGCGCCGCCGCGTCCCGCAGCGCGCCCGCGCCGGGCCCCGCCTTCAGGACGCCCCGGCTGACGTTCGGCACGACGTTGCGCACGGCCGCGCCGAAGACCCGCGGCAGGTCGGCCGGCGTCGCGCCCTGCGCTCCGATGCCCGGCGCGAGGAGCGGCCCGTTGATGTCCAGCTCGAAGGTCGACAGGTCCCCGAGCGTGGCCCCGACGACCGCCCCGAAGGACCCCATGGGCGCCGCTCCCGCGTTCTCGGCCGCGAGGTGCCCCAGCATGGTGGCCCCGATGCTCCGGCCGTCCTCGCGCACCGCGCGCTGCACCTCGGCGCCCTCCGGGTTGGAGGTCAGGGCGAGCACGAAAAGGCCCGCGCCGTTCTCCCTGGCCAGGTCCACCGCGGGGGCGAGGGAGCCGTAGCCCAGGTAGGGCGAGACGGTCAGCGCGTCCGAGAACAGCGGTGCGTCCTTGTGCAGGAACGCCTCCGCGTACGCGGCCATGGTGGAGCCGATGTCGCCGCGCTTGGCGTCCATGACGACCAGGCCGCCCGCCGCGCGCAGGTCCGCGACCGCCCGTTCCAGGACGGCGATGCCACGCGAGCCGAAGCGCTCGAAGAACGCCGACTGCGGCTTGAAGACGGCCACCTGGTCGGCCAGGGCGTCGACGACGGTGCGGGTGAAGGTCTCCAGGCCCTGGATGTCGTCGTGGAGACCCCAGGCCGCGAGCAGGGACGCGTGCGGGTCGATGCCGACGCACAGCGGGCCGCGGGTGTCCATGGCGTGGCGCAGCCGGGCGCCGAAGGGATCCAGGGGGCTCATGCTGCGGAGACCTTTCGAGAGTCGGCGCCGACCGCTTCGGCGAGGGTGGCGTACGGGGACGCGGCGAGGCGGGCGGCGAGGCCCTTGTGGACGGCGCGGCCCCAGAAGGGGCCCTCGTAGATGAACGCGCTGTAGCCCTGCACGAGGGTCGCGCCCGCGAGGATGCGCTGCCAGGCGTCCTCGGCGCTCTCGATGCCGCCGACGCCCACCAGGGTGATCCGGTCGCCCACGCGCGCGTAGAGGCGCCTGAGGACCTCCAGGGAGCGCTCCTTCAGGGGCGCGCCGGACAGGCCGCCGGTCTCCGCGACCAGCGCCGGGTCGGAGGCGAGCCCGAGGCCCTCGCGCGCGATGGTGGTGTTCGTGGCGATGATGCCGTCCAGGCCGAGCTCGACCGCGAGGTCGGCGACGGCGTCGACGTCCTCGTCGGCGAGGTCGGGCGCGATCTTCACGAGCAGCGGGACGCGGCGGCCCTCGACGCTGCGGTCCGCGGCCTCGCGCACGGCGCTGAGCAGGGGGCGCAGCGACTCCGTGGCCTGGAGGTTGCGCAGGCCCGGCGTGTTCGGCGAGGAGACGTTGACGACCAGGTAGTCGGCGTGCCGGGCGAGGCGTTCGGTGGACTTCACGTAGTCGGCGGCGGCCTCGGCCTCCGGCACGACCTTCGTCTTGCCGATGTTGACGCCGACGACGGCCCTGAAGACGGGCTCCCGGGCCGCCAGGCGGGCCGCCACGGCCGCGGAGCCCTCGTTGTTGAAGCCCATGCGGTTGATCAGCGCGCGGTCCTGCACGAGGCGGAACAGGCGCTTCTTGGGGTTGCCGGGCTGCGGCTCCCCCGTGACCGTACCGATCTCGATGTGGTCGAAGCCGAGCATCGTCATGCCGTCGATCGCGACGGCGTTCTTGTCGAACCCGGCGGCGAGCCCGAAGGGGCCGTGCATGCGCAGGCCGAACGCCTCGGTGCGCAGTTCCTTGAAGCGCGGGGCGAGGGCGGCGGCGACGAACGTGCGCAGGACCGGGACGCGGGCCGCGCGGCGGATCCAGCGGAAGGCCAGGTGGTGGGCCTGCTCGGGGTCCATCCGCTGGAAGACCAGGCGGAAGAAGAGCTTGTACATGGGGGTGTCCTCAGTGTCCTCGGAGTCCTCGGAGTCCTCGGATGCCCCATGAGGCACGAGGCATCCGACATGAGGAGGGGGACACCGCTTCCGGTGTCCCCCTCGTGGGCTGCTCAGTCGCGGGCCGCGGTCAGCTGCCGCGCGTGCTCCTGGAGGGAGCGCACGCCCACGTCCCCGTGGTTGAGCGCGTCGATGCCCTGGACGGCGGCGGCGAGGCCCTGCACGGTCGTCAGGCACGGCACGGAGCGCGCCACGGCGGCCGTGCGGATGTCGTAGCCGTCGAGGCGGCCGCCGGTGCCGTAGGGGGTGTTGACGATGAGGTCGACCTGGCCGTCGTGGATGAGCTGGACGATGGTCTTCTCGCCGTTCGGGCCCTCGCCCTCGGACTGCTTGCGCACGACCGTGGCGTTGATGCCGTTGCGCTTGAGCACCTCGGCGGTGCCGGAGGTGGCCAGCAACTCGAAGCCGTGGGCGACCAGTTCGCGCGCCGGGAAGATCATCGAGCGCTTGTCGCGGTTGGCCACCGAGATGAAGGCGCGGCCCTTGGTCGGCAGCGGACCGTACGCGCCCGCCTGCGACTTGGCGTACGCCGTGCCGAACACCGTGTCGATGCCCATGACTTCACCGGTGGAGCGCATCTCCGGGCCCAGCACGGTGTCGACGCCGCGGCCCTGGATGTCGCGGAAGCGCGACCAGGGCATCACGGCCTCCTTGACGGAGATCGGCGCGTCCAGCGGCAGTTCGCCGCCGTCGCCGACGGCCGGGAGCAGGCCCTCCGCGCGCAGCTCGGCGATGGTCGCGCCGAGCGAGATGCGGGCGGCGGCCTTGGCCAGCGGCACCGCGGTCGCCTTCGAGGTGAAGGGGACGGTGCGCGAGGCGCGCGGGTTGGCCTCCAGGACGTACAGGATGTCCCCGGCCATCGCGAACTGGATGTTGATCAGGCCGCGTACGCCGACGCCCTTGGCGATGCCCTCCGTGGAGGCGCGCAGGCGCTTGACGTCGTGGCCGCCGAGCGTGATCGGGGGCAGCGCGCACGCCGAGTCGCCGGAGTGGATGCCGGCCTCCTCGATGTGCTCCATGACGCCGCCGAGGTACAGCTCGTGGCCGTCGTACAGCGCGTCCACGTCGATCTCGATCGCGTCGTCCAGGAAGCGGTCGACGAGGACCGGCCGGGACGGGCTGATCTCCGTCGACTCCTCGATGTACGCCGACAGCCTGACCTCGTCGTACACGATCTCCATGCCACGCCCGCCGAGGACGTAGGAGGGGCGTACGAGGACGGGGTAGCCGATCTCGTCGGCGATGGCCTTGGCCTCGGCGAAGGTCGTCGCGGTGCCGTGCTTGGGCGCGGGCAGGCCCGCCTCGGCGAGGACGCGGCCGAAGGCGCCGCGGTCCTCGGCGGCGTGGATGGCCTCGGGCGAGGTGCCCACGACCGGCACGCCGTTGTCCTTGAGGGCCTGGGAGAGGCCGAGCGGGGTCTGGCCGCCGAGCTGGACGATGACGCCGGCGACCGGGCCCGCCTGCGCCTCCGCGTGCACGATCTCCAGGACGTCCTCCAGGGTGAGCGGCTCGAAGTAGAGCCGGTCGGAGGTGTCGTAGTCCGTGGAGACGGTCTCCGGGTTGCAGTTGACCATGACGGTCTCGTAGCCCGCGTCGCTCAGCGCGAACGAGGCGTGCACGCAGGAGTAGTCGAACTCGATGCCCTGGCCGATGCGGTTCGGGCCGGAGCCCAGGATGATCACCGCGGGCTTCTCGCGCGGGGCGACCTCGCTCTCCTCGTCGTACGAGGAGTAGAAGTACGGCGTCTTGGCGGCGAACTCGGCGGCGCAGGTGTCGACCGTCTTGTAGACGGGCCGGACGCCGAGGGCGTGCCGGACCTCGCGGACGACGTCCTCGCGCAGGCCCCGGATCTCGGCGATCTGGGCGTCGGAGAAGCCGTGCCGCTTGGCCTCGGCGAGCAGCTCCGGCTCCAGCTTCTCCGCGGCGGTCAGCTCGTCGGCGATCTCCTTGATGAGGAAGAGCTGGTCGACGAACCAGGGGTCGATCTTCGTGGCGTCGAAGACCTCCTGGGGCGTGGCGCCCGCGCGGATGGCCTGCATGACGGTGTTGATGCGCCCGTCGGTGGGCCGCACGGCCGCGCGGAGCAGCGTGTACTTGTCGCCGGGCTTGCCGGTGAAGGAGAACTGGCTGCCCTTCTTCTCCAGCGAGCGCAGCGCCTTCTGCAGGGCCTCGGTGAAGTTGCGGCCGATGGCCATGGCCTCGCCGACCGACTTCATGGTCGTGGTCAGCGTGGAGTCGGCCTGCGGGAACTTCTCGAAGGCGAAGCGGGGAGCCTTGACGACGACATAGTCGAGGGTCGGCTCGAAGGACGCCGGGGTCTTCTCGGTGATGTCGTTGGGGATCTCGTCGAGCGTATAGCCGACGGCCAGCTTCGCGGCGATCTTCGCGATGGGGAAGCCGGTGGCCTTCGAAGCGAGCGCCGAGGACCGCGAGACACGCGGGTTCATCTCGATGACGATGACCCGGCCGTCGTCGGGGTTGACGGCGAACTGGATGTTGCAGCCGCCGGTGTCGACGCCGACCTCACGGATGATCGCGATGCCGACGTCCCGCAGGACCTGGTACTCGCGGTCGGTGAGCGTCATCGCGGGTGCGACCGTGATGGAGTCGCCGGTGTGCACGCCCATCGGGTCGAAGTTCTCGATGGAGCAGACGACCACGACGTTGTCGTGCTTGTCGCGCATCAGCTCCAGCTCGTACTCCTTCCAGCCGAGGATGGACTCCTCCAGGAGCACCTCGGTGGTCGGCGAGAGCGTGAGGCCCTGGCCCGCGATGCGGCGCAGCTCGTCCTCGTTGTGCGCGAAGCCGGAACCCGCGCCGCCCATGGTGAAGGAGGGCCGCACGACGACCGGGTAGCCGCCGAGCTCGCCGACGCCCTTGAGGACGTCGTCCATGGAGTGGCAGATCACCGAGCGCGCGGACTCGCCGTGGCCGGTCTTGGCGCGGACGGCCTCCACGACCTCCTTGAAGAGGTCGCGGTCCTCGCCCTTGTTGATGGCCTCGACGTTCGCGCCGATCAGCTCGACGCCGTACTCCTCCAGGACACCCTGCTCGTGCATCGAGATGGCCGTGTTGAGGGCCGTCTGGCCGCCGAGGGTGGGCAGGAGCGCGTCGGGGCGCTCCTTGGCGATGATCTTCTCGACGAACTCCGGGGTGATCGGCTCGACGTACGTGGCGTCGGCGATCTCAGGGTCGGTCATGATCGTCGCCGGGTTCGAGTTGACGAGGATGACGCGCAGGCCCTCGGCCTTGAGGACGCGGCACGCCTGGGTCCCGGAGTAGTCGAACTCCGCGGCCTGGCCGATGACGATCGGGCCGGAGCCGATGACCAGGACGGACTGGATATCGGTGCGCTTAGGCACGCTGGCCCTCCATCAGAGATACAAAGCGGTCGAAGAGGTACGCGGCGTCGTGCGGGCCCGCGGCCGCCTCGGGGTGGTACTGGACGCTGAACGCGGGCCGGTCGAGGAGCTGGAGCCCCTCGACGACCTGGTCGTTGAGGCACACGTGGGAGACCTCGGCGCGGCCGTAGGGGGTGTCGGAGACCTTGTCGAGGGGCGCGTCGACGGCGAAGCCGTGGTTGTGCGCGGTGACCTCGACCTTGCCCGTGGTGCGGTCCTGCACGGGCTGGTTGATGCCGCGGTGGCCGTACTTCAGCTTGTACGTGCCGAAGCCGAGGGCGCGGCCGAGGATCTGGTTGCCGAAGCAGATGCCGAACAGGGGTGTCCCGCGCTTCAGGACCTCCTGCATGACGGCGACGGGGCCGTCGGCGGTGGCGGGGTCGCCGGGGCCGTTGGAGAAGAACACTCCGTCGGGATCGACCGCGTACACGTCCTCGGCGGTCGCGGTGGCGGGCAGGACGTGCACCTCGATGCCGCGCTCGGCCATGCGCTGCGGGGTCATGCCCTTGATGCCGAGGTCGACGGCGGCGACCGTGAACTTCTTGGTGCCGATCGCGGGGACGACGTACGTCTCCTTGGTGGCGACCTCCGCGGAGAGGTTCGCGCCCTTCATCTGGGGGGCGGCCTGCACCTTGGCGAGCAGGTCCGCGTCGCCGGAAACGGCGTCTCCGGAGAAGATGCCGACCCGCATGGCGCCGCGCTCGCGCAGGTGGCGGGTCAGCGCCCGGGTGTCGATGCCGCTGATGCCGACGACACCCTGGCGCTCCAGCTCCTCGTCCAGGGAGCGCTGGGCGCGCCAGTTGGAGGGCACGCGCGCGGGGTCGCGCACCACGTAGCCGGAGACCCAGATCCGCTGCGACTCGGGGTCCTCGTCGTTGACGCCGGTGTTGCCGACGTGCGGGGCGGTCATCACGACGACCTGGCGGTGGTACGAGGGGTCGGTGAGGGTCTCCTGGTAGCCGGTCATGCCGGTGGAGAACACCGCCTCTCCGAAGGTCTCCCCCACGGCCCCGTAGGCACGCCCGCGGAAGATGCGGCCGTCCTCCAGGACGAGTACGGCAGGGGTCTTGGTGGCTCCCCTTGTGGAGGTCGTCATCGTGCGCCTTCCGTTTCCGTCGTGCCCGCGGTCTCGCTCTGGGACCGCGCGTTGTCGATCATGTCGTTCAGGGTCTCGACCCACTCAGCCTGCTCGGCGGCGTGGTCCGAGCGGAAGCCGGAGTCCAGGAGTTTGTCGCCGTGCTCCCAGGTGACGATCAGCAGACCGCCCTCGGCGAGGACCTTGCCGGCGATGCCCTTGTCCAGGCGGGCCTCGCGCAACGCCTCCTTCGGGATGAAGAAGTCCCGCGCCCCGGGGCGCACGACGTCCAGGCCCGCGTCGGTGAGGCTCAGCTCCACCCGGCTGCGGGTGCCCAGGCCGTGCGCCACGATCCGGTCGAGCCACTGCCCGGCGGTGGTCGAGCCGTGGTAGCGGCCGGTCATCTCAAGTTTCGCCGGGCCGGGGTCGGACGGCGCGCCGGCGAGCTCCGGCAGGTCGCCCTGGAGCGTGCCGCGCCACTTCCAGCCCTGGCGCATCAGCCAGTAGACGAGGGCGATGAAGAGCAGCAGGCCGACGACCCAGCCGAGCCGGGCGGCCCAGTCGGTGACCTCGGCCGACTTCTCCTCGGCGGCCAGGCGGGTCAGGTGCGGGCTGGCAAGAAGGTGCGTTGCGGTCACTGGAGCTTCCCGTCGACGAGCGTGGCCCGGCCCCGCAGCCACGTGTGCGTGACGCGTCCCGGCAGCTCACGTCCCTCGTAGGGGGTGTTGCGGCTGCGGGAGGCGAATCCCGCGGGGTCCACGGGACCACGGTATGCCGGATCGACGAGGGTGAGGTTCGCCGGCTCGCCTGCCGAGACGGGGCGGCCGTGGCCCGTGGCCCCGCCGATCCGGGCGGGCGTGTGCGCCATCCGCTCGGCGACGCCCGCCCAGGTGAGCAGGCCGGTGTCGACCATCGTGTGCTGCACGACGGACAGGGCGGTCTCCAGGCCGACCATGCCCATGGCGGCCGCGCCCCACTCACAGTCCTTGTCCTCGTGCGGGTGCGGGGCGTGGTCGGTGGCGACGATGTCGATGGTGCCGTCGGCCAGGGCCTCACGCAGCGCCATGACGTCGCGCTCGGTGCGCAGCGGCGGGTTGACCTTGTAGACGGGGTTGTACGTCCGTACGAGCTCGTCGGTGAGGAGCAGGTGGTGCGGCGTGACCTCGGCGGTGACGTCGATGCCGCGCGACTTGGCCCAGCGCACGATCTCCACGGAGCCCGCGGTCGACAGGTGGCAGATGTGCACCCGCGAACCGACGTGCTCGGCGAGCAGGACGTCCCGGGCGATGATCGACTCCTCGGCGACCGCCGGCCAGCCGCCGAGCCCGAGCTCCGCCGAGACGACGCCCTCGTTCATCTGGGCGCCCTCGGTGAGCCGCGGCTCTTGGGCGTGCTGCGCGACGACGCCGCCGAACGCCTTCACGTACTCCAGGGCGCGCCGCATGATCACGGCGTCGTCGACGCACTTGCCGTCGTCGGAGAAGACCGTGACCCCGGCCGCCGACTCGTGCATGGCGCCCAGCTCGGCGAGCTTCTTGCCCTCCAGGCCGACGGTGACGGCGCCGATCGGCTGCACGTCGCAGTAGCCGGACTCCTTGCCGAGCCGCCAGACCTGCTCGACGACGCCCGCGGTGTCGGCCACCGGGAATGTGTTGGCCATCGCGAACACGGAGGTGAAGCCGCCGCTCGCGGCCGCCCGGGTGCCGGTGAGGACGGTCTCGGAGTCCTCACGGCCGGGCTCGCGCAGATGGGTGTGCAGGTCCACCAGGCCCGGCAGCAGAATCCGGCCGTCGGCCTCGACGACGGTGGCGCCCTCGTCGCTCAGCCCGGAGCCGACCTCCGCGACGGTCTCGCCGTCGACGAGGACGTCCTGCGCCTCGCCGCCGAGCACCTTCGCACCACGGATCAGAATCTTGCTCATGTTCTTACTTCTCCTCGGTACGGGTGTGGGTGACGGCGGGCTCGTTGCCGCCCAGGAGCAGGTAGAGGACGGCCATGCGGATCGAGACGCCGTTGGCGACCTGTTCGACGACCGTGCAGCGGTCGGAGTCGGCGACCTCGGCGGTGATCTCCATGCCGCGGACCATCGGGCCGGGGTGCATCACGATGGCGTGCTCGGGCATCTTCGCCATGCGGTCGCCGTCGAGGCCGTAGCGCCGGGAGTACTCGCGCTCGGTGGGGAAGAACGCGGCGTTCATCCGCTCGCGCTGCACCCGCAGCATCATCACGGCGTCGGACTTGGGCAGCACCCGGTCGAGGTCGTACGACACCTCGCACGGCCAGTGCTCGACGCCCACCGGCACCAGGGTGGGCGGCGCGACGAGGGTGACCTCGGCGCCGAGCGTGTGCAGCAGGTCCACGTTGGAGCGGGCGACACGGCTGTGCAGGATGTCCCCGACGATCGTGACGTTCTTGCCGGCCAGGTCCTGGCCGAGCCCGGCGTCCCGGCCGACCAGGCGGCGCCGCATGGTGAAGGCGTCGAGCAGGGCCTGGGTGGGGTGCTGGTGGGTGCCGTCGCCGGCGTTGATGACGCTGGCGTCGATCCAGCCGGAGGTGGCCAGGCGGTAGGGCGCGCCGGAGGCCCCGTGGCGGATGACGACGGCGTCGACGCCCATGGCCTCCAGGGTCTGGGCGGTGTCCTTGAGGGACTCGCCCTTGGAGACGGACGACCCCTTGGCGGCGAAGTTGATGACGTCGGCGGAGAGGCGCTTCTCGGCGGCCTCGAAGGAGATCCGGGTCCGGGTCGAGTCCTCGAAGAAGAGGTTGACCACGGTGCGGCCGCGCAGCGCGGGCAGCTTCTTGATCGGCCGGTCGGCGACGCGTGCCATCTCCTCCGCGGTGTCGAGGATGAGAACGGCGTCGTCGCGGGTGAGGTCGGCGGCCGAGATGAGGTGTCGCATCATCTGGTGGGCTCCGTAAGGGAATTCAGGTGTGCGGGTACCCGGACGGGAGTGTCCCCGGGGGCACGGCGGGCATGCGGGCGCGCGTCGGCTCGCGCACGGACAGGTGTCCCGAAGGGCCTGCCGTACGGGAAGGAGCTAGCGCTCGCCGGCCGGAGCGGTCGGCTTGGCGCCGAGCAGCACGGCGTCGCGGCCGTCCTCCTCGGCGAGCTGGACCTTGACCGTCTCCCGCAGCGACGTCGGGAGGTTCTTGCCGACGTAGTCGGCGCGGATGGGCAGTTCTCGGTGACCGCGGTCGACGAGGACGGCGAGCTGCACCGCGCGCGGGCGGCCGATGTCGTTCAGGGCGTCGAGGGCGGCGCGGATGGTGCGGCCGGAGAAGAGCACGTCGTCGACGAGGACGACCAGGCGGCCGTCGATGCCGTCACCGGGGATGTCGGTGCGGGCGAGTGCGCGCGGCGGGTGCATGCGCAGGTCGTCGCGGTACATCGTGATGTCGAGGGAGCCGACCGGGATCTTGCGGCCGGTGATCTCTTCGAGCTTGGCGGCGAGCCGCTGCCCGAGGAAGACACCACGGGTGGGAATGCCGAGCAGGACCACGTCCTCCGCGCCCTTGGCGCGCTCGACGATTTCGTGGGCGATACGGGTCAGCACCCGTGCGATGTCCGGGCCTTCGAGAACGGGCCGGGCGACACCGGAGTCTTGCGAGTCCATGAAAAACGGACCTCCTTCTCCGCCTCACGGGACGGACTTTAAAGGACGTCTAAAATGCGCCAACTACGTCAACTGCGCCATTCACGGTACCAGCAACGGCAACGCGCGCCGTCACCACCCCCACGGAAGAGGCCCTCGGACTCATTCGGCTTGACGCGGCCAAGTAACGCTGCGTAACCTCACAGTGAGTCACCAGCCGCGCGGCGGAGCCGCACGTTGTCACAGCGTCCGGGGAGCTATATGTCCAGCGAATACGCCAAACAGCTCGGGGCCAAGCTCCGCGCCATCCGCACCCAGCAGGGCCTTTCCCTCCACGGCGTCGAGGAGAAGTCCCAGGGTCGCTGGAAGGCGGTCGTGGTGGGGTCGTACGAGCGCGGCGACCGTGCCGTGACCGTGCAGCGCCTCGCCGAGCTGGCGGACTTCTACGGCGTTCCGGTGCAGGAACTCCTCCCGGGCACGCCGCCCGGCGGCGCCGCCGAGCCCCCGCCCAAGCTGGTCCTCGACCTGGAGCGGCTGGCCCACGTCCCGGCCGAGAAGGCGGGCCCCCTGCAGCGCTATGCCGCGACGATCCAGTCGCAGCGCGGCGACTACAACGGCAAGGTGCTCTCCATCCGCCAGGACGACCTGCGCACCCTCGCCGTGATCTACGACCAGTCGCCCTCGGTGCTCACCGAGCAGCTGATCAGCTGGGGCGTCCTGGACGCGGACGCGCGCCGCGCCGTGGCCCACGAAGAGGTCTGAATCCTCCCAAGGGAGACTTGAGCAGAAACGTGCCGCCGGGGTGGCCGGAACCATTGTGTTCCGGCCACCCCGGCGGCCTTTTGCGTGGGTGCGGAAAACCCTGGAGGGCTGGAGGGCAAAAACCTGGAGGGCCCACAGCCAAACGGCTGTGGGCCCTCCAGGAACGGAAAAGTCCGGCGGAAGCCTGCTCTCCCCGGCGAGAACGCCTACTCTCCCCGGCGAAGACTCGGCTTCAGGTCCTTGAACCGGCCGAGCAGGCCATTGACGAAGGCCGGCGACTCGTCCGTGGAGAATTCCTTGGCGAGCTGGACGGCCTCGTCCAGAACCACCGCGTCGGGCGTGCCGTCGACCCAGACGAGTTCGTACGCGCCGAGCCGCAGGATGTTCCGGTCGACGACGGGCATCCGGTCGAGCGTCCATCCGACGGCGTACTGCGAGATCAGCTCGTCGATGCGGGAAGCGTGCTGCTCGTACCCCTCGACGAGCTCCATCGTGTACTCGCTCACCGGCGGCTGCCGGGTGTCGGTCCGCGAGTGGCGTACCCAGTCCGCCAGGACGGTCAGGACGTCGACACCACGCTGGTCGGCCTCGAAGAGGATCTGGAAGGCGCGCTTGCGGGCCGTATTACGGGCGGCCACGGTTAGCTGTTCACCCGGCCGAGGTAGCTGCTGTCGCGGGTGTCGACCTTGATCTTCTCGCCGGTGGTGATGAAGAGCGGCACGTTGATCTGGTGGCCGGTCTCCAGGATGGCGGGCTTGGTGCCGCCCGTGGAGCGGTCGCCCTGGACGCCCGGCTCGGTCTCCCGGATGGTCAGCTCGACGGCGGCGGGCAGCTCGACGAAGAGGACCTCGCCCTCGTGCTGCGCGACGGTGGCCTCGAAGCCCTCGATCAGGAAGTTCGCGGCGTCGCCGACGGCCTTCTTGTCGATGTGCAGCTGGTCGTAGGTCTCCATGTCCATGAAGACGAAGTAGTCGCCGTCCATGTAGGAGAACTGCATGTCGCGCTTGTCGATCGTGGCCGTGTCGACCTTGACGCCGGCGTTGAACGTCTTGTCGACGACCTTGCCGGAGAGCACGTTCTTGAGCTTGGTGCGCACGAAGGCCGGGCCCTTGCCGGGCTTGACGTGCTGGAACTCGACGACGGACCAGAGCTGGCCGCCTTCGAGCTTGAGCACCAGGCCGTTCTTGAGGTCGTTCGTGGAAGCCACGGTTGCGGAATCTCCTGGACTGACGTGGACGACCCCGGGGCACGCGCACGCGCTAGAGCGCGAGCAGCTCCTTGGTCGTAATGGTGAGTAGCTCGGGTCCGCCGTCCGCTTCGCAGCGGACGACGAGCGTGTCATCGATCCGGACCCCGCCCCGGCCCGGGAGGTGGACCCCCGGTTCGACGGTGACCGGCACGCAAGCGTCCAGTTTACCCATGGCCGCGGGCGCCAACTGCGGGTCCTCGTCGATTTCGAGCCCGACACCGTGTCCGGTGAGCGGAGCGAGGCCGTCCGCGTAGCCCGCGGCGTCGAGTACGTGGCGTGCCGCGCGGTCCACGTCGCGGTAGGCGGCGCCCGGTGTCAGGGCCTCGCGGCCGGCCCGCTGAGCGGCGAAGACGAGGTCGTACAGCTCGATCTGCCAGTCCGCGGGCGAGGTGCCGATGACGAAGGTGCGGCCGATCTCGCTGCGGTAGCCGCGGTAGCAGGAGCCCAGGCACACGGAGAGGAAGTCGCCCTCCTCGACCCGCCGGTCGGTGGGGCGGTGCCCGCCGCGCCCCGAGTTCGGCCCGGTGGCGACGGACGTGGCGAAGGCGGGGCCGTCGGCGCCGTGATCTACCAGGCGGCGCTCCAGCTCCAGCGCGAGATGCCGTTCCGTGCGCCCCACCAGGATCGACTCGAGGAGCTCCCCGAGAGCCTGGTCGGCGATCTCGGCGGCGATGCGCAGGCAGGAGATCTCCTCCTCGTCCTTGACGAGCCGCAGCTGCTCCACGCCGCGCGCCAGGTCGGTCAGGCGCAGCGCGGGCGCCACGGAGCCCAGCGCGTGGTGCCGGGCGACGGTCAGATGGTGTTCCTCGACGGCCAGCGACTCGGCTCCCTGCGCCGCCGCCTGCCTCGCCCCCGCGACGGCCGGGTCGCCGCCGGGCGTCTCCAGGACGTGCGTCCGCAGCGCTTCGTCGGGCCGCTCCGCACCGGGTTCCTCCCCCGGCGGCCGCGCGCACACCAGCACGTCCTCGGTCCTGCCCAGCAGCAGTACGGCACCGCCCGGCGCCGCGCCCGCGAGATAGCGCACATTGGCGGGCCGGGACACGAGCGCGGCCGCACTCCCGCCACCCGCACAGCGCTCCCTGAGCCGCTCCCTGCGCGCGGCGTACACCTCTGACATGGAGCCGAGCCTATGAGGGGCCCGGCCGCACGGCCGGTTCAGCGCGTCCGGACGGGCGGGGGCGGCTGCGCGCCCGGGCGGTGACGGGGTGGTGAGCCCCGGCGTACGTCCCGCCGATCGCGCTGCGCGCTCGTACTCGAACTCCCCCAAGGTCTCCCCGCGCCCTTTCTGGGCGCGACCGCGCGTGCCCGTGCTGTCAGGCCGTCCGACGTGGATCTACCACTTCGGCGGGCTCGCGATCGCGCGGGCCAGGACGTCGTCCAGGAGGGCGGCCGTGGCGGGGACGTCGAGCTGGGAGTTGTCGATGATGGGCAGGCCCGAGCCGTACCAACCGGCCATGCGGCCGTGGATGCGGGCGACCTCCTCGTCCGTGAGGCGGCGGTTGCCGCTGCGCTGGGCGTTGCGCTCCAGGACGATCTCCAGGCCGGGGAGCAGGACGACGGGCAGCAGGCCCGGCCCCACATGCCGCTTCCAGCCGCCGAGGCCGACGACCGGGCGGTCCGGGAACACGGCGTCGTCGAGGATGCAGGAGATGCCGTTGGCGAGGAAGTTCCGCGCGGCGAAGCCGCAGGTGCGGCGGGCCAGGCGGTACTGCGCCTCGGAGTTGTCGTTCCAGCCCGACTGCGGGTCGGCGAAGCCCGAGCGCACCCATTCGCGTACGTCGTCGAGGCTGATGTGCGCCGTCGGGACGCGCCGGTGCTCGGCCCAGAACTTCGCCACGCTTGTCTTGCCCGCGCCCGCGGGGCCGATGAGCAGCACGGCCAGCGTGGTGGAGCCCGTGTCGGCCCTGGCCGTGCCGGGCGGCGGGCTCGGCATCGCGACGGGGCCGCCGGGCGGGAGCTGGATGTGCCCGGTGGTGTCACGGGCCGGCGGGGCGGCGACGGGCGCGTGGGCGGAGG
>NZ_AOPZ01000025.1 GCF_000414115.1 Streptomyces aurantiacus JA 4570
GCACGGGGGTTTTCTGCGTTCTGCGGGGGATTTCAGTCACCGGTTCGGCGGCTTGATCCAGCCCTTCTGCACCAGCTGGTCACAGTGCCGCCTGCCCTGCGACGGGCTCTCCCCCTTCTGCTTGGTCGCCTTGAGGCAGTCCGCGTACGGCCACGGCGGGCCCGCAACAGGGGCGGCGGCCTGGGCGACCGCCGCCGACGCGCCGAGCCCACCGGCAGCCACCGCCAGGGCCAGGGCAATACTCATCCGACGCACAAATATCTCCTCTTCTCGCGGCCGAAGCAGAGCGCTCCGGATATACGTCAACGAGTGAGGCCGCCGGCCGGGAACCGCCCAACCGATCTAATTCACCGATCCGCCTCTCCGATCCGCTTCCCCGGCCCACCGACTCAAGACGGCCGCACCAGCTTCGTGTCGTACGCCAAAATGACCGCCTGCACCCGGTCCCGCGCACCCGTCTTGGCGAGGATGCGGCCCACATGCGTCTTCACCGTCGACTCCGCGAGGTGCAGGCGGGCGGCGATCTCCGCATTCGTCCAGCCCTGGCCGATCACCGTGAGGATCTGGCGTTCGCGATCCGTCAGGGCCGACAGGAGGGGGTGCTTCGCGGGGTCCGCGGATGCCTCGCTGTCCTGCCCGCCGGACGGCAAGTGGTCGACGAAGGCATCCAGGAGACGCCGCGTCAGGCGAGGCGCCACCACCGCGTCGCCCGTCGCCACCGCGCGGATCCCCGACAACAGTTCCTCCGGGAGCGCGTCCTTGATGAGGAACCCCGAAGCGCCGGCCCGCAGACCCGCGTACGCGTACTCGTCGAGGTCGAACGTCGTGAGGATCAGCACCCGGGAGTGGGCGCCCGACGCGACGATGCGGCGCGTGGCCTCGATGCCGTCCATGTCCGGCATGCGGATGTCCATCAGGACCACGTCCGGGCGCAGGCCGGACGTCATCCGCACCGCGTCCGTGCCGTTGCCGCCCTCCCCCACCACCGTCATGTCGTCCTGGCTCTCCAGGAGCATGCGGAAGCCGAAGCGCTGCAAGGGCTGGTCGTCGACTATGAGGACGGTCGTCACTGAGCGGATTCCTTAGGGGCGGTGGTGCGGGGGAGATGGAGCCGGACCTGCCAGCCCGGTTCGGGGTGCGGGCGCGGGCCGGCCTCGATGGTGCCCGCGTACAAGGCGGTTCGCTCACGCATGCCGGTGAGTCCTCGACCCGAGCCGGAGGGAACGCCGCCCCGGCCCGTGTCGGTCACCGCCACGGTCACACCGTCCGTGGCGTACGCGACGTCGACCGTCGCCGTCACCCCCGGCCCCGCGTGCTTCATGGTGTTCGTCAGGGCCTCCTGCACCACGCGGTACACCGTGAGCTGCTGGCCCGGGGGTATGGAGTCGGCGCGGCCGTGGAAGGTGCTGCGGACCGGCAGGCCCGCCGCGCGGACGCCGTCGATGAGGCGGTCCAGGTCGGTGAGGGCGGGCTGCGGGGCCAGGGCTGCCGTCTCCGCGGCCTCCTCCCGCAGTACGTCGAGGAGCCGGCGCAGTTCCGCGAGGGCCTGGCGGCTCGTGGATCCGATGGCGTCGAGGGCCTGCGCGGCACGCTCCGGGGACCTGGCCGCCGCGTACCTGCCGCCGTCGGCGAGGCCCGTGATGACCGACAGGTTGTGGCCGATGATGTCGTGCATCTCGCGGGCGATACGGGTGCGTTCGGCGGCGGCCGACAGGCGTGCCTGCTGGTCGCGTTCGACCTCCAGCTGGCGGGCCCGCTCGACCAGGGCCCGCGTGTAGTCCTGGCGTGAGCGCACCGCGATGCCGAGGAGCCCGACGATGGCGTACGCCCACAGCTGCGGCAGGATCTGTTGGTCCCAACTGCCCTTCGGGAAGCGGATCGTGCCCGCGACCACCGGCAGTGTCATCAGCACCCCGGCCCACCCCAGCGTGCGCAGCGGCAGCCGCAGCGCGATGTTGAACAGGACGATGAGCTGCACCAGGGCGACCTGGAGCAGCGCGCCCGTCACGCTGTTGACCGCGCCGAACCCCACCATGACGGCGAGGACCGTCATCGGCCTGCCGCGGCGCCACAGCAGCGGCACCGACATGCCGAGGGTCAGGACCGCGATGAGCCAGCCGGGGAGGTCCGTGTTGACCGCGATGTTGCGCCAGCCGCCGCCCATGTAGTCGACGCCGGCCGCCACCACGAAGAACGCCGTGAGCAACACGTCCCACACGAGCGGGCGGCGCCGGTCGAAGGCGCGCGCCCGCTGGGTGAGCTGCTGCAGGTGCCGGGTGAGGGGGTGCGGGTCAGACGCTTGGGTCACCCGCTCATCGTCGTACACGTGCGTGCATCCTCATACGTCTCGGCGCCTCAGCAGCAGTGCTGCCGCCGCGAGGACCGCGGCGGCCCAGAGGGTCAGGGACAGCAGTCCGGTGCCCGGGGAGACCGCGTTGTCGACGTGGGTGACCGAGCCGAGGGCCGAGGCGGCCTGCGCCGGGAAGTACTTGACCGCCGTGTCCACCGCGTCCAGGGGCAGCGTCGTCAGGACCTCCGGCAGGATCAGGACGGAGCCGACGAACGCCCCGATGCCACCGGGCACCGACCGGAGCAGCGCGCCCAGGCCGAGGGCGATCAGGCTCAGGAGCGTGAGGGCCGCGGCGCTGCCCGCGAGGGCGCCGAAGACCCCGGAGTCGGTCAGCGCCAGCTCCTTGTCGGTGCCGCCCAGCCAGATCTGGGCGACCAGGAAGGTGACGACGTTCGTGACGAGGCACAGCACGAAGACGACCCCCGCGAAGACCGCCGCCTTCGACCACAGCACGGGCACGCGGCGCGGGACGGCGGTCAGGGACGCGCGGATCATGCCCGTCGCGTACTCGCCGGCGGTCACCAGGATGCCGAGGACGGCCAGGCAGATCTGGGAGAGCTGGGTGCCGAAGAGGACGAAGACGACCGTGTCGATGTCGGCGTCGTCGCCGTCGTACGTGGTGCCCATGGTGATGCCGATGGCCAGGACGAGGACGCTCGCGGTGAGCAGCGTGATCCAGGTGGTGCGCAGCGTCCAGAGTTTGTGCCACTCCGAGCGCAGGACCCGGGCGGGGGTGACGCGGTACGGGCTGGGGGCGACCCCCGTCGTGGTGTCCGTGGTGGTCATGCCGCGGCTCCTTCCAGCGGTGCGCCGGACGTCACGTACTCGACCGAGTCGTGGGTGAGGTCCATGAATGCCTGCTCCAGCGACGCGGTCTGCGGGGTGAGTTCGAACAGGGGGATGGCGTGGGCGGCGGCGGTGCGGCCGATGTGCTCGGCGTCGGTGCCGTGGATGTCGAGGGTGCCCGGGGCGTCGCTGGTGATGGTCACCGTCGGGCCCGCGAGCAGGTCGGCGAGGCGGGCCGCCGCCGGGGAGACGACCTTCACCGAGCCGGTGCCCGAGTCGCGTACGAAGCGTTCGACCGTCGTGTCCGCGAGCAGCCTGCCCCGGCCGATGATGATGAGGTGGTCGGCGGTCACCGCCATCTCGCTCATCAGGTGGGAGGAGACGAGGACGGTGCGGCCCTCGGCCGCCTGCGCCTTGAGGAGGTTGCGGATCCACAGGACGCCCTCCGGGTCCAGGCCGTTGACCGGCTCGTCCAGGATGAGGGTTGCCGGGTCGCCGAGCAGGGCGGCCGCGATGCCGAGGCGCTGGCCCATGCCGAGCGAGAAGCCCTTCACGCGGCGGCCCGCGACGTCCGTGAGCCCGGTCGTGTCAAGGACGTCCCGGACGCGCGAGCGCGGGATGCCGTGGGTGTGCGCGAGCGCCATCAGATGGTGGTACGCGGAGCGGCCCGGGTGGATCGATCGGGCCTCCAGGAGCGCGCCGACCTCGGTCAGGGGCGCGCTGTGCGTGGCGTAGGCGCGGCCGCCGACGGTACAGCGCCCGGCCGTCGGCGCGTCCAGGCCGAGGAGCATCCGCATGGTCGTGGACTTGCCGGCGCCGTTGGGGCCGAGGAAGCCGGTGACGGTGCCGGGGCGGACCTCGAAGGTGAGGTCGTCGACGGCGGTCTTGGGGCGCTTGCCGCCGTAGCGTTTGGTGAGTCCGTGTGCCCGAATCATGGATCGATGGTCGCGGCGGGGCGGGGGCGGGCGCGTCGGACCGGGGTCGCTTCGTCGGGCGGCGAGTAGTACCGGGGTACGACGGGGGCACGTGGCCGGGGGCGAATTGCGTTGCGTGCGGCCGGTACTCCGCCCAAGATCGGTGTATGGAACACCTCATACGCCCCGTGCGCGCCGGGGAATGGCGGAAGGTCCGTGACCTGCGGCTGCTCGCCCTGCGGGATCCGGCGGCGCCGGTCGCCTTCCTGGAGACGTACGAGAACGCCGCTTCGAAGTCCGACGAGTTCTGGCAGGACCGGGCCGAGGGCTCGGCCGCGCCGGGTGGCCCGGTGCGGCAGTTCATCGCCGAGGGGCCGGACGGCGACTGGGCGGGCTCGGTGACGGTGATGATCGAGGAGCCGGGGACACCGGGCGTCCTCGGCGTCGGCCCGTCGGTGCGGCAGGCGCACCTTGTGGGGGTCTTCGTGCGGGCCGAGCACCGCGGTACGGGGATCACCGAGGCGCTGTTCTCGGCGGCGGTCGACTGGGCGCGGGCGCCGGAGGGCGAGGGGGCCGGTGTCGAGCGGGTGCGGCTCTTCGTGCACGAGGACAATCCGCGTGCCGAGGCGTTCTACCGGAAGTTCGGGTTCGTGCCCAGCGGGGAGGTCGCCCCTGTGCCCGGGGATCCGGGGGCGCGGGAGCGGGAGATGGTCCTTGAGCGGGCGGCCGCCTGACCGCTTGGTGTGACTGACCTGTTGGCGCGTTGGATAGAACGCTCGTTTTAGTGCGAAGAGATGGTCGGCCGACGGGGCGCTCGGCCGGTCAGCCGCTCAGCCGGTCAGTTCGTCGTGCGGCCAGCGGGCGCGGCCCTGCTCGCGGGAGCGGAGCAGGGCCAGGGTGGGCATGCCCCGCTCCGCTCCGCCGGCGAGCAGCTCCGGCAGTTGCGGAAGCGGGGCGACCGCGGCCACGTCGTCCAGGACGAGCGTGACTGGTGGGTCGAGCCGACCGGAGGATGACCGTTCGGCCATGCGCCGGCCGTGCTCGACCACGCTGGAGGCGAGTGCCGTCAGGAGCGGCATCGCGCCGGGGTTGGTCTTGGGGTCCTCGATCGCCTCACCCACCACGAAAAGCGTGCCCCCTTCATCGATGAAGGAATCCAGGGTGAGCGCATCGGTTCGGTTCGGCGTGCAGGACTCCCGTACGTTCACCGTGAACAGGGCGGAGAGGGCTCGGGCCGTCAACTCCTGGGCGATGTCCCGGCGTTCGGTGTGCGCGGTGAGGGCCGACTCCAGTTCACCCGCCGCGCCCGGGCTCGCCTTGGGGTGCGTGCGCAGGACGCGGACCGCGTCCTGGACCTGGGTGCCCTGGGCCCAGCGGTGCACGTGCTTGATGTTGCGGCCGTCGACGGCCGCGGCGTGCAGGAAGCTGCGGAGCAGGGTTTCCGCGGTGTCGGCGACCGCGGTGTCCAGTTTGGCGCTGGGCCTGATCGGGGCGAGGAGGGATCTAGCCCGGTGGGCGGCCGTGGCGTTGTCCTCGCAGCCGGTGGTGGGGGGCCAGTGGAGGCGGGCCGGGGTGTCGCAGAGGTGGGAGGGGTCGTAGACCAGGACGGGGCCGAGCTTCGCTCGGGCGTCCTTGGTCTCCTCCCAGAGGGTGGGGTCGGACGTGATGACCAGGGCCGCGGATTCCGCGTCCGCGATGGCTTGGGCCGCCAGGGGGCGGCGGGTCTCCGGGGGTCCCAGGACCAGGGGGGCCAGGGGGGTACGGGGAGCGGGGACCTGGGGGGTCTTGGCGAGGTCGACGTCGGTGGCTGCGGGGGCCGGAGCGGGAGCGGGAGCAGGAGTAGCAGCAGGAGCAGGTACGGACACTTCAGGCGCCGGAGCCTCATCCCGTACAGCAGGTGCGGGTACGACGCCCTCCCGTACCGGTGCCTCCCGTACCGGTTCTGGCCGTTCCGGAGCCTTCCGGGGCTCTTCCCGTCGGGCCCGCCGTACCGCCCTGTACCGCGCCACCGTTCCCAGTACGAAGACCGTCAGGACGACGAGGACCATCACCTGGCCGATGAGGAAGCCCCAGAGGAGGCCGTAGCCGGAGAGCTGGTCGGCGGGGGTGTCGGGCCAGGCGCCGGCGACGTCGTGGGGCTGCTGGAGGAGATGGCGTACGGCGGGCGGTGTCCTGCCGAAGGTGACGCCCTCGGGCCACTCGCCGTGGGCCCACAAGCCGGCGATGCCGGTGGCCGACCAGATCAGCACCACCATGCCGAGGAGGAAGGCGAGGACGCCCACGAGCAGGCCGTCCGGTACCCCCCCGCGTGCGCGCGGCCCCTCGCCCGGCCCCGGCCCCCGCTCCTCGTAGCGACCGTCCTGCCGCATGTCAGGCCACCGTCGACCGGGAGCCGGAGGACCCGGCGGGTCCGTTGCCCATCTGTTGTTCCATGTACGCGGCCCTTTCCTCCGCCTCCCGTTCGGCCGCCGCGAGGGCGTCGTCGGCGAGCAGGTCGCTCGCGGACTCCGTCATGGCGCGGTCGGTGAAGACCAGGGGGCGTTCCGTGTCCGTGATCAGGTGTTTCACCACCTGGACGTTGCCGTTGACGTCCCAGACGGCGATGCCGGGGGACAGCGTGGGGATGATCTCGACGGCCCAGCGGGGCAGGCCGAGGACGCGGCCGGTGGCGCGGGCCTCGTCGGCCTTCTGGGCGTAGATGGTGCGGGTGGACGCCATCTTGAGGATGGGGGCCGCCTCCTTCGCGGCCGCACCGTCGACGACGTCCGACAAGTGGTGGACGACCGCCACGAACGACAGGCCGAGTCGGCGGCCGAACTTGAGCAGGCGCTGGAAGAGCTGTGCCACGAAGGGCGAGTTGATGATGTGCCATGCCTCCTCGACGAGGAAGATGCGCTTCTTCCGGTCGGGGCGGATCCAGGTGTGCTCCAGCCACACGCCGACGATCGCCATGAGGATGGGCATGGCGATGGAGTTGCGGTCGATGTGGGAGAGGTCGAAGACGGTGAGCGGGGCGTCGAGATCGATGCCGACCGTGGTCGGGCCGTCGAACATGCCTCGCAGGTCGCCGTCGACCAGCCGGTCCAGGACCAGGGCCACGTCCAGACCCCAGGCCCGTACGTCGTCTATGGCGACGTTCATGGCCTCCGCCGACTCCGGCTCGGGGTGGCGGAGTTGCTCGACGATGTCGGTGAGGACGGGCTGGCGGTCGACGATGGTCTCGTTGACGTAGGCGTGCGCGACCTTCAGGGCGAAGCCGGAGCGCTCGTCCAGGCCGTGGCCCATCGCGACCTCGATGATGGTCCGCAAGAGCGCCAGCTGGCCCGTCGTCGTGATCGCCGGGTCGAGCGGGTTGAGGCGGATGCCCATGTCGAGGGCGGCCGTCGGGTCGAGCCGGATGGGTGTTATCCCCAGCTCCTGCGCGATGAGGTTCCACTCGCCGACGCCGTCCTCGCCCTGCGCGTCCAGGACGACGACCTGGCGGTCCCTGAACCGCAACTGCCGCAGCACATACGTCTTTTCCAAGGCCGACTTGCCGTTGCCGGACTCGCCGAGCACCAGCCAGTGCGGTGCCGGGAGCTGCTGGCCGTACAGCTGGAACGGGTCGTAGATGTAGCCCTTGCCGGAGTACACCTCACGGCCGATGATCACGCCCGAGTCGCCGAGGCCGGGCGCGGCCGTCGGCAGATAGACCGCCTGGGCCTGCCCCGTCGACGTACGCACCGGGAGACGTGTCGTCTCGACCTTCCCGAACAGGAAGGACGTGAACGCGTCCGTGAGGACGGTCAGCGGGTCCCGCATCGCACCTTCACACCCCTACCGTTGTGGTTCATCGCCGGATGCCGGTCGCGAACGGCAGCGTGTTCACAAATGCCCGGTGGTGCTCGCGGTCGCACCACTCCAGCTTCAGATACGACTTTCCGGCAGAGGCCCTTATCGTCCGCTTGTCGCGGGCGAGGGCCTCCGGGGAGCGGGACGAGACGGTGATGTAGCCGACGAGGTTGACGCCGGCCGCGCCGCTCGCGAGGTCCTCGCCGCGCTGGTCGAGGCGGGAGTGGGAGGCGATGTCGCGGGGGTCGACGGTGCGGTTCATCTTGGCCTGGCGGCTGGCCTCCGCCTCGTCGTTGGTCTTCTCCGTGAGCATGCGCTCGATGGCGACCTCGGTGGGCTCCAGGTCCATGGTGACGGCGACGGTGCGGATGACGTCGGGGGTGTGGACCAGGAGCGGCGCGAGGAAGTTCACGCCGACCGGCGTCATCGGCCACTCCTTCACCCAGGCCGTGGCGTGGCACCAGGGGGCGCGGGTGGCGGACTCGCGGGTCTTCGCCTGGAGGTAGGTGGGCTCCATCGCGTCGAGCTCGGCGGGCCAGGCATTACGTTTCGTCATCGCCTGGATGTGGTCGATGGGGTGGTCCGGGTCGTACATGGAGTGCACGAGGGAGGCGAGGCGGCCCTGGCCGAGGGGCTGGCGGACGCGGATGTCGGCTTCCTGGAGGCGGGAGCAGATGTCGGTCAGCTCGCGGGCCATGACGACGGCGAGACCGGCGTCCTTGTCGAGCTTCTTGCCGCCCTGCGGGCGCGAGGCGCGCGCCATGGCCTGGGCCTCGGCGGCGAGGTCGCGGGAGTAGTGCATGCAGGCGATGAGGTAGGCGCGGTGCTGCTCGCTGGACGTGGACACCATCGACTGGAGCTGGTCGTAGGAGTGCTGGATCCAGGGCAGCGCGCGGTCGTCGCCGCGGGTCGTGACGTCCTTGGCGTGCGCGTCCGGGTCGGCGGGCAGCGTACGCGCGAGCATCTGAATGCGCGTCACGAAGCCGTCGCCGTTGGCGACGTGCTTGAGCAGCGTGCCGAACCGGTCGACGAGGGCCTCCTGGTCCTCGCTGTCGCGCAGGCCGACGCCGGGGCCCTCGATCTCGATGGCGGCGGTCACCGTCCGCCGGTCGGCGTGCAGCAGTACGGCGATCTCGTCCGGGCCGAAGGGCGCGGCGAGCCAGTTGATGCGGCCGATGCCGGGCGGCGGCCCGACCTCGACCTCGCGGCCGTCGAGCCGTACGCCCGCCTCGGCGGCCCCGGAGCGATAGGTGGTGCCGCTGCGCAGCGAGCGCTTGTAGCTGCGGTTGATCTCGAACCACTTGTAGAACGTGCGCTGCTTGTACGGGAGATACACCGCGCCGATGGCGATCAGCGGGAAGCCCATGAGCAGCAGGATGCGCAGGAAGAGGAAGGGGACGAAGATGCCGCACATCATGCCGAGGAACGCCCCGGCGATGATCAGGGCGATCTCGCCGGTCTCGCGGTTGCGGCCGATGATGGCGTTCGGCCGGGCGCGGCCGATCAGATAGGTGCGGCGGGGCGTGACCGGTGGGGACACATGGGACTGGGTCGTCAACGCCCTTCACCTCCAGTGCGGTTGGTGCTTCCGGTGCGGTCGCCCGCGTGCGGGGTGCTCGACGGGCTCGTACGGGGCGGGGGCGGGGCGGATCCGCCGGCCGAGGGGGCGCCCGAGCGGTGGCCGTGGGTGGACACACCGCTGCCGACCGCGTGGGCCGCGGCGGGCTGGGCCGGGGTGTCGCCGCCGCCAGCCTGACCGCCGCCGGCCTTGCCGTTGGAGCGTGCGCTGTGGGTGCGGATGCCCTGGGCGACCCAGGCGGCGGGCGAGTTGAGGGCGGTGGCGGCGCGGTTCTCGGCGCCGCGCATGAGGCGGTTGTTGCGGGTGGCCATGATGTCGTCGCCGAAGCCCGGGACGAAACGGTAGATGGAGGCGCTGGCGAAGATGGCGAGCAGGATGACGGAGAGCCCGGACACGACGGCCGAGAGCGAGTCAGGACCGTCTTCTCCCTGTAGCGCCCCCGCGATGCCGAGCACGATCACAATGATCGGCTTCACCAGGATGATCGCGATCATCAGGCCCGCCCAGCGGCGGATGCGGCCCCAGGTGTTCTTGTCGACGAGGCCCGAGTAGACGATGGTGCCGAGCAGCGCGCCGACGTACAGCATGGCGGCGCGGATCACCAGCTCCAGGCAGAGGATGCCCGCGGCGGCGATGGACACGGCAGAGACGACGATCAGCATGATCGGGCCGCCGCCGATGTCCGTGCCCTTGTCCAGGGCCTGCGAGAACGTGCCGAAGAACTTGTCGGTCTCGCCGCCCACCGATTTGGCGAGCACCTCGGAGATGCCGTCCGTCGCGGACACGACGGTGGCCAGGATCAGCGGCGTGAACGCGGACGCGAGCACGGTGAGCCACAGGAACCCGATGGCCTCGGACAGCGCGGTGAGCATCGGCACGCCGCGGATGGCGCGCTTGGCGACCGCGAGCAGCCACACGATCAGGGTCAGCACGGTCGACGCGGCGAACACCACGGCGTACTGCTGCAGGAACCGCTCGTTGGTGAAGTCCACCGCGGCGGTGTCGTTCACGTACTCCGTGAGCTTGTTGACGATCCACGAGGCGGCGTCACCGAAGCCGCGGGCGAGGGAGGAGAGGGGGTCCAGCTCGGAGAGGCCGCCCCCCCGGTCGGTGGGGGACTTGGGGGCGCCGCTGTCGCCGCCTTCGCCCTGCTCGCAGTACTTCTTGGCAGGGCCGTGGATGAGGCGACAGGGGTCGTCGTCGGGTGCGGCGGCGGCGCGCGTCGCGAAGAGGAGGACAGTGGTCTGCACCGCCGCGACGGCGGCGGTGACGGTGAGTACGGGACGGCGGCGACTACCGGGCATAGGTGAACCCTCCGTACCCTTCGACCGCCTTGGCGATCTCGTCGGAGTTGGACGCGCGGTCGTCGCCCGGGACCGGGGCGGGACCTTCCTTCTGGGAGTGCGTGGTGATCTTCCAGTCGCCGCCGGTCCACTCCAGCTTCATGGTGATCGTGAACCAGCTGCTGGTGACCGGCTTGGTCGACTGCTCCCCGGCGAGACCGAGCAGCCCGCCGCACCACGCCTCCACCGTGGCCCTGCCGCCGCCGAACTCGGTGACCTTGGTGCCGATCGGGCTCGTGCGCGAGACGAACTGGAAGCCGCTCGGCGTCGACCCGTCGTCGTTCAGGCCCACGTTCTTGAAGAAGTCGGCGGTGTACGCCTTGTCGAGCTCCGCCTCGAATCTGCGCACGCTGGAGGGAGCCATGATGGCCTTGAGGATGCCGTCCCGCCGGGACTTGTCGAACATCTCGGCGGAGCCGAGCGCCACCGCGTAGTTGGCTGCGGCGCTCTGCGCGCCCTGCTCGCTCTTCGAGTACCCCGAAGGAATCCCCCCGGCCTTCCCGTTCACCGGCTTCTCGCCGGTGGGGGCCGTCGGGGCCGCCTCCGTCCCGTTGCCGCCGCCGCGGCCCTCCCCGCCCCCGTCGGACGACGAACCGTCCCGGTTGGCGAAGGCGATGGCCGCGATGAGGAGGACCACGACGCCGACGACGGTGATGACGCTGCGCGAGGGGGACCGCCCCGCGGAGCGGGCGGATCTGCGCGCGGAGCCGTACCCGTCGGCGCCATCGCCGTCGGGGAGCCGCGTGCGGGTCTCGCCCGTACCGCCGAAGAGGTCATCGTCATCGCTCATGCCGCGTACGTCCCCTCAACCTCTTGCTTGACCGCGCGGTCCGCCAGGTACACCAGAGACGACGGTAGCCGTGCTGGTTCCCGCGCGGGCGCGGTGTGGTGACTCGACATCAGGGAGTTGCAACCTCAGCCGGTGGGCGCGACGGACGGGTGGGGAAGGGGGTCAGACCGCCATGCCGTACACGATGGTGAACAGCGTGCCCAGCGAGCCGATGATGAAGACGCCGGTGAGTCCGGCGATGATCAGGCCCTTGCCCTGCTCCGCGCTGAAGGTGTCGCGCAGTGCCGTCGCGCCGATCCGCTGTTTCGCGGCGCCCCAGATGGCGATGCCGAGGCACAGCAGGATGGCGACGGCCATCACCACCTCGATCATCACGCGCGCCTCATTGCCCAGGTCCCCAAAGGGGCCCCAGTCGGGGGCGATCCCACCGATGATGGTGTTGATGTCGCCCTTCTCGGCTGCCATAAGCATGTGTAACTCACCGCCCCTAGTGGGTTGTTCTCGCGCCATTGCCCACCTCTGCCTGCCACAGCGCAGAGGACGGAGTCATTCTCGCCGACAATCGGCGCGGCGCGTGCCGCCTTGACGTCATTTGTTGGCCGACTTCGTACGTTTCGTCGTACGCATCGCACGTAGCCGTTCGGCGGCGGGCGCAGAACGGCATACGAAGGCACGTATGGTCACTCTGTGTATCACGAGGGGTGACGCCGGGCAATCAAGGCCCGGCGTGGCCGCGGGCAGCGCCCGCTCGGGTGCGGTCGTCCGCTCAGGTGCGGCCGTCGAAGTCGCCGAAGCCGCCGCTGACGACGTACGCGCAGTCCGTGTAGCGGTACCCGCCCTGGACCTTGGCGCCGTCGCTGTGGTCGCGGACCAGGCCGGTGCCGCCGGCGCCGCGCTTGTAGAGGAAGTGGTACTCGCCGGGCGGGAGCCGCAGCGTCTTCTGCGGGTAGCTCCGGCCGCTCGCCTTGCATGCCTTGGCGCGGCCCTCGATCCGGCTGCTGTACGTGGAACAGCCCGCGCAGGCGCCGAGCTTGACGGTGCCGGTGGCGGGGCCGGTGAACAGGACCTCGACGGGGGACGGGCCGTCGTTCTTGAAGACGAACTCCTGGCCGGAGCCCGCCCGTCGCTGCGCGGGCAGCTTGCCGCCGGCCTGCGGGCGGGCGGCGGCGACCTCGGCGGCGATGGCGATGGTGCGGGCGCGCTCGCGCCTGCCGCTGTCCTTGTACGTGTCGGCGAAGCCGGCGAGGGTCTTGGCGGCCTCGGAGTACCGGCCGTCCTCGAACTCGTCGACGCCGCAGGCGTAGACGCCGGGCTCGACGGCGGCGTCGGCCTTGCTGCCGAGGGGTGAGCCCGTGCCGTCGGGCAGGGACTGGGCGGTGGTGCGGATGGCGCGCAGCTCCTGGGTGGCCGTGCAGGGGTCGGCGCCCTTCAGCTCGGCGACGCGGTCGTCGATGGCGCCGCGGATGGCGGGCGCGACCTTGCCGGCGGCGTCGGACTTGGGGAAGGTGTCGAGGAGTTCGCGCAGGTCCGCGCCGCCGCCGGTCTTGCCGAGCGAGGACATGCCGCACTCGTAGTAGGAGTCGGCGAGGCGGGCGTCGGGCCAGGTGGCGAGGCGGCCGAGGCGGTCGTCGCCGACGCTGCCGGGCAGGGTGCGCAGGTATTTCAGGGGCTCGATGGCGTCGCAGTACTGCTTGTCGGCGTACGGCGCGGCGACGGACTTGTAGTAGGCGTCGAGGCGGCCGGGGACGCGGTCGGCGGCGCGGGATCCGGCGTGGTCGCGGACGAGGCCGCGGTAGAGGCCCATGGCGGTGCGGTAGTCGCTCTCGGAGGCCGTGAAGGGGCGGCCCTCCTGTGCCTTGACGATTCCGTCGGCCTTGTCGAGGCGGTCGAGCAGCATGCCTTCGACGGCCTCGTCCTGGGCGGCGTCGTAGCCGACGGCGGAGGTGGCCGGGACGGCGAGCAGGACGACGCCGAGGCCGACGGCCAGCGGTGCCCGCAGCCGCCAGCCGATGGGCGCGCGGAGGGCCCGGCGGGCGGCGTCGGCGGCGGCGAGCACGAGGACCGCGAGATACCCGACGAGGGCGCCGCCGGGGACGCCGTCGACGTCGGCGGGCAGGGCGACCAGGAGCAGCGCGCCGGTGGCCACCCAGCACAGGAGGGCGGGCAGCCAGGCGCGGATGAGCACGTAACCGAGCCCGAGCCCGGTGAGGTTGAGCAGCGCGGCGGCGAGGGGACGCAGCGGCTCGTGCGGGGCGGGTTCGGGCGGGGGCGCCGTGGGGGGCGCGTGGGGTTCGAGGAGTTCGGGGGTGCCGTAGAGCGGGGGCGGTGGGGG
>NZ_AOPZ01000026.1 GCF_000414115.1 Streptomyces aurantiacus JA 4570
CGGCCGAGGGCGGCGCGCGGCGCGTGCCCGCGCAGGCCCTGCCCGGTGCGCGGCAGGAGCCGGGGCAGCAGGCGCAGACTCCGGCGGCCGCCGACCGCCCGGACCCGGCCGAGGGCGAGAGCCCCGGCACGGTGACGATCCGGGCCGTCAAGCCCGGGGTGCCGAAGCCCGCCACGGGTGAGGGCACGGTGACCTTCCGGCGGCCGACGGGACCGGTGAAGCCGGCCGGGGCCGGGACGCCGGACGCGGACGGCGGCACGGAAGGCACGATGGCGATCCGCGCCCTGCGCCCCAAGTCGGCCCCGCCCGCGACCACTTCCCCCGCCGCGCCCTCCGTGTCCTCCGCCCCTGCCGCGCCTGCCGCTCCTTCCGTGTCCTCTGCGGCCGCTCAGGCGCCCGGGGTGCCGCAGCAGCAGGGCGCCGTGCCGCCGGGGGCCGGTGCTCCGGGCGGGGCGGGCTCGCCGGTGACGTCGGGGCCCGGGGGCGGGTCGGCTTCGTGGGCCCAGCAGGTCCACCAGCTCGCCCAGTCGCCCGCGCAGGGCACGCCCCCGCAGGGGCCCTCGGCGCCCCAGGGGGAGGGGCCCGTGCTGCCGTGGAAGCCGGTGGCCACGGACCCCTTCGCGGCGGCGGCACAGGCACATGCCTCGGCGCGGCCCGCCGGGCTCGGCAAGCGGTTCGCGGCGCGGCTCATCGACACGGTCGTGCTGGCCGCGGTCACCGCGGGGGCGGCGCTGCCGCTCGGCACACGGGCCGCGGACCACATCGACAGCAAGATCGACGCGGCCAAGCTGTCCGGCGAGAAGGTCACCGTGTGGCTGCTCGACGGCACGACCGCGGGCTACCTGGGCATCGTGCTCGGCGTGCTGCTGCTCTTCGGCGTCCTGTACGAGGCGCTGCCCACCGCCAAGTGGGGGCGCACCCTGGGCAAGAGGGTCTGCGGGGTCGAGGTGCGGGACATCGAGGAGCACGCGGCGCCGTCGTTCGGGGCCGCGCTGCGGCGGTGGCTGGTGTACAGCGTGCCGGGAGTGCTCGTGATCGGGGTCGTCGGCGTTCTCTGGTGCGTGTTCGACCGGCCGTGGCGGCAGTGCTGGCACGACAAGGTCGCGGGGACGTTTGTGGCGGGCCAGTAGTCGGCTGGGACTGCGCCCCTTTCCCCCCTTTTCGGCGCTCCGCGCCTCGTCCTCAAACGCCCAGGCCGATCGGGGGTCTGGGGGCGGAGCCCCCAGTCGGGTAACCCGGACAGCCGCCCGCCACTCGCGCCCGCCCCCACTTCGAGGTGCACTCACCCCATGAGCACCGAACCGCCGCAATACCCCGGCCCCCCGGACCCCGACGACAACGACCCCTTCAGGAAGCAGCCGCCCCCGCCGGGCAGCAGCGGCGGCCCCCCACCCCCGCCGTACGGAGGCGACCCCTACGGGGGCGGATACGGCGGCCAGGACCCCCTCGCCGGCATGCCCCCACTCGCGGACAGCGGCAAACGCGTCCTCGCCCGCATCATCGACATGATCCTGGTCGGCGTCGTCGTCTGGCTGCTGTCCCTGCTGTTCGGGACGAACGAGTACGACCTGGACCCGGACAAGGTCGAGGCGGGCAAGTCGTTCGGCCAGTCGCTGCTCGCCGCCGTGCTCTACATGGCGTACGACAGCTATCTGATCTCCAAGACGGGTCAGACGCTGGGCAAGAAGTGGATGGGGATGCGGGTGGCGAACCTGAACGACGGCGCCAACCCGACCCTGCAGACGGCGCTGGTGCGCTCCGCGGTCCTGTGGCTGCCGTTCGCGTTCTGCTGCGCCTGCATCTGGACCGCGATCTGCGGCGGCTGGAGCTTCTTCGACAAGCCCTACAAGCAGGGCCTGCACGACAAGGCGGCCAAGACCGTGGTGGTCAGCGTGAACGCGTGACCTGAGGCCGACGCGGGACCATCAAGGACACAGGACCACCAAGGACGAGCGAACATGGCGAAGGCCCGGCGCTGCGGCGGCGCCGGGCGGTACCCGCGGCGGGTTCGTGGGCGTCACGTGCGAGGCACGTGGGGCGTCACGGACCCGCTGGTTCGCGTACGGGGCGCACGGTCTGGGGGGCGGTCTCGGGGGCGATCAGCGTGCGCGGCACCGGAATCCGCTCCTCCAGGGGAGCGTCGGCAGGCGCGGCGGCAGGCGCGGCAGCCGGCTCCGGGGCCGGTTTCGGCACGGGAACCGTCAGCGCCACGAGCAGGCCGAGGCCGAGCGCGGCGAACGTGATGACCGCTATTCCGGGCACCGAACCCGCCTGGGAGAGCAGCAGCATGGCGAGCGCGGAACAGATGACGGTCGCGGAACCGTAGGCGAGCTGTGCGGCGGTCGGACGAGGCATGGGGCGAGGCATGGCGTGATCCGTCCTCGGGACAGCGGTTCGGGGGATGCAGCAAGTCGCGCGGGAACGAGGGCGATGAAGCGGATCTGGGCGATCAAGCGGATCAAGCAGATCAAGACGATATGGACGTATACGAATCAAAGGGTGCTCAAAGGCGGCGACTTGGAAGCTTCGCCGAGTACCCGTGCGCACCGTCGAAATGACTCTATTCGCCTGCATGCCCGACGGGAACGTGCGGTAAGCGTGACCTAACCCACGGTGCCGGTGCACAGGGGGCGCATGGATTCATGCGTCCCGCCAACTGGACGGTGCGGCGCGCCCGTTGAGGGAGCCGCAGGCGACCCGGGTGCGCCGCCCTGTGCCATCGTGCCCGCGTTCGCATGGCGGACGGTCGAGTCTGCATAGAGCACTTGGCCTGTTCAAGTCAAGGTCTGTCTTTTCTTCCCTCTCTCCGGTCGAATGTCGTCACTTGTGACGCGCATATCGCGCGCGGACCTCCTCGACCGGGAATTTTCGGTCCGTGATGCGGGCGCGGGGGAGGACACCATCAAGTGACAATCAAGAGACGGACGTTCCGGGCCACCGCGGCCGCGGTGGCGCTCGCGGCGGCGACCGCGACGTTCTCGGTATACGGAGTCGCGGCCGCCGACGACGGCGGAAGCGGCGGCAAGGCGCCCGCGTCCGGAGTCGACCGCCGGGACCCGGCGGACGCCAAGGCCCATGTCGACCACGACCTCGAAGGGCCGTTCAGCAAGCAGCAGGCGCAGCAGCGCAAGGCCGCCCTGGAGCAGGTCGTCGCGGGCGACGCCAAGGTCCAGAAGCGCGGCGGCTCCAACGTCGTGAAGCTCGACGACAAGAAGTACGTCGAGCTGGGCCGCGAGAAGACCGACAAGATCTTCACGATCCTGGTGGAGTTCGGGGACAAGGTGGACGACACCACCATGTACGACCCCGACGGTCCCGACGGACCGGAGCAGCCGGTCAAGAAGTACGGCGGCAAGGCAGGCCCCGCGCACAACAAGATAGCCAAGCCGGACCGTGCGAAGGACAACAGCACGGCCTGGCAGGCGGATTACAACCAGAAGCACTTCAAGGACCTGTACTTCGGCGAGGGCAAGGACGCCAAGGGCAAGCCCAAGCACTCGTTGAAGACGTACTACGAGAAGACCTCCTCCGGCCGCTACTCGGTCGACGGCGAAGTCTCCGACTGGGTCAAGGTCGACTACAACGAGGCCCGGTACGGCTCCAACTACTGCGGCGACTCCAATTGCGCCAACGTGTGGGACGCGGTGCGCGACGGCACCACGGCCTGGGTCAAGGACCAGAAGGCCAAGGGCCGCACGGACGCCCAGATCAAGGCGGACCTCGCCAAGTACGACCTGTGGGACCGCTACGACTTCGACGGCGACGGCAACTTCAACGAGCCCGACGGGTACATCGACCACTTCCAGATCGTGCACGCGGGCGAGGACGAGTCCGCGGGCGGCGGCGCCGAGGGCGAGAACGCCCTGTGGGCGCACCGCTGGTACGCGTACGGCAACGACGCGGGCAAGACGGGACCGTCCGACAACAAGTCGGGCGGCACCCAGATCGGCGACTCCGGCATCTGGGTCGGCGACTACACGATGCAGCCGGAGAACGGCGGCCTCGGCGTCTTCGCCCACGAGTACGGCCACGACCTGGGCCTGCCCGACCTGTACGACACCACCGGCAAGGCCGAGAACTCCGTCGGCTTCTGGTCGCTGATGTCGGCCGGTTCCTGGCTCGGCACCGGCAAGGACGCGATCGGCGACCTGCCCGGCGACATGACCGCCTGGGACAAGTTCCAGCTCGGCTGGCTCGACTACGCCAAGGCGAAGGCCGCGACGACCTCCGAGCACAAGCTGGGCGTGGCCGAGTACAACACCCGGCACCGCCAGGCGCTCCTCGTCGAGCTGCCCAAGAAGCCGGTCACCACGACGGTCGTGAAGCCCGTCGAGGGCACCAAGCAGTGGTGGAGCGGTCAGGACGACGACCTGAAGAACACGCTCACCCGCTCCGTCGACCTCACCGGCAAGGCCAAGGCCGATCTGTCGCTGCAGGGCTGGTGGGACATCGAGACCAACTACGACTACCTCTACACCGAGGTGTCCACCGACGGCGGCGCCAACTGGACGCCCGTCGACGGCACGGCCGACGGCAAGCAGATCACCCGTGACGCGGGCGACAAGCCGGCCCTGACCGGCTCCTCGAAGAAGTACCAGAAGCTGGTCTTCCCGCTCGATGCCTACGCCGGCAAGAAGATCGACGTCCGCTTCCGCTACGCCACCGACGGCGGCACCGCGCTCAAGGGCTTCACCGCCGACGCCATCACGCTGACCGCGGACGGCGCCAAGCTCGTCGAGGACGGGGCCGAGGGCGACGACAACGGCTGGAGGACGAAGGGCTTCTCGCGCATCGGCGAGTCCTTCACCAAGAACTACGAGCAGTACTACTTCGCCGAGAACCGCCAGTACGTGTCGTACGACAAGACCCTCAAGGTCGGCCCGTACAACTTCGGCTTCTCCGCGTCGCGTCCCGACTGGGTCGAGCACTACCCGTACCAGACCGGCCTGTTGGTCTGGCAGTGGGACACCTCCCAGAAGGACAACAACGTCAGCCAGCACCCCGGCAAGGGCCTGATCCTCCCGGTCGACGCCCACGCCAAGCCGATGAAGTGGAAGGACGGCTCGCTCCTGCGGAACAAGATCCAGCCGTTCGACGCGCCGTTCTCGAAGTACGCGACGGACGCGATCACCCTGCACAACGCGGACGTGGCGCTCAAGATCAAGTCCAAGAAGGGCGCCCCGGTCTTCGACGACCGCAAGGGCACCTACTGGTACGCGGAGAACCCCACGGGAAGCGTGAAGGTCACTGACACCAACACGCGGATAAAGATCCTCAAGCAGCCGAAGGACGGCTCGACGATCACCGTCCAGGTGGGCCGCTCCTCGAAGTAATTTGCGTCATCGCAGGTCAGAGACCTGTTTCTGGCTGATCGGCCGTCGCCCCCTAGCGGGCGGCGGCCGATCGTGTTTAGGTGCGTCCTGTGGTTCTCTTATTGACACGACGTCTCACGGGGGTGTGACAGACCATGGCCGCAGGAGGCTTCTGCAAGCTGCCGAACGGCAGTGTGGTGGTGGCGCTGACCCTGCCGAGCCCCGGTTCGCCGCTTGGGGCCGGCGGGCGCGTACGGGTGCTCGTGCATGCCGCGAACCGGGCTCGGGCGCTGACGCGGCTGCGGAATCTCGGCCTGCGGGCCGTCTATCTCCGCGGCAACGCGGAGCCTCCGACCCCTGACGAGGTCACCGCCGTCCTGCACCACCCCGACGGGCTCATATGGCGCACGGCGCCGGATCACTCCACGTCCGTGGAGGAGCTGTGGCACCCGATCCGGGCGCTGCTCAGACGGGGCGCGGCTGCGTAGCCCCCAACCCCGCCCCTTCCCGAACCGGGGGCTGCGCCCCCGGACCCCCGCTGATCGCCGCTCCGCGGCTCGTCCTCAAGGAAGGGGCGGGCTTGGGGAGCCCCCGGCAGGGTCACACCACCGGCTTGCCGGTGAGTTCGGCGCCCGCCTCGCGGAGCTCGTCCAGCGCACGCTGGGTGGTCGCCTCGGACACCCCGGCCGTGAGGTCGAGGAGGACGTGCGTACGGAAACCCTCACGGAGGGCGTCGAGCGCCGTGGCCCGCACACAGTGATCCGTGGCGATGCCCACCACGTCGACCTCGGTGATCTTCCGCTCCCGCAGCCACCCCGCCAGCGAGTCCCCGTTCTCGTCGACCCCCTCGAAGCCGCTGTACGCGGCCGCGTACGCCCCCTTGTCGAAGACCGCGTCGATCCCGCCGGAGGCGACCGCGGGCGCGAAGTTCGGGTGGAAACCCACACCCTCCGTGCCGGCCACACAGTGCGGCGGCCAGGAGTCGACGAAGTCGGGACGGTCGGAGAAGTGGTCACCGGGGTCGATGTGGTGGTCACGGGTGGCCACGACGTGGCGGTAGCAGGCGGGAGCCTGGCCGATCAGTTCCGTGATGGCGGCGGCCACGTCCGCACCGCCGGAGACCGCGAGGCTGCCCCCTTCGCAGAAGTCGTTCTGTACATCTACGACAATCAGGGCGCGACGCATGGCGGGTTTCCTTAGCTAGCTGGTGCACCGAGCCTAGAGACTCCGGGACCGTTGCGGGAGAGGGCACGAGGCGCACTCCCCACTCACCCGACGTACTCCGTCGGAATCACCGCCTCCCCGCGGGAGAGCTGGGTGGCCGAGAGCGGCAGCCGCCCCCGCGCGGCCGCGTGCCGCTCGCGCACCGCGTCGAGCGGTTCACGGGCGACGACGTGGCCGCCCTTGACCAGCTCGACGAGGAGCTGGTGGTCGGCGAGCTCGGCGGGCACCGGGCCGGTGCCGACGACCTCGGCCTCCGCGACCCCGGAGGCGTCCACGCGCCGCGCCGCCCACTTGCGGCCGCCGACGGAGGACTTCCCGCCGAGCGACTTCTTGGCGACCGGTTCGAGCGGCGCCTTGGGGTCGGCCGAGCGGGCCCGGGCCACCAGCTTGTAGACCATGGAGCAGGTGGGGTGCCCGGAGCCGGTGACCAGCTGGGTGCCCACGCCGTACGCGTCCACGGGCGCCGCGGCGAGCGAGGCGATGGCGTACTCGTCCAGGTCGGAGGTGACGACGATCTTCGTGTCGGTGGCGCCGAGGTCGTCGAGCTCCTTGCGCACCCGGTGCGCGACCAGCAGCAGGTCTCCGGAGTCGATGCGCACCGCGCCGAGCTCGGGGCCCGCGATCTCGACGGCCATGCGGACGGCCTCGCTCACGTCGTAGGTGTCGACGAGCAGCGTGGTGCCCCGGCCGAGCGCGTCCACCTGCGCGCGGAAGGCGTCCCGCTCGCTGTCGTGCACGAGCGTGAAGGAGTGGGCGGCGGTGCCGACGGTCGGGATGCCGTAGCGGAACCCGGCCGCAAGGTCGGAGGTGGTCGTGAAGCCGCCCACGTACGCCGCCCGGGACGCCGCGACCGCCGCCAGCTCGTGCGTGCGGCGCGCGCCCATCTCGATCAGCGGCCTCTCGCCCGCGGCGGAGGCCATCCGGGAGGCGGCCGCCGCGATCGCCGAGTCGTGGTTGAGGATCGACAGGATCACGGTCTCCAGGAGCACGCACTCCGCGAAGCTGCCCTCGACCCGCAGGATCGGCGAGCCGGGGAAGTACACCTCGCCCTCCGGGTAGCCCCAGATGTCCCCGCTGAAGCGGTACGAGGCCAGCCATTCGAGGGTCGGCGCGTCCACCACGCCGCGCTCGCGCAGGAAGGCGAGGACGACGGCGTCGAAGCGGAAGTTCTCGACGGCGTCCAGGACCCGGCCGGTGCCGCCCACCACGCCGTAGCGGCGGCCCTCGGGCAGTCTGCGGGTGAAGACCTCGAAGACCGAGCGCCGGTCGGCGGTGCCCGACTTCAGCGTGCCCTGCAGCATCGTCAACTCGTAATGATCCGTGAAGAGCGCGGTGGAGGGGACGTCCACCGGCAGCCCCAGGTCATGCTCCCCAGAGTTCATGACAAGGATGCTACCCGCATCTCGTCACTCTGACGATTTCAGGGGTCCGTTTGTGCGGTGGGCCCTTCAGGGTGGCAGCATGGGACAGGTGAGTAGCGCTGCTCCCGTAGAGATCACACGCCCCGACGCCGAAGAGGAGACCTTCGCGGTCCCCGAGCCGGACGTGCCCTGGATCACGCTCGTGCACAACGACCCGGTCAACCTCATGAGCTACGTGACCTATGTCTTCCAGTCGTACTTCGGGTACTCGAAGGAAAAGGCCACGAAACTGATGATGGACGTGCACCACAAGGGCCGGGCCGTCGTCTCCACCGGCAGCCGCGAGGAGATGGAACGCGACGTGCAGGCGATGCACGGATACGGGCTGTGGGCAACGCTCCAGCAGGACCGGAAGTAGCGACGCGACTGATGCCAGGACAATTCGAAGCGATCCCGGGGGGCGGCGCCGCCGTCGCCCTGGACGAGGTCGAGATCTCGATCATCCGCTCGCTCGCCGTGCAGCTCCTGGAGCTGATCGGCCCGGGCGACGAGCCGGTCGGCGACGACGGCGACCCGTTCGCGGAGCTGTTCGCCGAGGGCCCGAGCGAGCCGCCCGCCGACCCGGTGCTCAAGCGGCTCCTCCCGGACGCGTACGGCGGCCCGGGCAGCCGGCCCGGGGACGAGGACGAACTGCGGGCGTACTCCGCCGAGTTCAGGCGCTTCACCGAGAACGACCTGCGGGCCCGCAAGCGGGACGACGCGCTCGCCGTGATCCGCTCCCTGGACGCGCTCACCGTCGCGGGCGAGGGCGGCGCGGTCCTGAAGCTGTCCCCGGAGGAGTCGCGGCGCTGGCTCGGCGCGCTCAACGACCTGCGGCTCGCGATCGGCGCCCGCCTCGACGTGACCGACGAGGAGGACACCGACCTCCTCTACCGGCTGCCGGACTCCGACCCGCGCAAGCCGATGGTGATGGCGTATCTGTGGCTCGGCGGCCTCCAGGAAACGCTCGTCGAGACGCTGATGACGTGACGGGTCCGGCGCCGGTGACGTGACGGATTCCGAGCCGGTGACGTGACGGATTCCGCACTGGTGGGGTGACGGTTTTCTGGCGTCCGTGTGACGCCCTTTTGAAGATCGTCGGCGTCCGCTCAACGGACGCTCAAATCCGGATAACGATCCTGTCACCTCGTTACCCCCTTACGTGGCGTCGAGGGACTTTTGTCCGCTTCTTCCTGTGGTGTGCACCACATGTGGCTCATTCGATCACTGTGGCGGTCGTGATAAATCTTCACGACCGCTCGGTGACGCCACCCATGTCACCGAGGGCGCTAGGGGCCGGCAGACCGTCGGCGGCACTCCATCACCATCCGGGGGGATCAGGACCTGGTCCGCGGCGAAACCGCAGTTCGCGGCGCGGATCAGCATGGAGAAAGGCGTCACCATGACCTCAGTGCAGGTCGAAGAGCAGTACGACGGCAATGAGGCCGCGGCGGGCGCGGACGCGTCCGGCGACAACGAGGGTTATCAGCGCGGGCTAGGCGCCCGGCAGATCCAGATGATCGCGATCGGCGGTGCCATCGGCACCGGCCTGTTCCTCGGCGCGGGCAAGGCCATCCACAAGGCCGGGCCGAGCCTCATCCTCGCTTACGCCATCGCGGGCCTTGTCATCTTCTTCATCATGCGCGCGCTCGGCGAGCTCCTGATGTACCGGCCCGTCTCGGGCTCCTTCTCGGAGTACGCCCGCGAGTTCGTCGGCCCCTTCTTCGGCTTCGTGACCGGCTGGACGTACTGGCTCTTCTGGGTCGTCACCGGCATCACGGAAGTCACCGCGGCGGCCCAGTACATGCAGTACTGGACGCACGGCTCCGTTCCTCAATGGGCGTACGCGCTGATCTTCACGGTCATCCTGTACGGCGCCAACCTGATCTCCGTGAAGCTCTTCGGTGAGCTCGAGTTCTGGTTCTCCATGGTCAAGGTCACCGCCATCATCGGCATGATCCTGATCTGTGCCGGCATCCTCACCATCGGCTTCTCCGACGCCGGCGACACCGCGTCCGTCTCGCACCTGTGGGACAACGGCGGCTTCTTCCCCAACGGCATCGGCAACACGCTGATGACCCTGCAGATCGTGATGTTCGCCTTCCTCGCCGTCGAGCTGGTCGGCGTCACCGCGGGCGAGTCCAAGGACCCGAAGAAGACCCTGCCCAAGGCCATCAACACCGTGCCGTGGCGCATCGCCGTCTTCTACGTCGGCGCCCTGATCATGATCCTGTCGGTCGTGCCGTGGACGCACTTTCAGCCGGGCGTCTCGCCGTTCGTCGCCGCCTTCGAGAAGATGGGCCTCGGCATCGGCGCCGCGATCGTGAACTTCGTGGTCCTGACGGCCGCCCTCTCCTCCTGCAACTCGGGCATGTACTCCACCGGCCGCATGCTGCGCGACCTCGCGCTCAACGGCCAGGGCCCGAAGTTCTTCACCAAGCTCACCAAGAACGGCCTGCCGCTGGTCGGCACCACCGCGTCGGCCGCGCTGATGCTCGTCGGCGTGTGGATCAACTACCAGTGGCCGGGCGAGGCGTTCAACTACGTCGTCTCCTTCGCGACCATCTCCGGCATGTGGGCCTGGATCATGATCCTGGTCTCCCAGATCAACTACCGCCGCAAGGCCGACCGCGGCATCCTGCCGCAGTCCACCTTCCGCGCGCCGGGCGCCCCGTACACGAGCTGGTTCGCGCTCGCCTTCATCGGCATGGTCATCGTGATGATGGGCGTCGACAAGGACGCGCGGATCTCCCTGTACTGCGCCCCGATCTGGGCCGCGATCCTGTGCGTGTCCTACCTGGTCCTGAAGAGCCGCAACCCGGAGGCCGCGGCCTTCAAGAAGCGCGTACACGGCGGCCCGGCCGCCGAGGACGGCGCCTCGCTCACCAAGGACTGACCCGGTCTCGTCCAGCATGCGGGCGGCCCCGTACCACACTTCGGTACGGGGCCGCCCCGCTGCTTATCCTGGCCGACATGCTGACCATCACCCAGGCCCTGCACGACCAGATCGTCGCGCACGCGCGCAAGGACCACCCCGACGAGGCGTGCGGCGTCGTCGCGGGCCCGGCGGGCACCGACCGCCCCGAGCGGTTCGTCCCGATGCTGAACGCGGCCCGCTCGCCCACGTTCTACGAGTTCGACTCGACCGATCTGCTCAAGCTGTACCGCGATCTCGACGACCGCGACGAGGACCCCGTGGTCATCTACCACTCGCACACGGCCACGGAGGCATACCCCTCCCGCACCGACATCTCGTACGCCAACGAGCCGGGCGCCCACTACGTCCTCGTCTCCACCGCCGACACCGACGAAGCGGGCCCCTTCCAGTTCCGCTCGTTCCGGATCGTCGAGGGCGAGGTCACCGAGGAGGAGGTCCGGGTCGTCCAGGCATACTGAGCACGACCTTTGAGGCGGCAGGACCCAGGAAGCCGGTGCGAATCCGGCGCGGTCCCGCCACTGTGACCGGACGCGAGCCGCGCCCGGGAGTCAGGAACTGACCTGCCGCCTCCTCCACTTCACGCAGGGGACGCGGAAATCCCCTGGAGGAGGCCCGCACCCATGCGTACCCGTGCCCGCGCCCTGCCCGCCGTGGCGGCGATCCTGCTGCCGCTGACCGCGTGCTCGTCGTCGTCCGACGACCAGGACTCCGGGAAACCCGCCGCCAAGGCCGCCGGATTCCCGTACACCGTCACCAACTGCGGCGAGAAGACGACGTACGAAGCACCCCCGAAGCGCGCCGTCACCATGAACCAGCACGTGACGGAGATCCTCCTGGAGCTGGGCCTGAAGGACCGCATCGCCGGGACCGCCTACCTCGACGACAAGGTGCTCCCCGAGTACGAGAAGGCGTACAAGTCCCGCCCGGTGCTCGCCAAGGAGTACCCCTCGTACGAGAAGCTGCTCGCCGCCAACCCCGACTTCGTGTACGGCGGTTACGCGAGCGCCTTCGCGGCCGGCGACGGCCGCTCGCGCGACGCCCTCGCCAAGTCCGGCATCAAGACCCGCCTGAACATCGAGGGCTGCGCCAAGGACGCGGTCACGATGGACGACGTCTACCGCGAGGTGCGCGAGGCGGGCGCCACCTTCGGCGTCCGCGACCGGGCCGAGAAGTGGGTGCGCGACGCCAAGGCCGAACTGGCCGCCACCGCGAAGAAGTCCGCCCGGAACACCAAGGACGGCAAGCCGCTCTCCGTCTTCGTCTACGACAGCGGCGACAAGACGGCGTTCACCGCGGGCGGCCGGGGCATCGGCAACGACATCATCGAGCGGGCGGGCGGCCGCAACATCATGGCCGACCTCGACAAGTCCTTCGGCGACGCCTCCTGGGAGACGGTGGTCGACCGCCGCCCCGACGTGATCGTCATCTACGACTACGGCGCCACGACGGTCGCCCAGAAGAAGAAGCGCCTCCTGGACGACCCGGCCCTCAAGGACGTCCCCGCCATCAAGAACAAGCGCTTCGCGGTGCTGCCGTTGTCGGATGTGGTGCTCGGGGTGCGGGCACCGGGGGCGGTGGAGAAGCTGTCGGGACAGCTCAATTGAAGCCCGTCCGGCGTTTGAGGACGAGGCGCGGAGCGGCTGGGGGCGGAGCCCCCAGTTTCGGGAAGGGGTGGGATCGGGGAAAGCCCCGCAGGGCCCCGCCTCCGCTACGCCACCGTGATGGCCACCCTCACCCTGGCCCTGGCGGCAGCCTGCGCCCTCGCCCTGGCGCTGGGCTCCGTACGCATCCCCCTCGCCGACGTGTGGGACATCCTCACGGGCCGGGCCCAGGACCCCTCCCCCTACCGCACCATCGTCCTCGACGTCCGCCTCCCCCGAGTCCTGCTCGGCGCAGCCGTCGGCGCGGGCCTCGCGGTGGTCGGCACAGCCCTGCAGGCCCTCGTCCGCAACCCCCTGGCCGACCCGTTCCTGCTGGGCGTCTCCTCGGGAGCGTCCGCCGCCGCGGTCTCCGTGATCGTGCTCGGCGTGGGCGCGGGCATGGCGACAACGGTGACGCTCCCGGCGGCGTCCTTCGCGGGCGCGTTCCTCGCGCTCGTCGTGGTGTACGCCCTAGCCCGCGACCCCGGCGGCGGCTTCACGACGAGCCGCCTGATCCTCGCGGGCGTCGCCGTCTCGTACGTCCTGGCCGCGCTGACCAGCCTGATCCTGGTCGTCTCGGCGCGCGCGGACCACCTCAAGGAGGTCCTGTACTGGACGCTCGGCGGCCTGGGCAGCGCTCGCTGGGACATGCTCGCGGTGCCCCTGACCGTCCTCGCCCTCGGTACGGGGCTGCTGATCGCGCTTGCCCGCCCGCTGGACCTGCTCCTGGTCGGCGAGGAGGGCGCCACCGTACTCGGCCTGGACACGGCCCGGTTCCGCGCGGGCGTCTTCGTGCTCGCCTCCCTGGTCACCGGCGTGCTCGTCGCGCACAGCGGGGCCATCGGCTTCGTCGGCCTGATGGTGCCGCACGCGGCCCGCATGCTGGTGGGCGCCGCGCACCGGGCGCTCCTTCCGGTGGCCGCGCTGATGGGGGCGGTGTTCCTGGTGGTGGCGGACCTCGCGGCACGCACGGTGGCGGCGCCGCAGGACATCCCGGTGGGCGTGCTCACGGCGCTCACCGGCGGCCCGTTCTTCCTGTGGCTGCTGCGCCGCGGCCGGGCACGCGAGGAGGCGGCGGCATGAAACCGCGTACCGATCTGCCGCGCACCGAGGGCCTGCTGCGCGCCGAAGACCTCACGTACGAGATCCCGTCCGGCCGCCGCCTCGTCGACGCCGTCTCACTCTCCGTCTCCGCGGGCGAGACGGTGGGCCTGGTCGGCCCCAACGGCAGCGGCAAGACGACACTCCTTCGCTGTGTGTACGGGGCGCTCAGGCCCACCGGGGGCCGGGTCCTGCTGGACGGCGACGACCTGGCGGACGCGGGCGCCAAGGCCCGCGCGCGCCGGATCGCCACGGTGCCGCAGGACGGGCAGGCGGGCTTCGAGCTCACCGTCCGCCAGATCGTCGCCATGGGCCGCTCCCCGCACAAGCGCTTCTGGGAGGCGGACACGGCCGCCGACGAGGAGCTGGTGCGCGGCGCCCTTGAGCGGGTGGGCGCGGCGGACCTGGTCGGGCGGTCCTTCGCGCGGCTGTCCGGCGGCGAGCGGCAGCGCGTCCTGACCGCGCGGGCGCTCGTCCAGGAACCGGCCGTCCTCGTCCTCGACGAGCCGACCAACCACCTGGACATCCGCTACCAGCTGGAGATCCTCGGCCTGGTCCGCGGCCTCGGCACGGCCAACCTCCTCGCCCTGCACGACCTGACCCTGGCCGCGTACTACTGCGACCGCCTGTACGTCCTCGACGCAGGCCGCGTGGTCGCCTCCGGGCCGCCGAAGGACGTCCTCACCGGGGAGCTGCTCGCGGAGGTGTACGGGGTCGCGGCGGAGGTGGCGGTGCATCCGGCGACGGGGGCGCCGACGGTGACGTATCTCCCCGGGCGGATCGGCGCGCCTCTCCCCGGGCAGATCGGTGAGCCCGGTCCGCAGGGGGCGATCCGGCCGTGAGCGGTGGCCGGACCAGTCCCGCCGTCCGGCCACCGAACGGTATCCGTCCGGCATCCGAGATCACATTCCAGGTCCCGGACCGGGAATCGATACGATGACCGCATGGTTTCGAACGACGTGAGCATCGATACGACGCCGGGCGCCCTGCTCGTCGGCCGGCTGCACGTCGACCTGTGCCGCCTCGCCAGCGCCATCTGTCGGCCCTGACGGGCGCCGCCCCGCCGCCCGCGGCCCCTGCCGCGGTGCCGCACGCGCACTCCGCACCCCGCCGCGCGCAGGACGCCGCGCGCCCGTGCCACGATCTGCACCGGCCCCCACCGGGCCCGGCCCCGGCCTCCCGCACCACCCCGGCAGCACCCCGAACCCCTTCCCGACAGGAGCCCTCCGCATGGCCATCGAGGTCCGCATCCCGACCATCCTCCGCACCTACACCGACGGCGAGAAGGCCGTCGAGGGCAACGGCGACACCATCGCCGCGCTCTTCGCCGACCTCGAGTCGCGGCACGCGGGCATCCAGGACCGGCTGATCGACAAGGACAAGGGCAACACCCTGCGCCGCTTCGTGAACGTCTACCTGAACGACGAGGACGTCCGCTTCCTCGACGGCGTCTCCACGCAGCTGTCCGACGGCGACAGCGTCACGATCCTGCCGGCCGTCGCCGGCGGCATGGCCTGACAGGCCCGATCGCCGATGCGATACGACTCCCCGCTCGCGGCCGTCGGCAACACCCCGCTGGTCCGGCTTCCCCGGCTCTCCCCGTCGGCCGACGTGCGGATCTGGGCCAAGCTCGAGGACCGCAACCCGACCGGCTCCGTCAAGGACCGGCCCGCGCTCCACATGGTCGAACAGGCCGAGAAGGACGGCCGGTTGACGCCCGGCTGCACCATCCTGGAGCCCACCTCCGGCAACACCGGCATCTCGCTCGCGATGGCGGCCAGGCTCAAGGGCTACCGCATCGTGTGCGTCATGCCGGAGAACACCTCCCAGGAGCGGCGCGACCTCCTCGCGATGTGGGGCGCCGAGATCATCTCCTCTCCCGCGGCCGGCGGCTCCAACACCGCCGTACGCGTCGCCAAGGAGCTGGCCGCCGAGCATCCCGACTGGGTGATGCTCTACCAGTACGGCAACCCGGACAACGCGGGCGCCCACTACGCCACGACCGGGCCCGAGATCCTCGCCGACCTGCCGTCCATCACCCACTTCGTGGCGGGCCTCGGCACCACGGGCACCCTGATGGGCGTTGGCCGCTTCCTCCGTGAGCAGCGGCCCGACATCAAGATCGTCGCAGCGGAGCCGCGCTACGACGACCTCGTCTACGGCCTGCGCAACCTCGACGAGGGCTTCGTGCCCGAGCTCTACGACGAGTCCGTTCTCACCACGCGGTTCTCCGTCGGCTCCGCCGACGCCGTGACCCGCACGCGGGAACTCCTCCGCGAAGAGGGCATCTTCGCCGGCGTCTCCACCGGCGCCGCGCTGCACGCCGCGATCGGCGTCGGCCGCAAGTCCGTCAAGGCGGGCGAACCCGCCGACATCGTCTTCGTCGTCGCCGACGGCGGCTGGAAGTACCTCTCGACGGGCGTCTACACGGCGGCGACGGACGAGGAGGCCATCGCGGCGGTACACGGGCAACTGTGGGCGTGAGCCCGGCCGGGAGCTCCCCAATCCCGCCCCTTCCCGAAACTGCGGCAGCCCCCTGGTTACGGGAAGGGGCGGGACTGGGGAGGGCCCCCGCCAGGGCTACCCAGCCAGATGCCGCACCTGATCCCAAAGCACCGGATCCACCACCCCCGCCCGCCGCCGGAAGTCCCACACCGGGACTTCCCGGACCGCGTCCGTCTCCAGGAAACTGGCCCGCCCGTGCGCGTCCCCGACGGCCCCGGGCGGCAACGGAATCACCCCGCCCCGCTCGTCGCGGTACTTACTGGTGATCTTCGCGACCCGCACGCTGTCCCCGCGGACACCGAGCACGAGACAGGGCCGATCCTTCCCCCCGGCCCCGCCCTCATAGGGCACCCGCGCCCACCAGATCTCCCCGGCCCGCGGCCGGGGCCGCCCACCCCGCTCCCGCCGGGGCGGCCGCCGCACCCCGCGCCGCCGGGCGGGCCGCCCGGAGCGCGCCCACCCGTCCACGAGGGTGACGACGAACGCGAGCACCACCACGGCGGCGAGCGCGAGCCACCACGACGTGTCCATGAGCACGACGGTACCGGCGCCCCCGCCCCACCGCCGCCGCACGCAGGGGTCGCGTCGTAGCCCGCCTCGGGTGCGTGATGCAGCCTGTTCTTCATTTGGCCGGAATGCATGTCTTGATCCAGTACACCGGCGACCAATTTGCGGACTTGTCCTCGGAGTACGCGTTGGGGGTGGTGTAGATCCGCTCTCCCTGCGCGCCGTACATATGCACCCGCATTCGGTCGATTTGGCTGTTCCACCAGAATCCCGGACCGCTCATGTGCCTGACGTCGTACTTGCGGCATTGATCCCAGGAGTACGCCGTTCCTGAATCCTCACCGCCGCAGAATTCGAAGCGGCAGTCGCTGTACGGGGAGCGCAGGGCTCCTGAGTACTGCCCGCCGGGTACTTCGACAACGACCTTGCCGCCAGGGAAGGCGATGGTGTTTGGGCCCGTCTGGCGACTGTCGGGGACCTTGGCGAGGTGGCGGTCGACCTTCTGCTGAAGGGCCTCGGCCTGCTTCGCCGTGAGGCCCGCGCGTTGCGCCTGGGCCGAGTAGCCGGAGGCGTCGGCCTTCGTCCAGTGCATGTCTGCGGACGCGGGACCGGCGGTGAGGACAGCACCGGTGGCAGCGAAACCGACAACAGCCGCTCCGATTCGATTGCGCATTCTGAGCATTGAATCCCCCTGTACAACAGAGATGAGCTTGGGAAGCCTGCTGCGGCCGGCCTCGGCACCGGAGCTGACTCCGTCGGCTGTCGCGCCGGCACCGCACCAACGTGCACGACGTGCCTGCAACAAATCTTGGGTAAACCTTCAATCCGCGCGTTCCGGTCTCGCGGCTCCCGCCCCACCGATCCTGGACCGGCACCGTGCCGACCCGGCGCCGACTTGAGCCGTGCGGGGTCACGCCCACCCCCCGGAACTACGGGGGAAGAGTGACGTGACCGGTGACTTCGCCCACAACAGCAGGCCACGGAGGAGCGAGCCGCCCTTTTGCGCCTTACGCTCGACGGACCGCACGCCCCCGTTTCCCCCGACCGCCAGCGTGGAGGTTCCAGCTCTATGAAGCTCACCGTCGTCGGCTGCTCGGGGTCGTTTCCGTCCGCGGAATCGGCCTGCTCGAGCTACCTCGTCGAGGCCGACGGCTTCCGGCTGCTGCTCGACATGGGCAACGGCGCCCTGGGCGAGCTGCAGCGCCACATTGGTCTGTACGACCTCGACGCGATCTTCCTCAGCCATCTGCACGCCGACCACTGCATCGACATGTGCGCGTACTTCGTGGCCCGCTACTACCGGCACGAGGGCGGCCGCTGCGCGCCCATCCCGGTGTACGGCCCCGAGGGCACCGAGCAGCGCCTGACCACGGCGTACGCCGACACGCCCTCCGCGTCCTCGATGAGCGAGGTCTTCGACTTCCACACGGTCAAGCCCGGCGCCTTCGACATCGGGCCGTTCTCGGTGCGCACGGAGAAGGTCTGCCACCCCGTCGAGGCGTACGGCATCCGGCTCGAACACGGCGGCCGCTCGCTGACGTACTCCGGGGACACCGGCCCGTGCGAGGCACTCGACGAACTCGCCTCCGGCACCGACCTGTTCCTGTGCGAGGCCGCGTTCACGCACGGCAAGGAGAACATCCCCGACCTGCACCTCAACGGCCGCGAGGCCGGCGAGTCCGCCCGCCGCGCGGGCGCCGGCCGCCTCGTCCTCACGCACATCCCGCCGTGGACGGACCCGCAGGTCAATCTCGCGGACGCGCGGGAGGTCTTCACCGGCCCGGCGGACCTCGCGGCCGCGGGCGCGACGTACGAGATCTGAGCCGCCGCGGCGGTACGACGACGAAGGGCCCGGAACCGATCGGTTCCGGGCCCTACGCGTCAGGCGGGGACGTTGCTCACGCCTTCGTGAGGTCCTCGATCTCCTCCTCGGGCTCGCGGCCCGGGGTCGGGATGTTGAACTTGACGATCGCGAAGCGGAAGACCACGTAGTAGACCGCCGCGAACGCCAGGCCGATCGGGATGATCATCCAGGGCTTCTCGGCGAACTTCCAGTTCAGTACGTAGTCGATGGCGCCGGCCGAGAACGTGAAGCCGTGGTGCACGCCCAGGGCCCAGGTGACGGTCATCGCGACGGCGGTCAGGACCGCGTGGATCACGTACAGGACCGGGGCGATGAACATGAACGCGAACTCGATCGGCTCGGTGATGCCGGTGACGAACGAGGTGAGCGCGAGCGACATCATCATGCCGCCGACGACCTTGCGGCGCTCGGGCCGCGCCGTGTGCGTGATGGCGAGGGCCACGGCGGGCAGCGCGAACATCATGATCGGGAAGAAGCCGGACATGAACTGTCCCGCCGTCGGGTCGCCGTGCATGAAGCGCTGGATGTCACCGTGCCAGACGGCGCCCGCGGAGTCCGTGAAGGAGCCGATCTCCTGCCAGGCCACGGTGTTCACGAACTGGTGCATGCCGACCGGCAGAAGCGCGCGGTTGACCACGCCGAAGATGCCCGCGCCGACCGAGCCGAGGTCGGTCATCCACTCGCCGAAGCTGGTGATCGCGTCACCGACAGGACCCCAGGCCAGACCGAAGAGGACACCCATGCCGGTGCCGATGAAGGCCATGATGATCGGGACGAGCCGGCGGCCGTTGAAGAAGCCCAGCCAGTCCACCAGCTTGGTGCGGTGGAACTTCTGCCACACCACGGCGGATATCAGGCCCATGATGATGCCGCCGAAGACCTTGGGGTCGTTGTAGGTGGCGGGGATGTCGGCACCCTTGGTGATCTGCAGCTCAGTCACCGGGAACGCCTTCAGCACGTTCGTGTAGACCAGGAAGCCGACGAGCGCGGCGAGAGCCGTGGAGCCGTCCGCCTTCTTCGCGAAGCCGATCGCGACACCGATGCAGAACAGCAGCGGCATGTTGGAGAACACGGCGTCACCGGCGTTGGCGAAGACCGTGGCGACCTTGCCCCAGCCGAGGCCGTCGGCGCCGAACACGTCCGGCTGGCCGAGGCGGAGCAGGATGCCGGCCGCGGGCAGTACGGCGATGGGCAGCTGCAGGCTGCGGCCCACCTTCTGCAGACCCTGCAACAGACCGGAGCCCCGCTTCTTCGCGGGCGCCGCCGAGGTGGTGGCGGTACTCATTGACTTCCTCCATGTGCGGGTGCTGCCAGGGGACAGTTGGGGGGTGACAGCAACCAGGTGGTCTACACCACTCAGTGGTGTAGACCTGTTGTAACACGGTCAAGGCGACATAAGGAACCCACGATTCCTGTGGGGTCGGCCATAACGCCGCATCCATGACGAAAAGCCCCCGGACCAAAGGGTCCGAGGGCCTGGCAAAGGGTATCGCGGAAGGTTCCGCTTCCGTGCCTACGCCTTGGTCTGCTCCTCGTCCAACGCCTTTGCCTCTTCCTCCGGTTCGCGTCCCGGGGTGGCCAGGTCGAACTTCTTGATCACGAAGAGGAACAAGACGTAATAGACCGCCGCGAAAACCAGCCCGATCGGGATGATCAGCCAGGGCTTCGTCGCCAGGCTCCAGTTGATGACGTAGTCGATGAGGCCCGCGGAGAAGCTGAAGCCGTCCTTGACGCCGAGGCCCCAGGTGACCGCCATCGAGACGCCGGTGAGCAGCGCGTGGATCACGTACAGCGCGGGCGCGATGAACAGGAAGGAGTACTCGATCGGTTCGGTGATGCCGGTGACGAACGACGTCAGGCCGACCGAGAGCATCATGCCGCCGACGACCTTGCGGCGTTCGGGCCGGGCCGCGTGCGTGATCGCGAGGGCCGCGGCCGGCAGCGCGAACATCATGATCGGGAAGAAGCCCGAGGTGAACTGCCCGGCCGTCGGGTCCCCGGCCAGGAAGCGGTTGATGTCGCCGTGCACGACCGTGCCGTCCGGCTTGGTGTAGTCGCCGAACTGGAACCAGACGAAGGTGTTCAGGAACTGGTGCAGGCCGACGGTGAGCAGCGCGCGGTTGGCCACGCCGAAGATGCCCGAGCCCAGCCAGCCGAGGTCCACCAGCCACTTGGAGAAGCTGGTGAGCCCGTCGCCGATGGGCGGCCAGACCCATACGCACAGGCCCGCGAAGACCAGGCCGATGAACGCCATGATGATCGGGACGAGCCGCCGCCCGTTGAAGAAGCCGAGCCAGTCCACCAGCTTCACGCGGTGGTAGCGCTGCCAGAACCAGGCGGACAGCAGACCCATGACGATGCCGCCGAACACCCCCGGGTTCTGGTACGCGGCCTGGGTCGGTGTGCCCTCGCCGGTCACGCAGACCCCGCTCCACAGCCCCGCGCCCGCGAAGTCGGCCCCCGCGGGGCAGTCGTCGGGAAACGCGCGCAGGACCGCGTAGTAGACGAGGAAGCCCGCCACCGCCGCGAGCGCGGTCGACCCGTCCGCCTTCTTCGCCATGCCGATCGCGACGCCGATGCAGAACAGCAGGGGCAGGCCGAGCGAGGAATCGAGCAGGGAGCCGCCCGCGGCCGCGAAGACCTTGGCCACATTGGTCCAGCCGAGGCCGTCGTCGCCGAAGACGTCCGGCTGGCCGAGCCGGTTGAGGATGCCGGCGGCGGGCAGCACGGCGATGGGCAGCTGGAGGCTGCGGCCCATCTTCTGCAGCCCCTGCAAGAGGCCGTTCCACCACTTCTTCCGCGGCACCGCGGCGGCGTCGGAACTCATCTGCGTTCCTCCCGGAACCAGCCAGGTTTGGCGGTCGTTGAAAACTGGTGTAGACCAGTTACGGACGGGTAGTCGGCACACCCCCACGAGGGGTGTCACCTTGATCGTCATGATTGAGGACGGGTGCCGTGACCGCCCGCGAAGATGGGCCAACCGTGCGTTAACGTGACAAAGCGGACCTACGGTGTCGTGGCCGCGTCCTTTTCAGAGCAGGGAGAACACCATGGCCAGCAAGGCTGAGAAGATCGTTGCCGGGCTCGGCGGCATCGACAACATCGAAGAGGTCGAGGGCTGCATCACCCGCCTCCGCACGGAGGTCAACGACCCCGGCCTGGTCGACGAGGCGGCGCTGAAGGCCGCGGGCGCGCACGGTGTCGTGAAGATGGGCACCGCGATCCAGGTCGTCATCGGGACCGACGCGGACCCGATCGCGGCGGACATCGAAGACATGATGTAACGCTGCGCTGAGCTGCGCAGCGGTGAGGGCCTTGTTCCGGTTGCCGGAACAGGGCCCTCACGCATGCGTGGGCGCCGCCGATCGCGCTGCGCGCTCGT
>NZ_AOPZ01000027.1 GCF_000414115.1 Streptomyces aurantiacus JA 4570
CCGCGCCCCTTCGGGGCCCGGGTCTGTCCGCGGCTCCCCGCGCGTCACCGGGCCAGCAGCATTTGCTGGAGCTCCCGTGCCGCCCGTGGTGGGGCCACGTCGCTGCGGTGGGCGAGGGCGATGGTGCGGCGCAGTTTGGGGCGTGACAGCGGGGTCATGCGGAGGCCGCTGCCGGCGCGCTCGGCGACCATGCGGGGGACGACGGCGACGCCCAGGCCCGCGCGGACGAAGCCGAGCACGGCGTCCATCTCGCCGCCCTCGACGGCGAATTCGGGCTCGAAGCCCTCCGCGCGGCAGGCGGCGACCGTGAGCTCGCGCAGGTCGTAGCCGTGCCGGAACATCACAAGGCGCTCGCCCTGGAGGTCGGCGACGCGTGCGGACGCGCCGAGGCCGGGCGCGTCCGGTGACGACACCACGACCAGATCCTCGCGCAGCAGCTCCACCGTCGTCAGGGCGGGCGACGGCGTCGGCAGCGGCAGCACCACCAGGGCCAGGTCCAGGGCCCCGCGCGCGAGCTCGCGGACCAGGTCGTGGCTGCCGCCCTCCTCGATCAGGAGCTGGATGCCGGGGTGCCGGTCGTGGAAGTCGCGCAGGACCTGCGGCAGCAGACCCGTGCAGACGCTCGGCGTCGCCCCGAGCCGCACCCGGCCCCGGCGCAGCTGCGCCAGCTCCTGCACCTCGATGCGCGCGGTGTCGGCGTCGGCGAGGATGCGGCGCGCCAGCGGAAGCAGCGCCTCGCCCGCGTCGGTGAGCGCGATGTTCCCGCGCGCCCGGCTGAACAGCTCGGCGCCCAGCTCCTTCTCCAGGGCACGCACCTGCTGCGACAGCGACGGCTGCGAGACGTGCACCTGCTCGGCGGCCCGGGTGAAGTGGCGGGTCTCGGCGACCGCGACGAAGTACAGAAGCTGCTGGAACTGCATGCGGACCACGATACGACAGTCATAGGCAAGTCCTATGGAGATGAGCGGGACCATCTCTTGGACTGATCGGGACCTTCGGCCGTAGCGTTCGTGACATGGCTCTGGCAACGCGGACCGACCGACGGCCGTCCCTCCCGCGCACGGTGTGGGACTCCACCGTCGGCAAGAAGACCGTGATGGCGGTGAGCGGCCTGATCATGCTGCTCTACCTGGTCGCCCACATGATCGGAAACCTGAAGATCTTCTTCGGGCCCGGCGACTTCAACCACTACGCGCACTGGCTGCGCACCCTCGGCGAGCCCGTGATGCGCTGGGAGTGGACCCTGTGGGTCGTGCGCGTCGGACTCGTCGCCGCCGTCGTCGCGCACGCCGTGTCCGCGTACCAGCTCAGCCGCCGCGACATCAAGGCACGCCCCAGCAAGTACGTCCACAAGAAGCCGCGCGCCAGCTACGCGACCCGCACCATGCGCTGGGGCGGCATCATCCTGGGCCTGTTCATCGTCTGGCACATCCTGGACCTGACCACGGGCACCGTGCACCCGGGCACGTACGAGCACCTGCACCCGTACCAGAACGTGATCGACACCTTCTCCACCTGGTACGGCAACGTCATCTACATCACGGCCGTGGTGGCCCTCGGCTTCCACGTCCGGCACGGCTTCTGGAGCGCCGCCCAGACCCTCGGCGTGGGCAACGCGTCCCGCGACCGCTTCCTGAAGACCTGCGCCAACGGCCTCGCGCTGCTGCTGACCGTGGGCTTCGTCTCCGTACCCGTCGGTGTCATGACCGGAGTGGTGAGCTGACCGATGAATTCCTATGCCGAGTACACCACCGGCGAGCCCGTCGTCGACGCCAAGGCGCCCGAGGGTCCCATCGCCGAGCGCTGGGACACCCGCCGCTTCGAGGCCAAGCTGGTCAACCCCGCCAACCGCCGCAAGCACACCGTGATCGTCGTCGGCACCGGCCTCGCGGGCGGCTCCGCGGGCGCCACGCTCGCCGAACAGGGCTACCACGTCGTGCAGTTCTGCTACCAGGACTCGCCGCGCCGCGCCCACTCCATCGCCGCGCAGGGCGGCATCAACGCCGCGAAGAACTACCGCAACGACGGCGACTCCATCCACCGCCTGTTCTACGACACGGTCAAGGGCGGCGACTTCCGCGCCCGCGAGTCCAACGTGCACCGCCTCGCGCAGATCTCCGTCGAGATCATCGATCAGTGCGTCGCCCAGGGCGTGCCGTTCGCCCGCGAGTACGGCGGCCTGCTCGACACCCGCTCCTTCGGCGGCGTGCAGGTCTCGCGTACGTTCTACGCGCGCGGCCAGACGGGACAGCAGCTGCTCCTCGGCGCGTACCAGGCGCTTTCGAGGCAGATCGCCGCGGGCAACGTCGAGATGCACCCGCGTACGGAGATGCTGGACGTCATCGTCGTGGACGGCCGGGCGCGCGGCATCGTCGCCCGCGACCTCGTCACCGGCAGGATCGACACGTACTTCGCGGACGCCGTCGTCCTCGCGTCCGGCGGCTACGGCAACGTCTTCTACCTGTCGACGAACGCCATGAACTCCAACGCGACGGCCGTGTGGCGGGCCCACCGCCGCGGCGCCTACTTCGCCAACCCCTGCTTCACGCAGATCCACCCCACCTGCATCCCGCGCACCGGCGACCACCAGTCCAAGCTCACGCTGATGAGCGAGTCGCTGCGCAACGACGGCCGCATCTGGGTGCCCAAGGCCAAGGGCGACACCCGCCCGGCGAACGAGATTCCCGAGGACGAGCGCGACTACTACCTGGAGCGCATCTACCCGTCCTTCGGCAACCTCGTGCCCCGCGACATCGCCTCGCGTGCCGCGAAGAACGTCTGCGACGAGGGCAGGGGAGTGGGCCCCGGCGGCCAGGGCGTGTACCTGGACTTCGCGGACGCGATTCTGCGCATGGGCCGCAAGGCGGTGGAGGCCAAGTACGGCAACCTCTTCGACATGTACCAGCGGATCACCGACGAGGATCCGTACGAGGTGCCGATGCGGATCTACCCGGCCGTGCACTACACGATGGGCGGCCTGTGGGTCGACTACGACCTCCAGACCACCGTGCCCGGCCTGTTCGCGATCGGTGAGGCCAACTTCTCCGACCACGGCGCGAACCGCCTCGGCGCCTCCGCCCTGATGCAGGGCCTCGCCGACGGCTACTTCGTGCTGCCCTCGACCATCAACGACTACCTGGCGCGCAACCCGCACAAGGACGAGGTGGACGCCGAACACCCGGCCGTCCAGGAGGTCCTGTCGGAGACCGAGGACCGTCTGAACCTCCTCCTCGCCGTCGACGGCGACCGCACCCCCGACTCCTTCCACCGCGAACTCGGCGAGCTGATGTGGGAGTTCTGCGGCATGGCCCGCACGGAGACCGGACTGCGCAAGGCCCTGGAGCGCATCCCGCAGATCCGCGAGGAGTTCTGGCGCCGCATCAAGGTGCCCGGCACCGGCGAGGAGTTCAACCAGTCGCTGGAGAAGGCCAACCGCATCGTCGACTACCTGGAGCTCGCCGAGCTGATGTGCCTCGACGCGCTGCACCGCGCCGAGTCCTGCGGCGGTCACTTCCGCGAGGAGTCCCAGACCCCCGACGGCGAGGCCGCCCGCGTCGACGAGGACTTCTCGTACGCCGCCGCCTGGGAGTTCACCGCGACCGGCGACGCCCCGGTGCTCCACAAGGAAGACCTGACCTTCGAGTACGTCCACCCCACTCAGCGGAGCTACGCATGAAGCTCACCCTGCGCGTCTGGCGCCAGAAGAACGCCGACGCCGACGGCGCGATGTCCACGTACGAGGTGGACAACATCTCCTCCGACATGTCCTTCCTGGAGATGCTCGACACCCTCAACGAAGAGCTCATCGTCAAGGGTGAGGAGCCGGTCGCCTTCGACCACGACTGCCGCGAGGGCATCTGCGGCGCGTGCTCGCTAGTCATCAACGGCGACGCGCACGGCCCCGAGCGCACCACGACCTGCCAGTTGCACATGCGGTCCTTCAAGGACGGCGACACCATCGACATCGAGCCGTGGCGGGCGGCCGCCTTCCCGGTCATCAAGGACCTGGTCGTCGACCGCTCCGCCTTCGACCGCATCATCCAGTCCGGCGGCTACATCAGCGCCCCCACCGGCTCGGCCCCGGAGGCGCACGCGACCGCCGTGCCCAAGCCGGACGCGGACTTCGCCTTCGAGCACGCCGAATGCATCGGCTGCGGCGCCTGCGTCGCGGCCTGCCCCAACGGCTCGGCGATGCTGTTCACCTCCGCCAAGGTCAACCACCTCAACGTGCTGCCGCAGGGCGCCCCGGAGCGCGAGACCCGCGTCCTCGACATGGTCGCCCAGATGGACACGGAGGGCTTCGGCGGCTGCACCCTCACCGGCGAGTGCGCGACGGCCTGCCCGAAGGGCATCCCGCTGCCGTCGATCGCGGCGATGAACAAGGAGTGGCTGCGGGCGACGCGCAAGGTGAGCCGCTAGCGGCCCGGCCTCAGGGCCTGTCTTTGAAGTCGGCCCCGTACACCGTCCGGTAGTCCGGAACGACCACACGCGAGCGCGGACTCGCACGACGGACCTCGGCGGCGAACGCGTCGAGGTCCGTCCCGCTGTCGGCGACCGGCCCCTCGCTCAGCGGCCGCTCGAAGTCGTCCCAGTGCACCGGCACGACCACGCCGGGCCGGCCGAGCGCGTCGAGCAGCCGCGGCACGTACTGGTACGTCGCCCTGCTCGACGCCACCGCCACCATCGCGATGTCGGGCGCGAGCCCCCGGAAGGCCCGCTCGTCGAAGTTGCTCGCCCCCATGAACAGCGCCGAAGGGCCGCCCGCCGGCGTCACCTTGAAGGACAGGGTGTCCCCTTCCGGCAGGTCGGCCACCGTCTTCGGGGCCGCGGCCGGCGGGGCGTGCAGGGTGCCGGGCGCGAAGTAGGAGTACTTGGCGTTGCGGCTGTGCAGCGAGGCGGCGACCTCGACGACGTACCCGCCGAAGTCGAGCACCTCCCCGCCCTTGACCACCGAGATCTGCCCGCCGTCCACCCCGAGGGCCCGCAGCAGGTGATACGTCGTCTCCGTGCCGACGACCCGCGCCCCCGTCGAACGGGCCAGGTAGGGAACGTCGTTGAAGTGATCCCAGTGGCTGTGGGTGACGAGGACGACCTCGGGCCTCCCCGCGTGCCGCCGCACCAGCGCCTCGTCCGTACGCAGCGGCGTCGCGGCGTCGAAGCGGCCGCTGAAGAGGCCGGTGGGGAAGCGCGTGACGTATGGATCGACGAGCACGGTCTTCTTCGGCCCGGTCCCCGCACCCACGTCGATCCGCCAGCCCGAGGTGCCGAGCCAGCGGTACGAGGCGGCGGCGCCGTGGGCGGGACGCCGGCCGCTGTCGGCGGACGCGGCGGCGGGTATCAGGGGCGCGGCCGCGCCGAGGGCGGCACCGCGCAGCAGAACGCGGCGGCCGGGGCTGGTGGGTCTCCCGTGAGTGTCCATGACGGCAGCGAAGCAGGTGACGCGCCATCATGTCCAAGAGCGAATGGGTCGCGGATCGATACGAGTTCAGCTATCACCGCAGGCTACGGAGGGAGAGCGGCAGCTGAACGCACCGCCTCCTCGGGCCGGTTGACGGCGAGGAGGCGGTGCGAGCATCCGCGTACTAGTTGTCGCAGCTGCCTGAGCCGAGGACACCGAGGCCGCAAAGGAGGTTGAGGCCAATGCCGGTGGCGCCGTCGTGGTTGCCGGGGTCGGGGTCGTTGGCGGAGGCGGCGCTGGAGCTCCCCAGAACGGCGGCGGCGGCCAGGGCGACGGTCACGATTGCGGTTCGGATACGCATGGGCCCTCCAAAGGGTTGCGGGCTTGGTCGTGATCCACGTTGCCCCAGGAGCCCCACTCTCACGACACGTGGGATGCAAACGGGTGACCAGCGCGTCCGGGGAACGCCCCGGGGCTACCGCCCCAACGCCCGTGCCAGGTACGGCCCCGTCCGGCTCCCGGCGACCCCGGCCACGTCGGCCGGGGCTCCCGCGGCCACCACGCGCCCTCCGGCCGCACCGCCCCCGGGCCCCAGGTCCACCACCCAGTCCGCCCCGCCCACCACGGCCATGTCGTGCTCGACGACCACCACGGAGTGCCCGGCGTCGACCAACTCGTGCAACCGCCCCACCAGTACCTCCACATCCGCGGGATGCAGCCCCGCGGTGGGCTCGTCGAGGAGGTAGAGGGTGTGCCCCCGCCGCACCCGCTGCAGCTCACTGGCCAGCTTGATCCGCTGCGCCTCCCCGCCGGAGAGCTCCGTCGCGGGCTGCCCGAGCCGCAGATAGCCGAGACCGACGTCGAGGAGGGTGCGCAGGCTGCGCAGCACGGCGGGGGTCTCGGCGAAGAAGCCGGCGGCGGCCTCGACGGTGAGGTCGAGGACCTGCGCGATGGTCAGTCCGCCGTGGGTGACCTGGAGGGTCTCGGGGTTGTAGCGGGCGCCCCCGCAGTCCGGGCACGGGGCGTACGTACTGGGCAGGAAGAGCAGCTCGACGCTCACGAACCCCTCGCCCTGGCACGTCTCGCAGCGCCCGCCCGCCACGTTGAAGGAGAAGCGGCCCACGCCGTAGCCGCGCGCCCGGGCCTCGTCCGTGTCGGCGAAGACCTTGCGTACGACGTCGAAGAGGCCGGTGTACGTGGCGAGGTTGGAGCGCGGGGTGCGGCCGATCGGCTTCTGGTCCACGCACACGAGGCGGTCCACGCCTGCCGTCTCCTCCGTGATCTCGCCGATCAGGGTGGACTTGCCCGACCCTGAGACCCCCGTCACCGCCGTGAACACACCCAGCGGGAACTCCGCCGTCACGTCCCGCAGGTTGTGCCGCGACACCGGCCCGACCTTCAACCAGCCGCTCGGCGTGCGGACCTGACGTACCGTCATGGGTTTCCGGTCGAACAGGAAGCGGGCCGTCGCCGATTCCGGCACCGCCTCGAGATCGGCCACTGGACCGCTGTGCAGCACCCGCCCGCCGTGCTCGCCCGCCATCGGCCCCACGTCGACCAGCCAGTCCGCGTGCCGCATCACGTCCAGATGGTGCTCGACCACGAACACCGAGTTGCCCGCCGCCTTGAGCCGGTCCAGGACGGTGAGCAGCGACTCGGTGTCGGCGGGATGCAGTCCGGCCGACGGTTCGTCCAGGACGTACACGACGCCGAAGAGGCCCGAGCGCAACTGCGTGGCCAGACGCAGGCGTTGCAGCTCGCCCGCCGAGAGGGTGGGAGTGGCCCGGTCGGGCGAGAGATAGCCGAGGCCCAGCTCGGTGATCGTGCCGATGCGGGCGAGGAGGTCGGCGGTGAGGACTTCGGCCGTCTCCGCGCCGGCCGCGCCCGAGCCCGAACCCGCCGCCTCCTCAAGGGACTTGGCGAGCTCGGACAGCGGCAGCGCGGACAGCTCCGCGATGGTGCGGCCCGCGAACGTGACCGCCATCGCCTCCGGCCGCAACCGGCTGCCGCCGCAGGCCGGGCACGGCTCACTGGCCAGGAAGCGCTCGGCCTTCGCGCGCAGCGTCTGGCTCTTGGAGTCGGCGAACGTCTTCATCACATAGCGCCGCGCGCTCATGTACGTGCCCTGGTACGGGCGTTGGATGCGGCCCGCCTCGCGCACGGGGTGCACGGTGACGACCGGCTGCTCGTCGGTGAACAGGATCCAGTCGCGGTCGGCCTGCGGCAGCTCGCGCCACGGGCGGTCCACGTCGTGGCCGAGAGTGTCGAGCACGTCGCGCAGGTTCTTGCCCTGCCAGGCGCCGGGCCAGGCGGCGATCGCGCCCTCGCGGATGGACAGCGAGGGGTCGGGTACGAGCAGTTCCTCCGTCGTGCGGTGCACCTTGCCGAGGCCGTGGCACTCCGGGCAGGCCCCGGCCGCCGTGTTCGGTGAGAACGCGTCGGAGTCGAGCCGTTCCGCGCCCTCCGGATAGTCGCCCGCACGGGAGAAGAGCATCCGCAGCGAGTTGGAGAGCGTCGTGACCGTGCCCACCGACGAGCGGGACGTGGGCGCCGCGCGCCGCTGCTGGAGCGAGACCGCGGGCGGCAGCCCCGTGATCTCCCCGACCTTCGGCGCGCCCACCTGGTGGATCAGGCGGCGCGCGTACGGCGCGACCGACTCGAAGTAGCGCCGCTGCGCCTCCGCGTAGATCGTCCCGAAGGCCAGCGAGGACTTCCCGGAGCCGGAGACCCCGGTGAAGACGGCGATGACATCGCGCGGAACGTCCACGTCGACCCCGCGCAGATTGTGCTCGCGGGCACCCCGGACCCGTACGAAAGGATCGTGGTCGTGGGCGGGGCGGCGGCTGGGCATGGGGCGGGCTCCGTACGCGGATCGGGGGCAAACCCCACGATTCTAGGCCCGGGGCGGTTCCGCACCCCGCAGGCCCGCCACTCGTGCGAGGCGCCGGAAGGAGTCGCGGAGGGCCTCGCGGTCGTACGTGCTCGTCGTCACGAGAACCTCCTGCGCGTCGCTCTCCTTGAGCAGCGTCTCCAGCTCGGCGGCGACCTGCTCCTCGGTGCCGTGGAGGTGTCCGCGGAGCCCGGACTCGTAGAAACCGCGCTCCTTGTCCGTCATGGCGCCGGTCGCCGCGAGCTCTTCGACGCGCTCGGCGGGCGGCAGCGGCGGGAAGGTGCCGTGGGTGCGGGAGTAGGCCATCGACCAGGCTTCGGGTATGAGCAGCCGACGGGCCGCCTCCTCGGAGTCCGCGACGGCGATGGTGCCGGAGACGACCACGTACGGCTCGTCCGACCAGGCGGAGGGCCGGAACGCGGCGCGGTAGCGCTCGATGGCGGCGAGCATCTTGTCGCGGCCCCGGATGTCGCCGACGACCATCGGAAGCCCCGCCTCCGCCGCGATCCGGGCTCCCTCGCCGATGGCCAGGACGTACGGAGGGACGCTCAGGCCCTCGGCCGGGCGCGCGTGCACACCCGTGTCCGACGTGCCGCGGAACCAGCCGAGCAGCTCGGTCAGGTGCGCGGCGAAGTCGTCCGCGTCGTGCTTGTCGCGGCCCAGCGCCCTGCGCACGCCGTCCGTGAACCCGACGGAACGCCCGAGCCCCATGTCGATCCGCCCCGGGAACAGCGCTTCGAGCACCCCGAACTGCTCGGCCACCACCAGCGGCTGATGGTTCGGCAGCATCACGCCGCCCGTGCCCACCCGGATCGTCCGCGTGGCCGCGGCGACCGCCGCCGCGAGCACCGTCGGCGCCGAACCGGCGACGCCGGGCACGCCGTGGTGCTCGGACACCCAGAGCCGGTGATAGCCGAGCGCCTCCAGCTCCTGGGCGAGGGCGACGGTGTCCCGCAGGGCCTGCGTGCCGTCGTGTCCCTCGCGGGTGCGGGAGCGATCGAGCACGGAGAACCGCACGCCTTCGGCACGGGCACCCGGCGTCCGCGGGGCGTCGCTCTGCTGTTGACCGTGCACGGCTGCTCCGGGGGAGTGGGGTCCGGCTGTCACCCGGCTGATCTCCTGCGCTGCTTCCATGATCCGCCAGGCCGGTGGCGCGGGCAAAGTGATTCTGCTCTCCGCGCTGTTCCGCGCCGGTCAGGCCACCGCCTCGGGAGGTACGGGTGCGGGCAGCCGGTCCAGGATGTCGAAGCTCAGGCGCAGCCATGGATGGTGGAGCAGCTGGAGGGTCGTGGGGCGGGTGCAGATCAGGCGCAGGCGTCCGTGGCGGCCGCTGGTCCGGTCCTGGACGCGGTTCAGGAGGTGGACGCCGGCGCCGTCCATGAAATCGACCGGCTCCAGGTCGATGAGCAGGTCGATACCGCCGGTGTGCGTGAGTTCGTCGAGGCAGCCGGTGATTCCGGGGGCCGTGGCGATGTCGATTTCGCCGCAGAGGACGACCAGGACGCCGTCTCCGTGGGGGCGGACTTCCTTGACGCAGGCCACTGCAAGGGGCGAGGCCATGGTGACCCTCTTCTCCGTAGGCACGTCTCCGTGGGACTGGATGCCAACGAGATCTGGGTCGGCGTTTCAAGGACACGATAGTGAGAGGTGCCGGTTTACAGACGGGTTGTGCCGACATGCTGCGGGCGTCATGGCCCTGCTGCTAGGCGGCCCGGCCGGAGGGCGACACGGGCAACAGGCCGGGGCCGTGACAGGATCGGCCCATGTCTACCAACATCTTCTTCGACATCACCATCGACGGCGACGCCGCGGGGCGGATCGTCTTCAAGCTGTACGACGACGTCGTTCCCAGGACGACGCGGAACTTCCGTGAGCTGGCCACCGGTCAGCACGGCTACGGATACGAGGGCTCGGGCTTCCACCGGGTCATCCCGGACTTCATGCTCCAGGGCGGCGACTTCACCCGGGGCGACGGCACCGGCGGCAAGAGCATCTACGGCGGGAAGTTCGCCGACGAGAACTTCGAGCTCAAGCACGACAAGCCGTTCCTGCTGTCCATGGCCAACTCCGGCAAGGACTCCAACGGCTCGCAGTTCTTCATCACCACGGTGCTCACGCCGTGGCTGGACGGCAAGCACGTGGTCTTCGGCGAGGTCGTCGAGGGCCAGGACCTGGTCACGAAGATCGAATCCCTGGGCTCGCACTCCGGCGCGACCCGGGCGAAGATCGTGATCGCTTCCTCGGGCGTCGTGGGGGAGTAACACCCCCCCACCCCGGGCGGCGGGGCCGGCTCGACGTACTGTTCCGGCCGCGCACCCGCCCGTCACGGACTGGAAGATCCACAAGGCTTGAGCCTGATCTCCGCGGCACCTGGGCCCGACTGCCACTGGCAGTCGGGCCCTTTCGGCGCCCGGCAAGAGCATGGATCCCCGTGTGAGAGGCGGCTTCGCCGGCGGCGTGGACTTGTCGAATATCGATATGCTCCTCTAGTCTTGGGCATATCGAAAATCGATAGGACGGATGCGGTGAACACACGACTCACGAGGGCCCTGTCCTCGGTCGCCTTCGCGCTGGCGGTGCTCTGCGGGCTCGCTTTCCTCGGCACGGCGGTCACGCACATGCTCGACGACGGGGCGGTCTGCGTGGAGACAGGCTTCTGGGCCAATGCCTCACTGCCGGACGACCTGCCGATCGGCGCGGGCGTGGAGGCGTCCAGCAGCGCCACGCGCCTGTGCCAGGACAGTCCCTCCGTGGGGCAGCGCGCCGCCGACCTCGGGGGCCAACTGCCCTGGCTGCTGTTCGCCTCCCTCGCGCTGCTGCTCTTCCACCGGCTGCTGAAAGCAGTGCTGCTGCAGGGGCCGTTCACCGACGCGGTCGCGCAACGCCTCTCTGTACTGGGCTGGTTCGTCGCCGCGGGCACGCCGCTGGCCGGACTCGTCGTCGGCTGGTCGCAGTCCTGGCTCAGCGCGAGCATGGCACCGGTCATCGGTTCCGGGCCGACGGTCACCGGGCCGCAGGCCCTCGTCCTCGCCGGACTCGCCGCTGTGATCATGGGGAAGATCATGCGCGAGGGCGTGCGCATGCGAGAGGACCTCGAAGGGACGATCTGATGCCCGGATCCGAAGGGACCGTTTGATGCCCGGACTCGAAGGGACGGCCTGATGCCCGGACTCGAAGGGGCGGCCTGATGCCCGAAGAGGAACTCCACGCGATCCGGATCCACCTCGACCGGCTCCTCGCCGAGCGCGGCATGACGCTCACCGAACTGTCCGCCCGGGTGGACATCACCGTGGTCAACCTGTCCGTACTCAAGAACGGGCGGGCCAAGGCCATCCGCTTCTCGACCCTGTCGAGGATCTGCGAGGTCCTCCAGTGCCAGCCGGGAGACCTGATCACCCACGACCCCGCCGAGCCGGACTAACCGGCCACCCGCTGCGGGCCGGGTCCGTCAGCTGCGCCACCACGGCTCGCGCACGGCAAGGGTTCCCGTGTTGCCGCAGGCCAGGCCGTTGACCACCTCGTGGGCCTCCAAATCCCAGCCCACGACTCCGTTGCCCTTGCGGCCCAGCTCGATCAGGCGGGCACGCTCGGCGCCGTGGCCGGAGTCCACGGTGCACTGGAGCACCGGTGACCAGGACCGGCCGTCGAGAGCGCCCACCAAGGCGGTGACGGGCAGCACGATCCCGGCCAGCACACCTGTGACCCACCGCTCGCCCGCGGCGACGCGGTCCTGCCAAGTTGCTCGCGGTCGGCTGACGACGCGCCGCGTCCGGTAGCGGAAGGTGACTCCCTGACGCAGGGCCAGGCTGACGGCGCCGGTGGCCAGCCCCCACCAGGGTCCGAAGAACACGGCGATGAGCACGGCCGTGGCCAGGGGATTGACCGCGATGCGCAGGACGGACCACGCGACGGCCCTCCAACCGGGGCCGTGGGGTGAGTCGGTGTCGTCGCCGTGCTGTGAGGCGGTGTCGCGCCCGTGCGGTGAGGCGGCGCTTCGGGCCGCGAAGTAGGCGTACACCATGCGAGAAGCGATCACCGCCAGTACGGCGGCGAGGGGGGCGTTGGTGAGCACCATGCCGATGAGGATGTCGGGCCAGTCGGCCGGTCCGAGGGCGGTGAGCACTTCCCAGGTGGCCTCGCCGCCGCCGACGTCCCAGGCGACCTTGCCGACGGGGACGGCCAGGACGACCGCGGTCAGCATCTTGCGGCCCGGGCCGCCGTGCCGGTCGCCGGACGCCGCGCTCCGATCTGTGTCACTGGATGCGTCTGTCGCGCGCGTCACTCTTCGTACCTCGCTGCACGGATCGGGGTGGCCGGGTGCCGGATTCAGGCATTCCCTGATCCGGCGACCGCGGCTACCCGCCGATCGGCTGAGTGGCGTCGTCCCCGACGAACCCAGGTGAGGCGATCAGTCAGTCGTCGTCGCCCAAGTACCGCGTCTTCTTGGCCTTCTTGCTCTTCTTGCTCTTCTTGGCCTTCTTCCGGTCGTCGTCGTGGCCGCCCCGGTCGTCGCCGTCGGCCAGTGCCGACAGGGGTGCCTGGGTGGAGATGACGGCGGACGGGGTCGTCCGCGGAGTGGAGACCGCCGAAGCGGTGGTCGCGGGCAGTGCGGACAGTGCGAGGCCGGCCAGAGCGGCAGCGGCGATGGTGTGCTTGATCACGTTCTGAGCAACGGCGTGACCGCGCCGAAGATACGACAGATCACCCATCGGAGTGCGGGACGGAACGGGCCAAGTGTTCGTACGTTCGCTCCTTATGCTGGCCGCGTGACGCACCACGACAACACTCCGGCCGCGTACGACGACGCGTCGACGACGTATGACAGCGCCGCAGCCGAGCGGCCCCTCGCCGTGTTCGACCTCGACGGCACCCTCGCGGACACCGCGCACCGGCAGCGGTTCCTGGAGCGCAGGCCGCGCGACTGGGACGCCTTCTTCGGGGCGGCGCCGGACGACCCGCCGCTGCCGCGCGGGGTGCGGCTCGTCCTGGACAGCGCCCGGGAGTGCGAGGTCGTCTATCTCACCGGGCGGCCCGAGCGCTGCCGCGCCGACACCGAGGCGTGGCTGGCCGCGCAGGGGCTGCCGGAGGGGCGGATCTGGATGCGGCCCGACCGCGACCGGCGGCCCGCGCGCCGCACCAAGCTGGAGATCCTGCGCCGCCTCGCCCGCGATCGCGAGATCCGGATGCTCGTGGACGACGACGAGTTGGTGTGCGCCGACGCCGAGCAGGCCGGATTCACGGTGGTGCGGGCGCGGTGGGGGACCGCGTCGGCCGAACTCCGCGACGCGCAGGAGCGCGAAGGCCGTACGTGAGGCCCGCGCCCCGGGGTCCAGGGCGCGGTGGGAGTGCGGCCGGGGCGCGGGCGGTGCGCTCCTAGGAGGCGTCCTCCAGGCGGAATCCGACCTTCAGGCAGACCTGGTAGTGCTGGATCTGTCCGTCCTCGATGTGGCCGCGCACCTGGGTGACCTCGAACCAGTCGAGGCCGCGCAGTGTCTGTGAGGCGCGTTCGATGCCGTTGCGGATGGCTTGGTCGACGCCTTCGTGCGAGGTGCCGACGATCTCGGTGACCCGGTAGGTGTGGTCGGACATGGGCGGGCTTCTCCTCTCCGCGGCGTTGCGGTGCCCTCCACGGTAGTGCCGGGGATCCGCGCGGGCCTGTCGGCGGAAGCGCCGAAGGTGTGGGCACGCGCTCTTGACGAGGACGGCGCTGTTCGGGCACGCGGTCTTCACGGAAGTGCCACGAAACCCCTCACACCCCTTGACCGGCGTCTTGGTACATACCAAAATCCTGCACACCCGTTCGAGCTTCAAGCTCTTCCCCACGTCGGGCCTCCCCGTCCTGTCCGCAGGAAGAAAGTGACCGACGTGAATCCGCGCCGCCCCCGCATCGCCCTGTCCCTGACCCTGGCCCTCGCCTCCACGGCCCTGCTGCCCGGCTGCGGCGTGTTGCCGGGAGGCGGGGACGACGGCGGCACCGTGAAGGTGTGGCTGATGCGGGGCAGCGCGTCGGACGCCTTCATGAAGCGGTTCGAGGAGGACTTCGAGAAGCGGCACGGCGACCTCGACCTCGACATCAGCGTCCAGGAGTGGACCGGCATCGGCGAGAAGGTCGAGGCCGCCCTCAAGGACGACGACGGCCCGGACGTCATCGAGGTCGGCAACACCCAGGTGGCCCAGTACGTCGACCAGGGCGGCCTCGAAGACCTCACGCTGGAGTCCGCCCGCGACCTCGGCATGGAGGACTGGCTGCCGGGCCTCGCCGAGCCGGGGCGCTACGACGGCGGCCAGTACGGCGTCCCCTGGTACGCCGCGAACCGCGTCGTGATCTACAACAAGGACCTGTTCGGCGAGGCCGGGATCGAGCAGCCGCCGAAGACGCGGCAGCAGTGGCTCGCCGACACCCGGCGGCTCGACTCCGGCGCGACCCAGGGGATCTATCTGGCAGGACAGGACTGGTACACGCTGGCCGGGTTCATCTGGGACGAGGGCGGCGACCTCGCCAAGGAGAAGGCCGGCACCTGGCAGGGCGTTCTGGACACCCCCGCCGCGCTGCGCGGCATGGACTTCTACCAGCAGCTCCAGGCGCTCGGCGACGGCCCGCCCGACGCGGACGAGGAACACCCGCCGCAGGCCGAGGTGTTCGCCAAGGGCGACGTCGCGCAGATCATCGCCGTACCGGGCACCGCGCGCGCCATCGAGGAGGAGAACCCGAAGCTGAAGGGCAAGCTCGGGTACTTCCCCATCCCCGGCAAGACGGCCGGGAAGCCGGGTGCCGTGTTCACCGGCGGCTCCGACCTCGTCGTGCGCGACGGCACCGACGAGCGCAAGGGCGCCGTCGAGGTCGTCAAGGCGCTCGCCGGCGAGAAGTGGCAGAAGGATCTGGCGCGGACCATGGACTACGTGCCGAACAAGACGACGCTGGCGTCCGCGGTCTCCGGCGAGGCCGGGGTCGCCGCGATGGCCGCCGGGGCGGCGCGCGGGCGGGCCACCCCCACCTCGCCCCAGTGGGCCGAGGTGGAGGCCGACAACCCGATCAAGGCGTACATGTCGAAGGTGCTCGGCGGGGGTGATCCGGCCCGCGAGGCCAAGGCGGCCTCCGGCCGGATCACCAAGGCGTTGGACGCCACGGGGCCGTGAGGCCGCCGGGGGGCGCCGCCCCCCCCCGGCGCTCTCAGCCGTCAGGCCGGTGTGCTCAGCGACAGTGCGAAGCGGCCCCTCTCGTCCGTCCACCAGTGAGTCAATGACAGGTCCGCCGCGGCCAGTTCGGACTTCACGCCCTCCTCGCGGAACTTCGCGGAGATCTCCGTACGGACCTCCTCGTCCCGCTCGAAGTGCACGGCGAGGTCGAGCGCCGGGACCTTCACGGTCTGGGCGGCGCGGGCGCGCAGCCGCATCTCGATCCACTCGTGGTCGCGGTCCCAGACCGCGACGTGCGCGAACGCGTCGGGGTCGAAGTCCGCGCCCAGCTCGCGGTTGATGACGTGCAGGACGTTCTTGTTGAACGCGGCGGTCACGCCCGACCCGTCGTCGTACGCCGACACGAGCACCGACTCGTCCTTGACCAGGTCCGTGCCGAGGAGCAGCGCGTCGCCGGGGGAGAGCAGGCCGCGTACCGAGGTGAGGAACGCGGTGCGCTCGGCGGGCAGCAGGTTGCCGATGGTGCCGCCGAGGAAGGCGACCAGGCGCGGTCCCGGCGTGCCGGGCAGCGCGAGGCCGCGGGTGAAGTCGGCGATGAGGGCGTGCACGTCCAGCGCGGGCCGCTCGGCGAGCAGCGTGTTCGCCGCGCCGGTGAGCGCGGACTCGCTGACGTCGACGGGGACGTACGTGTGCAGCGCGGGCAGCGCGTCGATCAGGTGGCGGGTCTTCTCCGAGGAGCCCGAGCCCAGCTCGACGAGCGTGCGCGCGCCCGTCACCTCGGCGATCTCGGCGGAGCGGGCGACCAGGATCTCCCGCTCGGCGCGCGTCGGGTAGTACTCGGGCAGCGTGGTGATCTCGTCGAACAGGGCGCTGCCGCGCGCGTCGTAGAACCACTTGGGCGGCAGCGACTTCGGGGTGCGGGTCAGGCCGTGCAGGACGTCGGCGCGCAGCGCGGCGCCGGTGGCGTCCTCGGGCAGGGTGCGGGTCAGCAGGAACGGGCTCACGCAGTGGGCTCCTTGAGCGGGGTCAGCAGGATGTCGTTGGCGCCGGCGGCGAGCAGGGTGCGGTCGGGCACCTCGCGCCAGCGCGGGTCGTCGTCGTACGGCTCGGAGGCCACGACGGTGGAGCGGCCCGGATCGGCGAGATACCAGAGGGTGTCGCCCCAGGCTGTCGCGGCGATCGTCTCGCCGTCGGTGAGCAACAGGTTCAGGCGGGACGCGGGCGCCGCGCGGGCGACCTCGACGGTGATGTCGCCGAGTGCCTGGGCCGGCTCGTCGCCGCGCCGCAGGCGCTCCAGGACCAGCGCCCACACCAGGGCCGAGTCGCAGCGGGCCTCCAGGGACAGCAGGTCGGCGGGGGCCAGCCCGGTCGCCACCGGGGCGAGCGAGTCGGGCCAGCCGGACACCGCGCCGTTGTGGCTGAACAGCCAGGGTCCCGCGGCGAACGGCGCCGCCGCGGCCTCCCCGTCCGCGCCCGCGAGGGTCGCGTCGCGCACGGCGGCGAGCACCGCGCCGGACCGCACCACGCGGGCCAGGTCGGCGAACGACTGGTCGGCCCAGATCGGCCCGGCACGGCGGTAGCGGGCCGGCACCGGATCGCCGTCCGCGTACCAGCCCACCCCGAAACCGTCCGCGTTGACCGTCCCGTACCGCTGTCTGCGCGGCGCCCACGACTGCCGGAAGAGGCTGTGCGCGGGCTCCACGAGCAGCGCGCCGAGGGCCTGCGGCTCGCCGAGGAACGCGAGGTGACGGCACATCAGACGAGCCCCTGGGCGGTCTCGGCGGCCGTGACGTCGCGTGCCGTGCGGAAGCCGGAGAATATCTGCCGCCGCACCGGGTGGTCCCAGTTGCGGAACGTGCCCCGGCAGGCCACGGCGTCCACGGAGAAGGCGCCGCCGCGCAGCACCTTGTAGTCGCCGCCGAAGAAGACTTCCGAGTACTCGCGGTAGGGGAAGGCGACGAAGCCCGGATAGGGCAGGAAGTCGCTCGCCGTCCACTCCCACACGTCGCCGATCAACTGCCGTACGCCGAGCGGCGACTCGCCCTGCGGATAGCTGCCCGCGGGCGCCGGGCGCAGATGGCGCTGGCCCAGGTTCGCGCGGTCCGGCGTCGGGTCTGCGTCGCCCCACGGGTAGCGCGTCGACCGGTCCTCGCCCGGATCGTGACGCGCGGCCTTCTCCCACTCGGCCTCCGTCGGCAGCCGCCGCCCGGCCCAGCGCGCGTACGCGTCCGCCTCGTACCAGCTCACGTGCAGCACCGGCTCGTCGTCCGGCACCGGTTCGAGGGTGCCGAAGCGGCGCCGCAGCCACTGGCCCGCCTCGCGCCGCCAGAACAGCGGCGCCGTGAGCTTGTTGCGGCGCACCGTCTCCCAGCCGCGCTCGTGCCACCAGCGCGGCTCGTCGTAGCCGCCCGCGTCGATGAAGCGCTGGTACGCGGCGTTGGTGACCGGCGTGGTGTCGATGAAGAACGGCTCCACCAGGCGCCGGTGCGCGGGGCGTTCGTTGTCGAGCGCCCACGGCTCCGCGGACGTGCCCATCATGAACGGGCCGCCGGGAACCAGGACTTCGGAAGGCCCGGTGAACGGGGGTGCGGGATCCGGGTCCGGGGCGGTGAGCGCCGGGGCGCCCGCCCGCAGCTGATGGGTGATCAGCATCGTCTCGTCGTGCTGCTGTTCGTGCTGCGCGATCATGCCGAAGGCGAAGCCCGCGTCGGTGAGCCGCGAGCCGTGGAACGGGGCGCTCTCCAGGACGTCGAGGGCGCGGCCGCGTACGTCGGCGGCGTAGCGGCGGGCCTCGTCGGGGGCGAGCAGCGGCAGCGAGGGGCGGGCCGCACGGGGGTGCTCGAACGCGTCGTACAGCGAATCGATCTCGGGGCGCAGTGCCTCACGGCCGCCGACCGCGCGCAGCAGCCACTGCTCCTCCTGGTTGCCGATGTGCGCGAGATCCCACACCAGTGGGGACATCAACGGCGAGTGCTGGGCGGTCAGTTCGGGGTCCTCCACGCAGGACGTGAGGAGGGCGGTGCGTTCCCGGGCGGCGAGCAGCGCGGTCTGCGCGCGCGCCCGCAGGGCCTCGGGGTCGGTCGGGGAGCCGTGCTGGGGTCCCGTCGTGGAACCGGTCATCGGTGTGCGTCCTTCCCGGGCAGGGGTGCCCCGTGTGCGTGCTCCTCGTCGAGCAGGTCGTCGGCGGGGCAGCGCCCGCGTGCGACATACCGGTCGGCGTGCGCCGCGACGGCCGTCAGCACGCGGGCGTCGGCGCCGAGCCGCGGCAGCGCGTCGAGCGCGGCGGCGAAACAGGCCGTGGCGGCCTCGTGCAGCTCCGGATCGGCGAGGCCGTGCCGGGCCGCGTCCAGCCACAGCGGGCTGTGCGGCGGCGGTGTCGCGCCCGCCCGCTCGGCCAGCGGCTTGACCGTGCGGTAGGTCGTCTCGGCGGCACCCGGATCGTCGAACAGCGCGCTCGTCACCGCGAGCGGGACGATCCAGCCGTCCTCGCCGGGCTGCGCGTCGACCATCCGCAGCTCCAGGTGGCCGCGCGGTCTGACCGGCGGGAACAGCGTGGTGAGGTGGTAGTCGAGGTCGTCCCGGGTGGGCGGCCTCGGCTCGCCGGAGCGGGCCCAGGACCGCAGGGTCAGCCCGTCCGGCACCAGCCAGGGAGCGGTGTCGGCGCGCACGCACATCACCGGCGTGTCCAGGGCGTGCCGTGTCCAGGCGGCCCGCGGCTCCTCGTCGAGCGCGGGCGCCCCCGACCTGCCGGGGTCGATGCCCGCCCACACGGCCTGCCGCGTGGAGCGCCAGCCGGTGCGGCGGCCGTCCTGCAGCGGGGAGTTGGCGAACGCGGCGACCAGCACGGGGCCGAGCAGGTGCGCGAGCCGCCAGCGGCGCGCGTAGCCCAGCGGCCCCGGCTCCTCGTACCCCGCGTCCAGGCAGATCTGCACCGACGCCGTGGAGCACATCATGCGCCGGCCCGCGTCGCCCGCGCGGTCCAGCCAGCACTCCATGGCCTCGTAGCGCGGCTCGTGCAGGATGCGGGCCGGGGCGCGCCACGGATCGGCGCCGAGGCCGGTGAGGGTGAGATCCAGGGGTCTGAGGGTGTCGCGTACGACGGCCAGATCGGCCGATACGGTCGACACGCACTCCATGAGCGACGCGGCGGGCAGCGAGCTGAGCTCAAGCTGGCCGCCGGGTTCGACGGTCACCGCGGAGTGCAGGGACTTGGTCCGCAGGGCCGCGCGGGCGGCTTCGACGCGGGCGGACGACACGGGGACGCTGGGCGCGTCCGGGGCGTGCAGGAGCCATTCCAGCTCCACACCGGTAGTGGTGGGCGGGCCCGTCTTGAAGCAGATGCCGCGCACCAGCGCCTCGATCTCCGCCTCGGTCACGGCGTCGCCGACCCGGGCGCGGCGGTTCGTACAGTCTCCCTCGGGCATGTCGGGGATCCTCCTGTTCCGGTCCGCCCGGACGAACTGCCCGGGCAGCGCTCGTAACACCCAAGACCGTGAAGCTATTTCGCACAAGAGTGCCCTCATGGCCGGGAAATGCTGTTGCGACGGCAGACAGGCACGGCACACCGTCTGTTCATGTTCGGCATGGGGGAGCTGTATCCGTACGGGGCCACGTCCAGGATGCGGGACCGGGCGGCGCACGGCACGCGGAGCGTGGCGCCTGTCAGGCCGGGCCCTGCTCGATGCGGTACTGGTCCGCCAGCTCGTCGAAGGTGTCGGTGACGGCCCCGCTCAGTGCGGCGGGGTGCGCCGCGCCGACGAACTCCTGCACCCGGTCCCTGACCTCGGCGGCCTTCTCCGCGCTCGCGAAGATGCCGAGCACGAGGACCCGCTCCGGAGCGTCCTCGCCCCGCTCGTCGCGCAGCGTGAACCCCCACGGCACCTCGCAGGGGCCCTCGTGGTCCTCGACCGGACAAAGCAGCCGCGCCAGTGGTTCCTGGAGGGCGAGCGCCGCGTCCGTCCCGGCGCATCCGTGGATGTGGATTTCGTAGATCTGCACGCCCTGGACGGTAGGCGGGCGGGGCGGCGGCCGCACCGGATTTTCGGCGGAACCGGGGTTCTCGGCGGAGGCCCGCCGCGTCACGGCGCCGCCTGCGTGTCCGCCAGCGGCGTCGGCCACTGCTCGTGCCAGCGGAGGTCGTCCTCCAGCTGGGCCGCGAGGGAGATCAGCAGGGGCTCGCTGCCCGCGGGGCCGAGGAGCTGGGCGCCCACGGGCAGGCCGCCCGCCACCCGGCCCGCGGGCACGTTCACGCCGGGCCAGCCGAGCACGTTCCACGGCCACGCGTACGGGCAGGCCGCGATCATCGCCTGGTCGGTGCGCCAGCCGCTGAGCCCGGCCATCGTGCCGACGCGCGGGGGCGGGGTCGCCGTCGTGGGCGCGAGCACCACGTCGTACGTGTCGAAGACCGCGCCCACCCGCCGGTGCAGGGTGGCCTCCGCGCGGCGCGAGAGGCGCAGGGGCGCGCCGCCGAGCAGCTTCCCCAGGCGCGCGGCCTCCTTGGTGCGCCGGTCGAGCCGCGAGGGGTCCGGCACCTCGCGCACCCAGTCGGCGACGCCCGCCGTGGCCCGCGGCACGAAGGCGAGGCCGATCTGGCCGTACCGCGGATCGGCCTCCGCCACCTCGTGGCCCAGCGCCGTCAGCCGCTCCGCGAGCGCCACGACCTTGCCGCGCACCAGCGGATGCAGACGCTTGGGCGTCGCCGTGAACGGCATGCCCAGGGACAGCGCGATCCGCAGCCGTCCCGGCTCGCGCGTCGCGGCCTCGGCGGCGCGGATCGCGGGCGGCTGGTGCAGATCGGCGTCGTGGTTGCCGCTCGCCGAGTCCAGGAGCAGCGCGGCGTCCGCGACCGTACGGGCCAGCGGGCCGTTGACGGTGATGCCGTTGAACGCCTCCGGCCACGGCCACGTCGAGATGCGCCCGCGCTGCGGCTTGATCCCGACCAGATGCGTCCACGCCGCCGGTATCCGCACCGAGCCCGCCCCGTCCGAGCCCAGCGCCGCCGGCACCAGACCCGCGGCGACCGCGGCCGCGGAGCCGCCCGAAGAGCCGCCCGGCGTGTGCCCCGTGTGCCAGGGATTGCGGGTGTCGCCGAAGGCCGGGCCCTCCGTGAACGGCCACTGCCCCAGCTCGCACGTGTTGGTCTTGCCGACGATCACCGCCCCGGCCGCCCGCAGCCGGCGCACCGCCTCCGCGTCCTCGGCCTTCGGCGGGAAGTCGCCGGGGCAGCCGAAGGCGGTGGGCTCGCCCGCCACGTCGGTGTCGTCCTTCACCGCGAGCGGCACGCCGAGCAGCGGCCCCCGCCCGCCCGCCGCCAACTCCCGGTCGGCGGCGTCCGCTTCGGCGAGCGCCGCCTCGGCGCGCACCACGCGGAACGCGTTGAGCACGGGCTGCGCCGCCTCGATCCGGGCCAGGGCGCGCTCGGTCAACTCCCGCGCGGACACCTCGCCCTCGGCCAGGGCACGGGCGGTCTCCGCGAGGCCGGCGGAACGGTCGGCGGTCATGTGGGGGAACCTCCGGTCGGGCGGCGTGCGGGCGCGGGCGCGTGGTGGGGGACGTGGCGGGGGCCGCCCGGTCGGGCAGGTTTACCGAACGGTAGCCTCCGGCGGCCCAACGCGGTATCCGGATGGGGGAGTTCGCGCCGCCCGCCGGGTGCGGCGGACTTCCGCGGCGGCGCGCGGGAGCGGCGTGCGACGCCCCCTCAGAGCCGTGCGTGCGCCGTCGCGGGCGTGTGTGACGGGTCGCGCGACCAGGCGGTTCGCCGTGCGCGGCCATGCCCCGGCGCCTGCCCGGCAGCGCCCCCGCGCCCGCCTGGGTGCGCCCCGGGGCAGTCTGGAAGGATTGCGCTCGTCATGGTGCAGATACCGAAGCAGCAGCCCGCGCCGGGGCCGGCGCCGGACGCGCCGAGCCCCCCGCCCGACTCCGTGCCGCAGGGCACCTCGCACTCCACCCCGCACTCCGTCCCGACGAGCGCCGACGTCGCCCGCCTCGCGGGCGTCTCCCGCGCCACCGTCAGCTACGTCCTGAACAACACCAGCGCCGTCCGGATCAGCGAGCCCACCCGCCGCCGGGTGCACGCGGCCGCCAAGGAACTCGGCTACGTCCCGCACGCCGCCGCCCGCAGCCTGCGCGCCGGGCACACCCGCATGGTCCTCATGCCCACCCCGCAGATCGCCGTGGGCCCGCTGTTCAGCCAGTTCTTCAACGAACTCCAATGGGCGCTCAGCCGGTTCGACTACACGGTCGTGCAGTACGGCAGCCTCGGCCTGACCGGCGAGGAGGCCGCCCGCGCCTGGGCCGAGCTGCGCCCCGTCGCCGTCCTCGCGCCCGACGCCACCGCGCTCGGCGCCCGCGGCGTCGCGGTCCTGAAACGCTCCGGCGCCAAGGCGGTCTTCACCCTCGGCCCGCAGCGGGCGGACGGCGCGCACGCCCTGCTCATGGACCAGCGCCTGGTCGGCCGCGCCGCCGCCGAACACCTGCTGGCCGGCGGCCGCCGCCGCATCGGCGTCGTCGTCCCCGAGGAACCCGGCCTCGAAGCCTTCTCCCGGCCGCGCCTCGACGGCGTACGCGCCGCCGTGCGGGCCGCGGGCGACGACGAGGTGACCGAGCTGCCCCTCGCCTACACGGAGGACTCCGCGGCCCGCATCGCCGACCACTGGTCCGCGTTCGGCCTCGACGCCGTGTTCGCGTACAACGACGAGTACGCGATGCTCCTGATGCGCGCCCTCCAGGACCGGGACATCCGCGTCCCCGACGAGGTGGCCGTCGTCGGCGCCGACGACCTGATGCTGGGCCGGCTGCTGCGCCCGCGCCTGAGCAGCGTCCGCATCGAGCTGCCCTCGGGCCGTGGCCTCGCGGAGCTGGTCGACCGGGTGGTGCGCGAACCCGGCGGCCAACCCGAGGTGCACGACGTACTCGGAGCGAGCGTCGTGCACCGCGAGTCGAGCTGACCGGGCGGGCGGCCGGGACGGGCGATCAGGCGATCGAGCCGGACGGGCGGCCGCCTCCGCCTACTGCTCCGCGCCGCCCGCCTGCGCCTGCGCCTGCTGCTCGGCGACGGACTTGCGTACCTCGTCCATGTCGAGCTTGCGGGCCTGGCCGATGACGTCCTCCAGGGCCTCCGCCGGCAGCGCGCCGGGCTGCGCGAACACCGCGACCTGATCGCGGACGATCATCAGCGTCGGGATCGACTGGATGCCGAACGCGGCCGCCAGCTCCGGCTGCGCCTCCGTGTCGACCTTGCCGAAGATCAGGTCGGGATTGGCCTCCGCGGCCTTCTCGTACACCGGGGCGAACTGGCGGCAGGGCCCGCACCAGGTCGCCCAGAAGTCGATCAGGACGAAGTCGTTGTCCGTCATCGTCTGGTCGAAGTTTTCCTTCGTGAGCTCCACTGTCGTGCTGCTCATGGTCTGTCTCTCTTCCTGATGAGGGCGAAGCCGTCGTGCACAACGGCCGGGGCGACGGCCGTATTCCGCGCGCGTACCCATGTGGCCACGCCGCACACCTGGGACCAGACTGTCCTCATGACCGATGCCACGGATGCCACCGAAGCCAGCGAAACGATCACCTACGACGTCGTGGTCCTCGGCGCCGGACCGGTCGGCGAGAACGTCGCCGACCGCGCCCGCGCGGCGGGCCTCAGCACGGCGATCGTGGAGAGCGAGCTCGTCGGCGGCGAGTGCTCGTACTGGGCCTGCATGCCCAGCAAGGCCCTGCTGCGCCCGGCCGTGGCCCGTGCCGACGCCCGCCGCGTCCCGGGACTGCGGCAGCTCGCCGAGGGCCCGCTCGACGCGGCCGCGGTCCTCGCGCACCGTGACTACTACACCTCGCACTGGAAGGACGACGGCCAGGTCGGCTGGCTGGACTCCATCGGCGTGGACCTCTACCGCGGCCAGGGCCGCCTCGCCGGCACCCGCCAGGTCACGGTCACCGGCACCGACGGCACGCTCCGCCGCCTCACCGCCCGGCACGCCGTCGCCGTGTGCACCGGCAGCCGCGCCGTCGTGCCCGACCTGCCGGGCGTCGCCGACGCCAAGCCGTGGACCAGCCGCGAGGCGACCAGCGCGGACCACGTGCCCGGCCGCCTGGTCGTGGTCGGCGGCGGCGTGGTCGGCGTGGAGATGGCCACGGCCTGGCAGGCCCTCGGATCCCGGGTCACGCTGCTCGTACGCGGCGGGGGGCTGCTGCCGAAGATGGAGCCGTTCGCCGGGGAGCTGGTCGCGGACGCGCTGCGCGAGGCGGGCGCCGACGTCCGCACGGACACCTCGGTGACCGAGGTGCGCCGGGAGGGCGCCACCGTCACCGTCGGCCTCGACGACGGCACCTCCGTCGAGGCCGAGGAGATCCTCTTCGCGACCGGCCGCGCCCCGCGCACCGACGACCTGGGCCTGGACACGGTCGGCCTGGAACCCGGCGCGTGGCTGCCCGTCGACGACAGCTGCAAGGTGGCCGGCAGCGACTGGCTGTACGCCGTCGGCGACGTGAACCACCGGGCGCTCCTCACCCACCAGGGCAAGTACCAGGCACGCGTCGCGGGCGCAGCCATCGCGGCCCGCGCCCGGAAGACCCCCCTCCTGGAGACCGACCGCTGGGGCGCGCACAGCGCCACCGCCGACCACGCCGCGGTCCCCCAGGTCGTCTTCACCGACCCCGAGGCGGCCTCCGCGGGCCTCACCCTCGCCGCCGCCGAGGCCGCGGGCCACCGCGTCCGCGCCGTCGACTACGACATGGCATCGGTGGCCGGCGCCGGTCTCTACGCCGACGGCTACCGCGGCCGGGCCCGCATGATCGTCGACCTCGACCGGGAGATCCTCCTCGGCGTGACCTTCGTCGGCCCCGGCGTCAGCGAACTCATCCACTCGGCCACGATCGCCATCGCGGGGGAGGTGCCCATCGAGCGTCTGTGGCACGCGGTGCCGTCGTATCCCACGATCAGCGAGGTGTGGCTGCGGTTGCTGGAGACGTACCGGGGCTGAGGGCCGCGCGGCGCGAACTGGCCAGGCGGTGGCCGGAAGTTGTCGCGGAGGCGGGCGCCGTGCCGCCGGATGATGTTCGTCTCCGCGAGGCGCCGATACTGTGGCCTGCCAGGAGAGCGGCGCGACGGTGCGCGCGCCCGGGGAGAGCGGGGGCAGGGTGGATCCCATATCGCTGGGGATGATCACGGCGACGCTGGCGGCGGTGGGGTCCGGCATGGCCAACGAGGCCGGGAAACAGCTGTACCTGCTCGTCGGAGGGCTCTTCGGCGGACAGGCGCGGGCACCCGAGAGGTCGGCCGAACTGGCGGCGCTCGCACCGCAGTTGCTGGAGGCGGCCCGCCGGGATCCGGTCGTGGCCGGGAGGCTCGCGGAGTTGCAAGGGCTGGCCCTGCGGACCTTCCAGCAGCCGATGGTGCTCTCCGTGACACCGCCGCCCCCGGCGATCCGGACGTTCGTCGACCGCCAGGAGCCCCTGCGCAGGCTGCGGCGCGAGGCCCTGCGCAAACACGACGGGCGACCCCGCCGGGCACTGCTGTACGGGCCCGAGGGCATCGGCACCACCGGGCTCGCCGTGCAGTTCGGGGCGAGCGCGCACGACCGGTATCCCGACGGGCGGCTGTACGTCGACCTCGCCGGCGGCCGGGCGGGCACGGGGCTCGACGCCGAGGCGGCGCTGCGGTCGGCGTTACGCGGCCTCGGCGTGCCGGACGGGGACATTCCGCCTGGGCCGGGGGACCGGGCCGCACTCTTCCAGCGGCTCGTCGACGGGCGGCGGATGCTCGTCATCCTCGACCACGCCCACTCGGCGGCGCAGGCCGGCCCGTTGCTCGCGGCCTCGGCGGACGTGTTCACCGTCGTCGTCGCCCGCCGTCGGCTCCCCGGGCTCGACGCCGCGCCGATCGCGGTCGAGCCGCTGTCCAGACGCCACTCCCTGCACCTGCTGAAGGAGGCGGCGGGCAGCGACGTCGTGGGGCGGCTCGGCCCCGCGCTCCCGGCCGCGCTCGCGCGGTGCGCCGGATCGCCGTACGCGCTGTGGGCCACCGCCGCGCAGTGGGCAGCGGGCCTCGTCCCCGATGCCGGGACCCTCGTCCCCGATGCCAGGACCCGCGTGCCCGACGCCGGGACCCTCCTCCCCCATGCCGGGCCCCGGACGGACGACACGACGGGCGGGGGCTCCGTGAGCGACGGCGACGCCTTTCTCGACGACATCTACCGGGCCCTCGACCCGGGTCTCGCCCGGCTCTACCGGCGTGCGGCGCTGTGGCCCTGGCCCGCCTTCACGGCCGGGCCCGTCGCCGCCGCGGCGGAGGTGACGGAGGAGGCCGCGGGCGCGGGACTCGACTGCCTGGTCGAGCTCAGGCTTTTGGAAAGGGTCGGCCCCGGGCGTCACCGGTACCGGCCGCTGGTGCTCGGGCACGCGGAGCGCATGGCCTCACGGGACGACGGCGTCCCCGGGTGCTCCCGGGCCATGGAGCGCACCCTCCAGTGGTATCTGCGGTTCGCCGTGCAGGCCGACCTGGACGCCCTGCCGGAGCGCTGGCATCTGGGCGCCGCCTACGAGGGGGCCACCCCGGGAACGTATCCGGACAGGGGCCGGGCCCTGGCGGCGCTCCTCGACGAACTGGACAACCTCGTCCAAGCGGTGCTCGCCGCAGGGGAGTTCGGCTTCGGTGACACCGCCTGCTCCCTGATGGAAGCGCTGTGGGCGGTGCAGCTCAAGGCGGGCCGGCACGAGACGCTGCTGCCGGCGCTGCGGGCCGCGGCGCAGGTCGCGGACACGGTGTGCCCGGGCACGCGGATGGCCGGGCGCATGCACATCTACCTCGCCTCCGCCCTCATCGAGACGCTCGGCTTCGACGAAGCGGAGCGCGAGGCCGAGGCGGCCCTGGTCGCCGAGCGGCGCGCCGGGCATCTGCGCGGGCAGGCCACGGCCGTCGAGACGCTCGGCCGGGTCAAGCTGGCGCGCTGGGCGTTCCGGGAGGCCGACGACCTCTTCGCCGAGTCGGGGCGCATCGCGGACGGCATCGGTCCCGGGGACGACGGGGTCGACGACCTGCCGCGGATCCGGGCCCTGTTGCAGCGATTCCGCGGCCGGGCGCAGCGCGGCATCGCGCTCCGCGAGGGCCTGCCCCTGGACGAGGCGGAGGGGCGTCTCACCGACGCCATACGGTTCTTCGACGAGCGCGGAGAGCGGTACAACGGCGCCCGGGCCCGCACCGATCTAGCGGAGCTGTACGTCCTCAGCGGCCGGCGCGACGCAGCGCTGCCCTTGATCGACTGGGCCGTGCGGGCGCTGGCGGAGGAGAACGCCGGGTATCACGTCGCGTATCTGCGGGCGTTGCGGGACGGCGGTGCCGGTGGCGAAGGCGGGGAGGGCGGCCCGAACAGGGGTGGCGCCGGTTCGGCGGGCACGACGCCGACCTGACTGGGTGTCCCGCCGGTCCACACCGTCAGCCCGTCCGCCAGTTCGTCGAGGCCCTTGCCCGCCGCCAGCCACGCGTACAGCGCTGAGGCGCAGGCCCCCGGGTCCGCCGCGTGCGGGTCGGTGGTCAGGCGGAGCAGGCGCCGGTCGCGGGTGAGCGCGGTGCAGTCTCCGGGGCCGGTGATGTACGCGGCGAGGCCGCAGTGGGGGTGGCGGTCGAGGACCTCCGACGCCCAGGCGGCGGGCGGGCCGAACCGGAGGTCGTCCGGGGCGCCCTGGCGCAGGATCACATCGGCGAGGGTGAGGTCGCGCGGGTCCAGGGTGTCCTCGTGCACCGCGGTGTGCACCTCACCGTCGGCGTCCGGTTCGCCGCGCGGCTGCGCGTACCGGGCGACGTCGATCTCGCCCGCCCCGCGCAACCGTGTGATGACGCGCAGGGGAGCGGTGCGGTCGGGCGGCTCGTACGGGGGCAGGGGGAGCGGGTCCAGGAGCGCGGGTTCCGTGGGCTCCGGTATCCCCATCAGGCCGTAGAACGTGCGCCGCAACAGTCGGGCCGAGTCCCCGGGGGCGGACGACGTCAGCTCGGCGGGGCCGGGCACGGGGACGTGGTGGGCCGTGGCCGCGTCGAGCTGGGGCCGCAGGGGGCGGTACGGGTCGAGCCGGGGTGCGGCGCGGACGAACGCGGCGACGGGGGAGTCCTCGCCGAGGCCGTCCGACGCGGCCGCGCCGAGCAGTACCGGGGTGCCGAGGGCCGCGCTGTAGTAGGTCACCGAGCCGAAGTCGCCCAGCGTGATGTCGGCGGCGAGGAGGGCCTGACGCCAGCCGTGCAGCGGGTCGACCAGGGTCAGGCCGCCGCGGCGGGCCCGGTCGAGCCACATCCTGATCTGGCCGGGGCCGTGTCCGTGCCAGATGTTCGGGTGCAGCACGGCGGCGACGCGGTACTCGTCGGCGGGCAGCTCGGCGGTGAGGCGGGGCAGCAGCGCGGGCAGCACGTCCTCGCCGCCGTCGCCGAACAGCGACTCGGGGTTCCAGGTGGAGTTGAGCAGGACGAGCCGCTGCCCGCGGCGCATGCCGAGGGCGCGGCGGAACCGGTCGCGGCGAGGGCGGGCGGCCAACAGCCGGTCGAAGCACGGGTCGCCCGCGAGGACGGCCGTCGCGGCGGCCTCCGGGCAGGCGGCCCGCAACCGCTCGACCTGCTCGGGGTGGGACAGCACCAGAGCGTCCGCGATGGGCCTGCCGTCGGCGAGCAGCCACTCCGGCGACAACCCGAACACCGGCTCCCGGCTCCCGGCTCCCGGCCTCCCGGCTCCCGGCTCCCGGCTCCCGGCTGCGGAGTCTCTTATTGTAGCCAACGCCGTGCGAGAGGATCGCCAAGTTCCCATGGCAGGACTGGAGTTGGCCGCCGAAGCTGGCCGAGAGGGCCAGGTCCACGGGGGTGCGCAGGGCCTGGTCCCAGGGCAGCACCGGCACCCCGACCTCCGCCAGGAGTTCCGTGGTCCCCGCCCGGAACGCCGAGGAGCCCGTGCAGGTCGCGAGCAGTTGGACACGCAGGTCGTCACGGAAGAGGGGCAGCACGTCGAGCAGCCTGGTCGCGGACGTCACGTTGTGGACGATCAGCAGCACGTGGCGGCAGCGTCCGCGCGTCGCCCATCGCTCGGCCTCGTCGCCGACCGGCACGCGTATCCACTCCGCCCGCCCCATGGGCCCCGTTTCCCCCTCGCGACTTCGTGCGTCCCGCGGACGCACGGGGCATCCGCCAGTCCGCAACGATAACCGCGCGCGAAGGCGGGGCGAACGGGACGTACGCGGAAGGCCGCGTCACCCCGCGCGGCGGATCTCCTGTCCGACCGGCTCCCGGTCGGCGGCGCCCCGCCGCTTGCGCCGCAGCTTGGCCAGCTCGCCCTCGTCCTTGCCGCCCCACACGCCCGACGTCTGACCGGACCGCAGCGCGTACGTGAGGCACTGGCGCGCCACGGGGCAGCGCTCGCACACTCGTTTGGCCTCTTCCTGGTCCCGTTCGGCCGGGCCGGTCGACCCGACCGGGAAGAAGAGATCAGGATCCTCGTCGGCACACGCGGCCCGTTGGATCCACTCCTGTCGCAGCGGTACCTCATCCATGCGGCGGCGGGTGCCCGGGGCCGGTGCGGGCAAACGGAGTTCGGCGAATTCGCTTGTCGGCTACACGCGGAGTTCGAGCCGCACGTGTTCGCCCCCCGCGGTTGGTGATCGCCCCTCGTGGTTGTGTTCGCCCCGTGGTTCACGCCGCGTCCGCGAGGATCCCCTCCAGATGGCGCAGCGCCGTCGTCACCCGCGCGGGGTCCCGCTGGAAGAACGGGTCGTCCGGGACCGGCAGGGACCCCGCGAGCGCGATGCCGCGGCCCCGGGCCCATGTCGCGTCGTCGGCGCCGACCGCCGCGCGGAACGTGGCGCGGGCCGCCGTCGGCAGGAACATCCACGCGGGTATCAGGTCGCACGCCGGGTCGCCCACCGCCAGCGTGCCGAAGTCGATGACCGCGCTCAGGCGGCCGTCGACGGCGAGCAGGTTGCCGGTCGCGAGGTCGCCGTGCAGCCACACCGGCGGCCGGTCCCACGCGGGCGCCGCGAGGGCCTCCTCCCACACGGCCGTGACGGCGTCCGTGTCGACCATGCCCCGCAGCTTCGCGATCTTGGCGCGTACGGTCGAGTCGGCGGTCAGCGCGTCGCACTCGGCGCCGACCGGAGCGCCGCGGAAGGCATTGCTCCACTGCGGTTCCGGGCCGTCCGTCGCGTCGATCCGCTGGAGCGCCGTCACGAACTCGGCGAGTTCGGCCGCCGTACGATGCGGATCGGCCAGGCCGTCCGTCGTCGCGGGCTCGCCGTCGAGCCAGCGGCAGACCGACCAGGGGAAGGGGTAGCCCTCGCCGGGCTCGCCCTGGGCCAGCGGCTGGGAGACGGCCAACGGCAACCGCGGGGCCAGCAGGGGAAGCCAGCGCTGCTCGCGCTCGACCTGACCGACCCAGCGGGCGTAGCGGGGCAGCCGCAGCGCCATGTCGTCGCCCAGGCGGTACGTCGCGTTGTCCATCCCGGAGCGCGGCACCGGCCTGATCGGCAGGGGCGCCCACTGCGGGAACTGCGCGCGGAGCAGCCGCCGCAGCAGCGGCTCGTCGATGCGGACGTCGCCGTCGTCCTCGGCGTGCCCGCCGGCGTCGGCACCGTCCGCGCCGTCTTCGTCGTCCTCATGGTCCTCGAAGTCGTCGTGATCCTCGTACTCCTCGTACGCGAACGGCTTGCCGGCACCACCAGTTGACACGGACTCTCCTCGACGGACCTTGACTCGAGCGGGCAGCGATCACCGGTCCGACCGTGGCGGCCGGACGGGCAAAGCCTCATCCCACCCACCGGACGATCTCCTGTCCACCGAGTTTTTCCCGGCCGCGCCGACCGCCCCCGCACGCCCGCGCGTGACACCACGCGCCACAATGTGAGCGATGAACGACCTGCGAGAACCGCGCGGTGGGCGGCCCGTCGCGCCCGCCGTGGCCGTTGCCCCGGGATCCGTCGTGGCCGCCGTGGCCGTCGGCGGCGCGGCCGGTGCCGCCGCCCGCTACGGCGCGGGGCTCCTGTGGCCGGACGAGCCGGGCGCGTTCCCCTGGACGACGTTCGGCGTCAACGCCGTGGGCTGCGCGCTGATCGGTGTCCTCATGGTCCTGGTCACGGGGGCCCGGGCCCCCGTCCACCCGCTGGTGCGGCCGTTCCTCGCCACCGGGGTGCTCGGCGGCTTCACGACGTTCTCGACGTACGCGGTGGACACCGAGCGCCTGCTGGACGGCGGGCACCTGGGGACCGGCCTGGTCCACCTCGCGCTGACGCCGCTGACCGCGCTCGCGTCCGTGTGGGCGGCGACGGTGGCGACGCGCCGGGCGGTGGCGCGGCGGCGGGCAGGGGCACGGCGAAGGGAGGCGGGCGGACGGTGAACTGGCTGATGGTGCTTGCGGGGGCGGCGATCGGCGCTCCGCTGCGGTATCTGACGGACCGGGGGATGCGCGCGCGGTACGGCTCCGCCTTCCCCTGGGGGACGTTCGCCGTGAACGTGACGGGCTGCCTCGTGCTCGGCCTCGTCACCGGCGCGGCGAGCGCGGGTGCCGCGTCCGCGCACACCCAGCTCTTCCTGGGCACCGGCCTGTGCGGCGCGCTGACGACGTACTCCACCTTCGGGTACGAGACGCTGCTGCTCGCCGAGGGCCGGATGCCGTTCGCGGCCGTGGCGAACGTCGTCGGCAGCGTCGCCGCGGGCCTGGGCACGGCCTTCCTGGGCGTGGCGGTCGCCGAGGCACTGTGGGGGTGAGCGACGCCGCACCTCGCCTCGTGGAGGGTGCGGCGCCGCTGCCCTGGCCGGGCCCGCCCAGTACCCCGGTGCTCGCCGTGCGCCCTCAGCGTGCCGCGGTCAGCGCCGACGACACCTCCGCCGCCCACCGCCACGGCTCCGCCGTCCCGCCCGGCTGCGAGTTGAAGTACTCCCAGCCCATGACGCCGCCCATGTCCGGGTACTTGGCGACCAGGCTCCGGAGGGTCGTCTTCAGCCGGGCCGGGGTGACGTATCCGCTGCCGCCGTTGGACGGGTCCGTCAGGGTTCCCGCGATCACCTTCGACGCCGGGACGACCCCGCGCCGGACGACCGCGTCATAGCTGGACGTGGACGCCATGCCGCCCCAGCCGTTGTAGAACTGCGCGTTGAACCAGGCGATGTCGCGGCCCCGGTCGCGGTAGAGCCGGTCGTAGTCGAAACCGGAGAGATTTCCGCCGCCGCTGAGAGCGGATCCCACCGGCGCGAGCGTGATGAGGAAATCCGGGCCGAAGTCGCGGCGCAGCGCGTCGATGACGCGCTCGATGCCCGCGAGGGACATCCGCTCCTCGACGTCCAGGTCGACGCCGTCGAGTCCGTACTTCCGAATGAAGTCGCGCAACAGCGGGTAATACGTGCCGAATTCGGTGTCGAGCCGCGTGAAACTGCCCGGCGCCGCGCCGCCGACCATCGCGAGCACGTGCACGCCCTGGCCCTGCATCGTCTTCAGGTCGCGCCACATCTGGTCGAACTTGGCGGCGCTCGGCGGGTCGTCGTTCAAGTGCACCGGCGCGTAAGGGCCGTTGAGGTCATTCAGATGCACGGCGGCGACGATGACGTCGGTCACGCCGGTGCGGTGCCGGGTCAGGTCGAGCGGCGTGACGTATCTGCCGTTCGTGTACTGCGTCTGGTAATAGACGACGACGCGCCTGCCCGCCGCGGCGCGGGGCGCGGCCGTCGCCGTCGTGCCCGCCGCCACCGTCAGGGCGAGGGCACCGAGAAGGACACTGCGTCTCTTCATCCCGAACTCTCCTCCGGTTCCGCCGAATTGCCGGACCGCGGCAGATTCTCTGCCGATCCGGACCGATCGAGGTCGCCGCAATTCTGACGAGAGAGGGGAGCGCAGGCTAGAGCGCGGAGAGAACTAATGCGCTTTAGTGCGCGCCGTGGACCGCCCCGCGGGACTGGCCGCGCCCCGGGCTCGCGCCCGCCCCGCCCCGGCCCGCACGCGCCGCAGCACCGGC
>NZ_AOPZ01000028.1 GCF_000414115.1 Streptomyces aurantiacus JA 4570
GCCGTGCTCGCGGGCGCCGGCCCCGGCGTCGCCTCCGCCGCACCCGCCGACGCGCGGCCACGGGCACACGACGGCCTCCAGGCCGACGTGGACGCGATCCGCGCGACCGGGGCCACCGGCGTGCTGGCCGAGGTGCAGGACGCGCGGGGACAGTTCGTCGCACGGGCCGGCACGGCGGACCTGGAGACCGGGCAGCCGGTGCCCTGGGACGCGTACTACCGCCTCGGCAGCGACACCAAGCCCTTCACCGCCACCGTCGCCCTCCAACTGGCGGGCGAAGGACGGCTCGCGCTGGACGACACCGTCGACCGATGGCTGCCCGGCATGGTCGCGGGCAACGGCAACGACGGCCGCAGGATCACCCTCACCAATCTGCTCCGCCAGACCAGCGGCCTCAACGACTACGTCGCCGTGGGCGGCGGCGCGGGCGACTTCACGCCCGAGGGCTACCTGAAGGGACGCTTCCGGGTGTCCTCCCCGCGCCAGCAACTGAAGGCAGCCCTGAGCCGGCCCCCGCTGTGGCTGCCGGACGCCGCCGATCCGGCGCGGGAACGGCGCTGGGGCTACTCCAACACCAACTACGTCCTCCTGGGCCTCGTCGTCGAGCAGGTCACCGGACACCCCTGGGCCCAGGAGATCCACGAACGCGTCATCGCACCCCTCGGGCTCAAGCACACCTTCGCCCCGGGCACTTCGGCATACGTTCCGCAGCCCACCGCGACGGCCTACACCCGGTTCCCCGGCAGCCCACGGCTGACCGACACCTCCCTCGCGACCGGTGGCGGCGCGGACGGCGGCCTCATCAGCACCACCCACGACCACGCCGTCTTCCTGCGCGCACTCCTGGGCGGCCGCCTGCTGCGCCCCGCTCAACTGGCCGCGATGAAGCGGACCGTGGCGGCCGACGACTGGATCCCGGCGGACGGCGTGCGCTACGGCATGGGCATCGCGTGGCGACCCGGCGGCCGCGACGGCCGGGGCATCTGGTTCCACGGCGGCACCCACCTCGGCATCGTCTCGGAGAGCGGCGTCACCACGGACGGCAGCCGCGCCGCGACCACGGCGACCTTCACGCTGCGTACCGATGAGCAGGGCGATGCCCAGGCCGCGGCAGCCCTACGGCTGGTGGATCACGCGCTGGCGCGGTGAGAGGGCGGAGGGCGGCGCTCCGGCGGCTCAGGGCCGCCCGTCTCGCACGACGCCCGCGACGACCGTGGCCACGACCTTGCCGACGGCCTCGGGCTCGGGCGGCGCGCTCTGCCGGTCGGCGAACAGCAGGTGCGCGGCCCCGATCAGCGTGGGGGCGAGGGTGCCGACGTCGGCGTCCGCGGCGACGCGGCCGAGGTCCCGCTCGGCGGCGAGGTACGAGGCGATCATGGCCGCCGCCTCCGTGAGGACCGGCACGCCGGTCGGCCGGGCCTTGCGCAGCCGGGCGCGCAGGCCGTCCCGGGAGGTGACCAGGCCGACGATCGCCACGGCGACCGACTCGAACAGGTCCGTCAGTACGGCGGTGAGGTTGCCGGTGACCGTGCCGGTACCGGCGGCCGCGTGGAGGGTGTCGGCCCGCGCCTCGACGCGGGCGACGCGGTCGAGCACGAGCTCGGCGAGGAACGCGTCGAAGTCGGCGAAGTGCCGGTGCAGGACGCCCTTGGCGCACCCCGCCTCCGTGGTGACCGCCCGGCTGGTCAGGGCGCTCGGCCCGTCCCGCAGCAGGATGCGCTCGGCGGCGCCGAAAAGCTGCTCGCGCGCGTCGCGGATGGCCACTCCTGTCGGCACCGTGCCCTGCTCCTTCGTCCGCCTGCCCTGTCCGGTCGCCGAGTCTTTCACGTGCCGGGTGGGACCGTCCGAGCGGCGATGCCCGACCGCGACGATTGACGGGTGGGCGACCGCCCACTCATAGTGGGCATATGCCCACTATGCCGCCGTCCCGCACGACTCACCCCGACGACGAGCCCGATCCGGACCGGACGTCGCCGCATCGGAACCGGAACCCGGCGGAATCCTTCGGATCGGACGCCGACCGCTACGACCGGGCCCGGCCCCGCTACCCCCGAGCCCTCGTCGACCGCGTCGTCGCCGCGAGCCCGGGCCCCGACGTCCTGGACGTGGGCGTCGGCACCGGCATCGCCGCCCGGCAGTTCCAGGCGGCCGGGTGCCGGGTGCTGGGCGTCGACGTCGACGCGCGGATGGCCGACCTGGCGCGACGGACCGGCGTCGAGGCCGAAGTGGCCGCCTTCGAGGAGTGGGACCCGGCGGGCCGGACCTTCGACGCGGTGATCGCCGCGCAGACCTGGCACTGGGTGGACCCGGTCGCGGGCGCGGCGAACGCGGCTCGGGTGCTGCGCCAGGGCGGCCGATTGGCCGTGTTCTGGAACGTGTTCGACCCCGCCCCCGACGTACGCGAAGCCTTCGACGAGGTGCACCGGCGCGTGCTCCCCGACGCACCGCTCAACCCCTGGGCCGGGCCGCCGCTCACCGCGTACGAACCGTTGTCGTCGCGGGCGGTCGACGGCATGCGGCAGACGGGGGCGTTCGACGCGCCGGAACAGTGGCGGCACGACTGGGAGCACGTCTACACCCGCGACCAGTGGCTCGACCAACTGCCCACGCACGGCGGCAACAGCCAGCTCCCGCAGGCCACGCTGCGCGAACTGCTCACCGGCATCGGCGCCGCCGTCGACGCCCTGGGCGGCGGCTTCACGATGCGCTACGCGACGGTGACGGTCACGGCCACGCGAACGGGCGCCGCCTGAGCGGGACTTGGCGGCAGGCGCACGCCAGGGCGTCGTATGGAGGCTGAAGTAGGCCGTTGGCAGAGGGAGTTCAGTGACCTCCTCGCCCGGCCGGGCGCAACGCGCCGGACGGTCAGCTCAAGTAAGCCTCCACCTCGCTGAACTGCCCCGCCGGCCACCCCGTGTTGGCGGTGACGTGCAGGCGCAGATGCCGGACGTTCGGCGCCGACGCGGGTACGTCGATCGTCACCGTGTTGCCGCTCGCCGGGTCGAAGCGGTAGCCCTGGGAGCCCACCAGGGTGCTGTAGCCGGAGCCGTCGGTGCTGCCCTGGACCGACAGGGTTTGCGTCCTGGCCTCCCAGGCGGCGGGCGGCGGCAGCTTCAGGACGAGCCTGCGGACCGGCTCCGCCTTGCCGAGGTCGACCGTGATCGACTGCGGGAAGGCGTTGTTGGTGGACTCCCAGTACGTCGCGGCGTCGCCGTCGACCGCCTTGCCGGGGGTGTAGACGTCGGCGGAGCCGGTCGCGGTGGCGGGGCGGCCCTTGGCGAGGTTGCGCTTCGGGTCGGGGTCGGGGTTGCCGCCGCCCGGCTTCGGCCAGGTCGAGCAGTCCTCCCAGACGCTGTCCCAGCCGGAGTTGCCGCCGCCGTCGGTCAGCGTGAAGGTGCCCGAGCCGGACGGGTAGGGGCAGTTGTAGATCCCCGCGGCGCCCACGGACGACGCCTTGACGTTGGCCATCCGCACCGCTCCCGGCGTCTCGGCCTGCACCACGACCGTGCCGACCTTGTCCACCGTCGACCTGTCGATGGTCACATTGCGTACGGCCTTGCCCGTACCGCCGCCGGAGACGAACTCGTACGCACTCCATGGGCTGTCGGTGATCACCGTGTCGGTGATGTCGACCGTCGCCTCGATGGCGCTGTCGTACGCGTCCACGCGCAGAGCGCCCATCGGGTGGTTCCAGTTGGGGTTCATCGCGCCCGTGCGCACCAGCGTGTTGCCGGACACCGTGATCGTGCCGGCCAGCGGGAAGAACGGGTCGAGAAACTTCTGGTTGGAGATGGCCATGCCGCTGCCGAGGGCGTTGGTGTCGAGGACCAGGTTGTCCTTGACGGTGATGTCCCGGCCGCCGTAGATCGCGATGCCGTTGGCCAGATTGGGCTGGGAGATCGTGTTGGCGAGGAACGCAGAGTCGCTGTTCGTGGTGTTCAGGGACCACATCGCGAGGGCGTCGTCACCGGTGTTGCGCAGGAAGTTGTTCCGCACCTGCACCCCGCGCGCGGTGCCGTTGAGGTTGAGCCCGTCGGCCGTCATGTCGAGGAACCGGTTGTTCTCGACGACCAGGTTGTCGTTGTTGCCCATCAGCCACATGCCGACCTTGAGATGCTGCAGCCACATCCCGGACACGGCCGAGTTCGGGCCGAGCGAGCCGTTCACGAAGTTGTCCGGGTTGCCGTCGACGCGCTCGGTGACCTCGCCGATCACCGCGAAGTCGTGCAGGCCGACCTTGCCGGTGGGCGCGCTCGACTGGTCGACGAAGCGCGAGGACCGCACGACCGAGTACCAGTGGCCCGCGCCCTTGATCTGTACGTTGTCGACGTTGAGGGACTGGGTGAGCCTGAACTCGCCCGGCGGCACCCACACCGTGCCCCCCTTCGCCGCGGCGATCGCCTCGCGGAACGCCTGCGTGGAGTCGCCCTGCCCCGAGGGGTCGGCGCCCTTGTCGGTCACCGACACCGCCCCCGAGGGCTTCGTGCCCGGCGCCGCGGCCTGCTCGAAGTCGGCGACGTCGACGGTCACTTGGGCGCCGGTGGCCTCAAGGCGGACCTTGTCCCCGGCGCCCGCGTTCCGGCCGAACAGCAGCCGAGCGTTGTCCAGGAGGTGGTGCGTCTTGGATCCCTGGATCCAGGGCGTGTCGACATAGCTGTACTTCGACGTCACGGCGAGCGACTTGTCGAGCTTGACGCCGTTGACGTACACCGCGAGGGAGCCAGACTGGCCGTCCGGCACGCTGTACGCGACGTTCACCGCGTTGGCCGCCCTGGGCAGGGTGAACTCGACGTGCTGTCCCGTGGCGAGGCGGACCGCCTGCCGGCCCGAGGACTCGGAGGCCACCGTGCCCTGGGTGTAGTCGGGCCCGATCCGCGTGCCGTTGGACGTGGCGCTCTCCGCCTCGACGGACGTGAAGGGCACGGTGGCGCCTGCGACCGCGGCCCGGGCCCGCGACGAGTCGTCGGCCGCCTGCGCGGCGGGTGCGAGCGCGGTCAGCAGCCCTGCCGCGAGACCGAGCGCCGCGCCGAGCGGTACCGCTCTGCGGCCGCGCCGTAACGGCGAATATGAGGTGCGCATGACATACCTCTCTCCAGTGGGGTGGGGGGCGGCGGCCCCGCCACGGGTCAGACCCGCAGCCAGACCGCCGTGTCCTGCGGCAGCCGCCCCTCGTCGTCCGGGGGGCCGCTGGCCAGCAGGAGGCTCGTGTGAGCGGGCGGTGCGCAGGGCGCGGCGGCCAGGTTGACCACGCACACCAGGCCGTCGGCGCGGGCGAACGAAAGCACCCCGTCCGGCGCCGGCAGCCAGGTCAGCGGGCCGTCCCCGAAGCCGGGCAGGGTGCGCCGGATCCGCAGCGCCGCGCGGTACAGGGCGAGCATCGACGACGGGTCGGCGGACTGCCGGTCTGCCGCGTACGAGGACCAGTCGGCGGGCTGCGGAAGCCACGGCTCCGCGGCCGAACCGAAGCCCGCGTACGGCGCGTCCGCCTCCCACGGCAGCGGCACCCGGCACCCGTCGCGCCCCGGATCGCTGCCGCCGGAGCGGAAGTGCATCGGGTCCTGGATCCGGCCCAGCGGCACCTCGTACTCCGGCAGGCCCAGCTCCTCGCCCTGATAGACGTACACCGAACCGGGCAGGGCGAGCGAGAGCAGCGCCGCGGCCCGCGCCCTGCGGGTGCCGAGCGCCAGGTCGGTGGGGGTGCCGAAGGCTTTGGTGGCGAAGTCGAAACCGGTGTCCGCGCGGCCGTAGCGGGTCACCGTGCGCGTCACGTCGTGGTTGCACAGCACCCAGGTCGCGGGCGCGCCGACCGGGGCGTGCTCGGCGAGGGTCTCCTCGACGGACGTCCGCAGCCGCGCCGCGTCCCAGGGGCAGCTCAGGAAGGACAGGTTGAACGCGGTGTGCAGCTCGTCGGGGCGCAGATAGCGGGCGAAGCGCTCGGAGTCCGGCAGCCACACCTCGCCCACGAAGATCGCGCCGTACTCGTCGGCGACGGCACGCCAGGAGCGGTAGATGTCGTGCAGCTCGTCGCGGTCCAGGAAGGGGTGCGGGTCGCGGCCCTCGACGAAGTCGGGCAGCGCGGGATCCTTGGCGGGCAGCGCCGCGGAGTCGATCCGTACGCCCGCGACCCCGCGCTCCAGCCAGAAGCGCAGCACGTCCTCGTGTTCCTGACGGACCGCCGGGTGGGCCCAGTTGAGGTCGGGCTGCTCGGGCGCGAACAGATGCAGATACCACTCGCCGTCCGCGACCCGCGTCCAGGCGGAGGCGGTCGCGGCGAACTGCGAGGGCCAGTCGTTGGGCGGCAGTTCACCGCCCGCGCCGCGGCCGGGGCGGAAGTGGAACAGCTCGCGCTCGGGGCTGCCGGGGCCCGCCGCGAGCGCGGCCCGGAACCAGACGTGCTGGTCGGACACGTGGTTCGGGACGATGTCGACGATGGTGCGGATGCCCAGCGCCCGCGCCTCCGCGATCAGCTTCTCGGCCTCCGCGACCGTGCCGAAGGCCGGGTCGATCACCCGGTAGTCGGCCACGTCATAGCCGCCGTCCACCATCGGCGACAGGTACCAGGGGCTGAACCACAGGGCGTCCACGCCGAGTTCGGCCAGGTACGGCAGCTTGGCGCGCACCCCCGCCAGGTCTCCGGTGCCGTCGCCGTCGCCGTCGGCGAAGCTGCGTACGTACACCTGGTAGATGACGGCGGAGCGCCACCAGTCGGAGTCGGGGGTGGTCGGGTGCGTGGCTGCCACGGTGACGGTCCTTTCGGGCAGGGGGACCCCGCCGCCGGCCGGGGCGGGGCTCGGGTGCGCGGGGCCGGCGGCCCGCCGGATCAGCCCTTGAGGCTTCCGGCGGTCAGTCCGCTCATGATGTGACGCTGGAACACCAGGAAGATCACAAGGGTCGGCAGGGAGGCGATGACGAGGGCCGCGAGCAGCCAGTTCTCGGTGACGCTCGCGGCGAGCGAGTAGATCCCGACGTTGATCGTCTGTTTGCCCGGGTCGGGCAGCGTGAGCATGGGCCAGAGGAAGTCCTTCCAGACCCCGACCACCGCGAAGATCGACACGACGCCGAGGATCGGCCGGGAGATCGGCAGGACCACCGAGCGCAGGGTGCGCAGCGGCGAGGCCCCGTCGATGGCGGCCGCGTCGAGCAGCTCGCGCGGGATCGAGTCGAAGAACCGCTTGAGCAGGAAGATGTTGAAGGCGTTGGTGACCGAAGGAAGCCAGATCACCCAGGGCGAGTTGACGAGGTTCCGCTCGACGATCGGCACGTCGAGGACGGTCAGATACTGCGGTACGACGAGGACGGTCGCCGGGATCATCAGGGTGACCAGCATCGCGCCGAGGATCACGTTGCCGAGCACCGGCCGCAGCTTCGACAGCGAGTAGGCGGCCGCCACGTCGAACACGAGCTGGAAGGCGAGGGCGCCGAGCGCGTAGTACAGCGTGTTGCCGAGCAGCTTCGCCAGGTCCATCACCCCCCAGGCATCCGCGTAGTTGCCGAGGTGGGCGTCCTTGGGGACCAGCGTGGGCGGGGTCCGGGCGAACTCCTGCGGGGACTTCAGCCCACTGGTGACCATCCAGTAGAGCGGTCCGACGAAGACCAGGGTGAAGACCACCAGGACCAGGACGAAGGCGGCCCAGTAGAGGAACCTGCCGCGCGGGCGGGCGAGTTGGGCGGGGGAGATCAGTGTGCGTGTCGTCATCGCGGGCTCCCTCACTCCTCGCTCACGCGGCTCAGCCGGACGTACGCCGCTGAGAACGCGGCCAGCAGGACCAGCAGCACCAGGCCGAGCGCGGCCGCGCTGCCGTAGTTGTTGAAGGTGAAGGCGTACTGGTAGATGAGCTGGACGACGGTCAGGGTCGCCCCCTCCGGGCCCGCGCCGCCGGTCAGCAGGAACGGCTCCACGAAGACCTGCATCGTCGCGATGATCTGCATGAGCAGCATCAGCGAGAGGACAAGGCGGGTCTGCGGGATCGTGACGTGCCAGATCTTGCGGAGGATCCCCGCGCCGTCCAGCTCCGCGGCCTCGTACAGTTCGCCCGGAATGCCCTGGAGCGCGGCCAGATAGATCAGGGTCGCGCCACCCATGTTCATCCAGGTCGCGGCGATCACCACGGACAGCATCGCCGTGTCGGTGGACTGCAGCCACTGCTGCTCCGGCAGGCCCACCGCGCCGAGCATCCGGTTGAACAGGCCGTACCCGGGGTCGTAGAAGTACTTGAAGAGCAGCACCGACGCCACCGGCGGCAGCATCACCGGCAGATAGACAAGGAGTCGCAAATAGCCCCGGCCGTGCCGGAATTCATTGAGCACCAGGGCGACCACGAACGGCACGACGAAGCCGAGGAGCAGCGCGAGCCCGGTGAACAGCAGGGTGTTGCGCCACGCCTGCCAGAAGGCCGGGTCGTTGAAGATGTACGTGAAGTTGGACCAGCCCGCCCAGACGGTCGCGCCGTCCTCGCGCTTCTCGAACGCGAGGAAGAACTCCCTGACCATCGGATACCAGGAGAAGAACGAGAAGCACAGCACGGCGCCGATGAGGAAGCCGTGGGCGGTCAGGTTGCGCTTGAGCGCCTGCCGCTTCGCCAGGGTGGGGGCCGGCACGACGTCCCCCTACTGGTTCGCCAGGATCTGATTGACCTGCTTCTCCGCGGTGTCGAGCAGCTTGCCGGTGTCGGCGTCCTCGTTGGTGAGGACGGCCGACATGGCCGTGTCGAGCACCTTGTAGATCTCCTGCGCCTTGGGCGGCTCGGGCTTGCCCTGGACGGGATGGTCGGTGAACGCCTTGAAGTTGGCGACGGGCATGGTGGAGCTGGTGGCCCGGGCCTTGTCGTCGTCCGTCTTCGTCGCGCCGGTCCAGAAGTTGGGCTGCGGCAGCCCGACGGGCAGGCCGTCCGCCTTGGTGCGGGCCCAGTCGAACTGGCCCTTGCCGGGGGTGAGGAACTTGAAGTTGATCCAGGCGATCGCGGCCTTCACCTTGTCGGACGAGACGCCCTTCTTGATCATGTAGTCGTTGCCGCCGAACAGCGTGGCCCGCTGCCCTGGGATCGGCGCCATCCCGTAGTCGGCGTACTCGGCGCCGAGGTTCTGCACCATGTACGTGATGTCGTCGGGCGCCGCGATGAACATGCCGAGCTTGCCGGACGCCATCTGCTTCTGCAGGTCGCCCCACTTCAGCAGCTGCGTCTTGCCCATGCTGTCGTCGTCCCAGCGCATGGCCTTGAGGTTGTCGAGGATCCGCTTGCCGGTGGCGTTGTTGAAGTCGGCCTTGGTGCCGCCCTCGTCGACGATGCCGCCGCCGAGGCCGTAGGCGGTGGCGGTGAAGTGCCAGCCGCCGTTGTTGCCCGCGCTGTACTCGCCGAATCCGGCGACGCCGTCGCCGAGCGCCGAGATCTTCTTCGCCGCCGCCCGCACCTGTGGCCAGGTGGTGGGCGGCTTGTCGGGGTCGAGGCCGGCCTTCTCGAAGAGCGGCCGGTTGATCAGCAGCCCCATCGTGTAGTTGCTGTAGGGCAGGCCGTAGAGCTTGCCGTCCTTCTTCATCACGTCGAGGACGTCGGGGTCCATGTCGCCGAGCGCGGGCACGGTCCTGTCATTGACGTACGCGCTGATGTCGGCGGCGCCGTCGTTGTCGAGCACCTGCTGGAGATCGGTGAAGTACGTGTAGAACACGTCGGGTTGGGACTTGGCCTTGAGCATCGCCGTGAACCGCGGCGGCTCCAGGCACGGGTCGGTCTGCTTGCCCTTGACCGTGACGTTCGGGTACTTCTCGTTGAACGCCTCGACGTCTTCCTTCCACTGCTTGAGCTCGGCCTTCTCGGCGGCCGGCGGCATGCAGTCGATGGTCAACTCGACCTTGGTCCGCGGGTCCAGCGGGGAGCCCGCGTCGGCCGCGTCCGCGGCGTCGCCGCCCCCACCGCCGTCGTCGCTGCTGCTGGTGCCGCAGGCGGCGAGCGCGGTCAGGGCGAGCGCGGAGGCGAGGGCGGCCGTGGCGGTGCGGCGGCGGGGGCGGGGGCGGCGTATCCCGGAGCTGAGCTTCTCATCGGTGGACCCCTTTTGGGCAGCGCCACCGCCCGTGAGCGGGGCAGGGCATGGCAGGAGCTGGGGAAGCCCACAGCGGAGCGCTGTGCGACGGCGCTTACTCAAGCACCGTCGGCACAGGGCCGCAATATGTCGAGCAGAACTCGCAAATATTTGACAGTACGAGGGGGGTGGGGCGCGCTCGCCCAGTAGGCGGGCGCGCCCCGGGGGGCGTGCCTCGGGCGGGCGTGCGGTCAGCCGCGTGCCGCCTGTGCCGTCGACCCCCGCACCACCAACTCCGGCTCGAAGAGCAGCTCTTCGGACGGCACCGCGCTCCCGGCGATCTGCAGGGTGAGGATCTCCACCGCGGCCCGGCCCATCGCCTCGATCGGCTGGCGGACCGTGGTGAGCGGCGGTTCGGTGCAGTTCATGAACGCCGAGTCGTCGAAGCCGACCACCGAGACGTCGCGCGGCACGTCGAGGCCGCGCCTGCGGGCGGCGCGCACCGCGCCGAGCGCGAGCGGGTCGCTGGCGCAGACGATGCCCGTGACCCCCGCCTCCAGGAGCCGGGTCGCGGCGGCCTGGCCGCCCTCCAGCGAGAACATCGCCCGCGCCACCCGCTCGTCGCCGAGCGGCTCCCCCCCCCCCGAGCCCGCTCGTCGCCGAGCGGCTCCCCCGCCGCCTCGGCGAGGGCGCGGGCCGCGGCCAGCTTGCGCTGCGAGGGCATGTGGTCGGCGGGGCCGAGCACCAGGCCGATGCGTGCGTGGCCGAGCGAGACGAGATGACGCCATGCCTGCTCGACGGCCACGGCGTCGTCGCACGACACCGCGGGGAAGCCGAGGTGCTCGATCGCCGCGTTCACCAGGACCACCGGGATGTTCCGCGCCGCGAGTCGCTTGTAGTGGTCGTGCGGCGCGTCCGCCTGCGCGTACAGACCGCCCGCGAAGACCACGCCCGACACCTGCTGCTGGAGCAGCAGCTCCACGTAGTCCGCCTCGGAGACGCCGCCCTTGGTCTGCGTGCACAGCACCGGCGTCAGCCCCTGCTGGGCGAGCGAGCCGCCGATGACCTCGGCGAACGCGGGGAAGATCGGGTTCTGGAGCTCCGGAAGCACCAGCCCCACAAGGCGGGCGCGCTCCCCGCGCAACTGCGTCGGCCGTTCGTAGCCGAGCACGTCGAGAGCGGAAAGGACGGCCTGGCGGGTGGACTCCGAGACGCCGGGCTTGTTGTTGAGCACCCGGCTGACCGTGGCCTCGCTGACCCCGACCTTCTTGGCCACTTGAGCAAGTCGTCGCGTCATGTACGCAAGATTAGCGCAAGCCTTGCTGTCCGCTTGCGCTTTCTGTCCACTCGCGTACTAGCCGCTCGTCCGTCGCCATTTGCGCAGGCTCACCAGCTCGCGCGGCGGCGTCAGCCTGCTGCCCTCCTCGGTGTACGACACCTCCGCGGCGTAGACGCTGCCTTCGGAGTCCACGGCGACGCTGTGCGGCCAGTTGAACCGGTCGGGGGCCTCGCCGGGCAGGTCGGCGCCGAAGCGCGTCACGAACCGTCCCTCCCGGTCGTAGACCTGGATCCTGTGGCCGAGGCCCGGCACGCCCCGCTGCACCGGCGGCGGACCCTGCTCGGCGACGTACACGTTCGTGTCCGCGCCCCGGCCCGTACAGGCGGCGACCGCCTTGTGGGCGTGCCAGGACGTGCGGAACTCGCCGTCCAGGGAGAAGACCTGGACCCGGTGGTTCTCGCGGTCGCAGACGAGCACCGCGTCGTCGCCGAACAGCGTGACGCCGTGCGGCAGGCTGAACTGGCCCTGGCCGGTGCCGGGTTCGCCCCACGACATCAGGTGGGCGCCCCGGGCGTCGAAGCGGTGGACGCGGGAGTTGCCGTATCCGTCGGACACGAAGACGTCGCCGGTGCGGGGCGATATCGCCACGTCGGTGGGGCGGTTGAAGGGCTCACCGCTCTGGAAGCCGGACGGATGTCCCGTGCCGAGGGTGAGCAGGGTGTTGCCCTTGCGGTCGGTCTTGGTGATCCGGTTGCCGATGTCGTCCACCAGCCAGAGGTGGTCCTCGGGATCGACGGTGATGGCGTGCGCCCGCTGGAAGCGGCAGCCCTTCCAGCGCGGCATCGCGTTGCCATAGGGGTCCTCGAACACCTCCGTTCCGGCGAACGGGGTGTCGTTGCCCCACATGTCGACGACCTGCCCGTCCAGGTCGAGGACCAGCACGGGCATGTTGCCGCGGTTGAAGACGTAGACGCGGTCCTCGGAGTCGACGGCGACGGAGGTGGCCTCCTTCAGCCACACGCCGTGCGGGATCTTGGCCCAGAAGGGCACGGGTTCGTACACGGTTTCACTGGTCGCGGGTCCGACAGCCAACGGTCCTCCCAGGACGGGCCGGCCCGGATCATAGGACGGCGGCCCGGCGGAGCGACAGAGGGCCGCGCCTGCCCGCGTGCGGGGCGCCGGCGCCGGCGGGTTCAGCCGTCGGCGAGGCGGGCGAGGGCGGGCACGAAGGTGGCGGCGTCGATGGTGCCCAGGCCGGAGGCGAGATCGTAGCCCTTGGCGGCGGCGAAGCCGTCCGGGCCGTTGTCGCCCTCGGTGATGTCGACGATCCCGCCCCGCGGGTCCTTCGCGAGCCGGTAGAGCTCGTCGTGGATGTCGCCGAGGCGGCGGCCGGCCTTCTCGTCGGCGAGGGCGACGACGGCGGCGAACAGCGGGGCGGCCTCGCTGGTGCCGCCGATCGGCACCCAGCCGGGCCCGGCCGGGAGGAGGCTCTGGTAGATCAGGGTGCCGCCGGAGGTCGCGGCGTCCATGGAGATGTCGGGGGTGCCGCGCCGCTCACCCACCACGCCGCGGACACCGTCCTGGTAGGCGGGCCGGGTGAACGTCTGCGAGGGGCCGCCGCCGGTGGCCCCGCGGCCCTGCGCGCTGTCGTTCCACACGGTGTCCGGGCCGGTGCGCCTGCCCCGGGCGTCCAGGTGCAGGCGGCTGCCGCCCAGGCTGAGGAAGCTGGGGTCGGAGGCGGGCCAACTGACGGAGCGCACCCGGGTGTTGTCCGGACCGATGGGTGGGGCGGCGCCCGCATCGCCGGCTGCGGACACCAAGGTCGTGCCGCCGCGCAGCACCTCGGCGAAGGACCTGCTCGCTCGCCGGTACGCGGCCACGGGTGCGCCGGTGTCGCCCGCCGCCCGGTACTCGTTGTCGCCCACGCTGAGGGAGATGACGTCGGGGTCGTCCTGCCGCACGATCGCGGCCAGGAGCTCGGGGTACGCCTCGGCGTCCTGCTCGCCGCTCTTCTTCCCGTCCTCCGGGGAGGCGGAGGAGGAACTGAAGCGACGGGGGAAGGCGGCCTGGGCGTACTCCGCGACGACGATCTTCGCGTCCGGCGCCATCGTGTGCACCATCTGCACATCGAGGGTGGTCTCCATCGAGGCCGTGATCATGGCCGGGTTGGAGGGGTCGAACGGGGCGGGGGTCACGCCGGAGTTGATCTTCCGGACGGTCAGGTGCGGTTCGGGCAGCTCCATCGCGCGGCTGAACTCGCGCAGATCCTTCTCCAGGGTGGGCGGAGCGTACCCGGCGAAGACGGCGACGGTGCGGCCCTTGCCGGTCAGGCCCTGGGCGTTGAGCCTGTCGACGCCGTATGCCCGGCGCACCATGTCCGGGGTGTAGCAGTCCACCTTGAGGGCTTCCCGGCAGTCCTCGACGGCGGGCACCGACGGGAACGGCTCGACCGCGGGCGGCCCGGGCGACACGGACGACGCGGGCCGTGCCGCCGCCGTGGAGTCGGCGGCCGAGGTCACTGCGTCGCTGCCGACGCAGGCGCCGAGGGCCGGCACGCAACCGAGCACCGCGATCACGCTCCGGATCCATGGCTTTCCACCCATGTCGCCGAACCTACGGTCACCCCGACCCGCGCGTACGGTACTGCTGAGCCGGTCAGGTGACCCGGGTTCAGTGACTCTGCGGGCGCAGGCGGGCGGGGGCGGGAGGGGCCGAACGGCTCGCCGGGCCCGCGGACAGCGCGCTGCCGGCATGCCATGTGGCCCAGGGCAGGTTCCAGTCGCCGTATCCGTTGCCGAAGACAGCCATGCGGGCGCCGCGGCTGTTGCGCACCTCCACGACGTCTCCTTCGCGTACGTTCTCGAAGAACCAGGCGGCATTCCGCTCACTCATGCCCGTGCATCCGTGGCTGACGTTGGCGCGCCCCTGCGCCCCGGTGGACCACGGAGCGGCGTGCAGAAACTCACCGCTCCGGGTGACGCGGACGGCGTGACGCACGTTGAGGTCGAACGCGTCCGGGCTGTTTCCCGGGATCCCGATGGTCGTGCCGCGCATGCGCACGGAGCGCCGCTTGTCCAGGACGACTTTGATGCCGTTGCGCGTGTAGAAGCCAGGCTTGCCGGTGGTGACCGGGATGACTCTGACGACCTTCCCGTCGCGCTTCACCGTCATCGAGTGGGCGCCGGCGTCCGTGACGGCTTCGAACCGGCTGCCGATGGTGACGCTCACGGGCCGGGCGCGCCCCATGTGCAGGCCGTCGCCCACCTTGACGCCTCGCAGCTCCGCGCGTACGTCCACGCGCGCGTGGGCGGGCCAGTAGTTCCTCGGGCGGTAGTGCAGTTCCCGGTCGTTGATCCAGTGCCAGGAGCCCTCGACCCGCGGCCGGGACGTGACCGTCAGGGCACGCTCGACCAGAGCGCGGGCCCGGGCCTTCTCCCTGCCGAAGGGGACGCTGAGTTCAGCCGTGATCGGTTGACCGACGCCGTAGGTGCCCGTTGCGGGACCGAAGGTGACATTGACCGTTCTGCCGGCCGACGCGGTCGCGAACCGTGTGGTCCAGCGCGCCGGGACACCGTTGCCGTCCTCCGCGTCGACCCGGACGGTGTGGCGGCTGCCCGCGGTCAACGAGCCCCGCGGTCAACGAGCCGGTGCTGCGCCACCGTGAGCCGTCAGGGCTGAGGTCACCCGCCAGGCGCCGCCCGGCGGCATCGGTGAGTGTCACATCGGTGAGGCGGATCCCGGCATCGCGATCGCGAAGGGACACGGTGACGGGTTCGTCGGGGCCGACGTCACGACGGCCCGCTCCGGCGGGCCCGATGCGCGGAGGCCACTCGGCGGCGTTGTGGAAGGCCGGTGTGCTCGATGTATCCGCAGGGGAGGCGAACAGGCCGCAGCCGGCCAGGACCACGCTCGGACAAGCGATGAGCAGACCGTTCAGCGCCTTGTGGAAACGGGACACCTGCCCATGATCACGTCTGGGGCGGGCCGGTCAAGCACCTCGCGGTTCTTCTCCGGGGGCGGGCCCTCCTGCCACCCCCTCAGGCACCGGCCGCGGACCGGTCACGCCAGCCGACCGGCAGCGTGTCGAGCTTCCTGAACTTCCAGCCGTACGGCCGCACGTCCTGTTCCAGGTGGAGTTCCGGGAAGCGTTCGAGGAGTTGACGCAGCGCGCCCTCGACGATGGCAGGGACGACGTGGGCGGCGAGGCACTCGTGCCGGCCGAGACCGAGCGACAGGGGTGTGGTGGTGCGGGCGCGCAGCAGGTCGAACCGGTCGGCGGCGGGGAAGGCGGCCTCGTCCCGGTTGGCCGAGGCGATGCCGGGCGCCACAGGCGCACCGGCGGGCAGCTCCTGCCCTCCCAGCACGAGGGGCTTCGTCGTGAGCCGGCCGACGGCACCGACCGGGGCGGCCCAGCGGATCCCCTCGTACACCGCGGCGTCCAGCAACCCGGGGTCTGCCCGCAGCGCGTCCATCTGCTCCGGGTGGGTGAGCAGGGCATGCAGGGTGTTTCCCGCGAGCCAGCCCGGCTCCCGGACCGCGCTCGTCATCATCCTGACGGTGGCAAGCGTCTGGTGCACACCCCACGACGCGTCGTCCGCCGGGCCCGCGGCATGCACCAACGCCGACAGCGGCGAGTCGTCCGGCTGGTCGAGCAGCCGTGCCAGGTGCGGCGTCAGCGTCCGGTCCATTGCGCCCGACACGGCCGCGCCGGTCACGTGTGCCGCCCCGGCCTTGGTCGGGTTGTACAGCGCCGCCGTCAGGCCCGTCGACCAGCGGGTGAGGGTGGCGGTGTCGACGCCGTCGACCGCGTCCAGGCCGAGCAGCCAGGACGCCGTCTCCACGGAGACCGGCTCGAAGTACTCGGCCATCAGATCGGCGTGGTCCCGGTCGGCGAGGTCGCCCAGCCGCCGCGCGGCGACGCTCCGGGCGTGGGCCGTGACGGCGGGGGCCGTCTCCTGACGGAAGCGGTCGCCGACGGCCTTGCGGATCGCGGCGTGCCGGTCGCCCTCCTGGTTCAGCACGTTCTGCGATCCGCAGTACGTGGACAGCGGAGAGGCGTCGTTGGTGGTGGTGTACGACTCCGGGCTCGTCAGCACGTGCCGCACGTCGTCCCAGCGCGTGACGAGCCACGCGCCCACGGCGGGCACCCACGCCACGGGCTCCTCGGCGCGCAGCCGGCCGTAGATCGGATAGGGGTCGGCCTCGAGGCGGCCCACAGTGATGCTCTCGGTCAGCGCAGACAATGTGCCACTCCTCAAGGGGATTTCATCGTTCACTTTCCGCGCCCACAATTTCACCGGCTCGGGCATCGGGCAAATCTGATACGAATTGCCTAGTACGGAGGAAGGGGAGCCCGATTCCGGGTGGCGGTCGCTCATTTTCTGGCTCAGGATCGCGGAGGGGGTTCCCGTGAATGAGCAGAGGAGACGCGGCCATGGGCGAATCCTTCGACGCCCGCAAGTCGGACCTGGTGCGGCTCGCCCAGGAACGCATGCAGAGCGCGATCACCGACAACACCTGGACAAAACTCCAGAAGTTGGCGCTGACCTGCCGGATCCTCTTCCACATGGGGCACGACTCCGGGCTGTCCGGACAGATCACCACACGCGCCGAGGCGCCGGGGACGTACTACACGCAGCGCCTCGGGCTCGGTTTCGACGAGATAACCGAGTGGAATCTGCTCAAGGTGGACGAGGACCTCAATGTTCTCGAAGGCGGCGGGATGGCGAATCCGGCCAATCGCTTTCACAGTTGGGTCTACCGGGCCCGTCCGGACGTGAACTGCATCATCCACACCCATCCGCCTTACGTGTCGGCGCTCTCCATGCTGGAAATTCCGCTGAATCTCTCCCACATGGATACCTGCCCCCTCTACGAGGACTGCGCCTTCCTGCCGAAATGGCCGGGAATTCCGGTCGGGAACGAAGAGGGTGAACTGATCGCCGGGGCCCTGGGGGACAAGAAGGCGCTGATGCTCGCCCACCACGGCCAGCTGGTGGCGTGTTCCTCCGTCGAGGAGGCGTGCGTGCTCGCGGTGCTGTTCGAACGTGCGGCCAGGCTGCAACTCCTCGCGATGGCCGCGGGTGACATCAAGCCGGTGGACGAACTCCTGGCCGTGGAGGCGCACGACTGGGTCTCCACGCCCAAACGACACCAGGCGGCCTTCGCGTACTACGCGCGCCGAGCGCTGCGCAACGGACACGACGACTGCATCGACGCGGCCCCGCCGGACGTCTCGGGGGCCGCCGACCAGCACACGATCCCCATCGAGGGAGGAGTGTGACATGGCGGGCCCGAAGCTCGGAGGGATCATCGCCTATCCGGTCACGCCGTTCCGGCGGTCCGACGACGCCGTGGACGCGGACAAGCTGCGCACCCTGATCGAGCGGCTGGTCGCGTCCGGCGCGCACGGGATCGCGCCGCTCGGGTCCGCCGGGGAGAGCGCCTACCTGAGCGACACCGAGTGGTGCCAGGTCGCGGAGACGTCCCTGGACGCCGTGGCGCGCCGGGTGCCGACGGTGGTCGGCATCTCCGACCTGACCACCCAGGGCTCGGTCCGGCGGGCCCGGTTCGCCGAGCGGTCCGGCGCGGACGTCGTGATGGTGCTGCCCGTCTCGTACTGGAAACTCTCGGAGCGGGAGATCGTCAGGCACTACGGCGCGATCGCCGAGGCGATCGACATCCCGGTCATGGTCTACAACAACCCGGCGACGAGCGGCATCGACATGCCGCCCGAACTGCTGGTCCGGCTGGCCACCGACATCGACAACGTGACGATGGTCAAGGAGAGTTCGGGCGACGTGCAGCGCATGCACCGGCTCCACGAGCTGACGGACGGCCGGCTGCCGTTCTTCAACGGAAGCAACCCGCTGGCGCTCGAAGCGTTCGCCGCGGGCGCCGCGGGCTGGTGCACGGCCGCGCCCTGCCTGTTCCCCGCCGAGATCCTGGCGTTCTACGAGGCCGTCCGCGCCGGCGACCTCACCGACGCCCGCAAGCGGTTCTACCGGCTGCTGCCGCTGCTGCGCTTTCTCCTGGCGGGCGGGCTGCCCACGACGGTCAAGGCCGGACTCGCGCTCCAAGGTCTCGACGTCGGGGAACCGCGCCGCCCGCTGCTCCCGCTGGACGAGAGCGCGATCCCGCAACTGAAGGAGTTGCTGGCGCAGTTGTAGCCGGCAGCCGGACGGCTGCCGAAACCGACGTAAGGAGAAGCCAGCCATGCTGCGTCCTATTCACGCCGACCGTCGTGAGGAAGTGCTGCCGGTCAACCCGCTGTACAGCGGTCTGGTGCCCCCCGACGGGGTGCCGCGCTTCCAGCTGTCGCAGAAGTCGATGACGGCGGACGCCGCGAGCGCCCTCATCCGCGATGAGCTGATCCTGGAGTCCCACGCCCGGCTCAACCTGGCGACGTACTGCACCACCTGGATGGAACCGCAGGCGAGAGAGCTGATCGCGGAGTGTCTCGACCGGAACCTGATGGACCACGACCAGTATCCGCAGACCGCGGACATCGAGACCCGCTGCGTCAACATCCTCACCAACCTGTGGAACGACCCCGACGGCGTCGGCGTCGGCGCTTCGACGGCGGGCTCCAGCGAGGCGGCGATGCTCGCGGGCCTGGCGATGAAGTTCGCGTGGCGCAACCGCCGCCGGGCCGCCGGACTGGCGGCCGACCGGCCCAACCTGGTCATGTCCACCGCAGTGCACACCTGCTGGCCGAAGTTCTGCCGCTACTGGGACGTCGAGCCGCGCTACGTCCCCATCAGCGAGCCGGACTACTGCGTCGACCCGGACGAGGTGGCCGCGGCGTGCGACGAGAACACGATCGGCGTGGTCGCGATTCTCGGCTCCAGCGCCCTGGGCAAGTACGATCCGGTGGCCGAGATCTCGGGGCGGCTGGACCGGGTGCAGGCCGAGCGGGACCTGAACGTCCCGATCCACGTGGACGCCGCCGTCGGCGGTTTCATCACGCCCTTCCTGGACCCCGAGCGCGTCTGGGACTTCCGGCTGCCGAGGGTGCGGTCGATCAACGCCTCCGGCCACAAATTCGGGCTCGTCTACCCGGGGGTCGGCTGGATCGTCTGGGAGGACCGGGCGGACCTCCCCGAGGAACTCGTCTTCGACTGCGAGCTGCTCGGCGGCTGCGTGCCGACCTTCACGCTCAACTTCTCCCGCTCCGGCGCCCCGGTCGTCGCGCAGTACTACAGCTTCCTGCGGCTGGGCTTCGAGGGGTTCCGAGCGGTGCAGCACACCTCCCGCGAGGTGGCGTGCTTCCTGGCGAAGGAGGTCGCGCAGATTCCCGGCCTGGAGGTGATCGCCGACGGCGCTGATCTGCCGGTGGTCGGCATCCGCGTCCGGCCCGGCGAGGACGCGATGACGGTCTTCGACATCCACGACCGCATGCGCCGCCACGGCTGGCAGATCCCCGCCTACCATCTGCCCCCCGACCTTGAGCACATTGGAGTACTGCGCCTCGTGATCCGCCACGGGTTCAGCCAGGATATGGCTGAGCACCTGCTGCGGGACCTGCGCACAGAGGTCACCAGCCTCCTGCAGGCCGACTCCCGGCCGTGACCACGAGGCCCGGTCGGCGGGCGCTGCCCAGGGCGTGAACGGCGACGAGGAGGACGCGTGAGCACCTGCGGCGGCGCACACGCTCCCCACCGCGGCCAGGAACCGGACCCGGCGACGCACGCCCTCATGGAGGCGGCGGCGGAGTGTCTGAACGACCTCACCAGGATCGTCCTCCGCCTGGAGGGCCTGCTGGGTTCGTACGCGGTGACACCCGCCGCCCGGGTCCGGGGCAGCGAGGGCCTGACGCGGCCGTGCGACGGCATGACCCGCGTGCTGCACGAGGCCCGTCTCACGCAGCGCGAACGGGAAGTGGTGGAGCTGCTCGTGCGCGGGCTGTCCAACCGTCGTATCGCGTGCGATCTCAACATCTCGGAGCCGACGGTGAAGAACCATCTGCGCGCCGCCTTTCTGAAGCTCGACGTCACGGACCGCACGCAGGCCGTCGTGAAGGTGCTGGACGCTCGGCATCAGTGAGCCTCTGGAACGCGGCCGGGGCACCGTGCGTGCAGCCGGGGGATCTTGGGGGCGTGAGGGGGCGTGCTGCGGCGCGCCGTGTGGCGCGCGGCGGGCCGTCCGACCTGAGGATGCTGATGTGATCATCCGATGGCGAAGTCGAGCGGGGCGGCGGCGCACACGCCGACGCGTGCTGTGCGTGCTGGCGCCATCCGTCGCGATCGTGATCGTCGGCGCGGACCCGGCGGGCCCGGCGGTGGCCGACGGCGCGGGCCGGAACGGGCTGGCGCTCCGGGTGACCGTGAACTCCCGTGCCGGGCTCGGCGCCATGCACCCCGGTATCCGGGTCGGCCACCCGGTGATCAAGGTGTACCGGCTCGTCAACCGGGGCGGCGCCGACCTGCACGACGTCCGTGTGACCGACCCGGGCCTTCCGGGTGTCGCGATCCGCTGCCCAGGCGGCGGCGACCGGCTGCGCATGCTGCGCGGACTCGGCTCCGCGCACTGCACGGCCCGTACGGTGGCTCGGCCGGGCACGTGGAGCGGCCAGGTCCGGGCCTCCGGGCACATCCCGTACCTGCGCGCCCACGCGGTGGCTCGGGCACCGTCCGGGTACGCGGGTATCGGGGGCGGCCTCGGTCTGTCCGAAGCCGTGGCGGTCCAGGGGCAGCGGGCGACCGTCACCTATCACGTGCGGAACACGGGCAACCGCCCGGTCCACGGCATCAGGGTCAGCGACCTGTCGCTCACCGGGGCGGACATCGACTGCGGAGGCGGACGGGCAGTCGTGCCCTCGCTGCGTCCTGGGCGGTCCGCCGGTTGCCGCACGGTGGTGCGCCGCGATCCGGGAACGTACATCAGCGCCGGGGTCGCCGAAGGCAGCGACAAGACCCGTACGATCGGCGCCTCGGGTGGCACGGTTCCGCCGCCGAGGCTCACCGCGCGTGCCTCCCGGCGCTTTGAGATCCGCCGGCCCGTGGTGCCCAGGAAACCACCGAGGCGGCCGGGTGCGCTCGAAGGCGCGGCCGGGCGGCCGCTCCCGGCGCCGCCGCCCCAGGCTCGGCCTCTCCCGGCGCCCGCACCGCCTGTGGAACCGCCTGCCGCCGGAGCCCCGCTGCCTGCGGTGCCGGTGCCGCTGCCGCTGCTGCCCGGTGCCTTGCCGCCGCCGCTTCCCCCGCCCGGCATCGCCGCTCCTGGTATCGGTCCCGGTGCCGCTCCTGGCTTGGGTCCCGGCGCTGCGCCTGGTCCGGGTCTTGGTGGCGCTCCTGGGCTCGGCCCTGGTGCCGCTCCTGGGATCGGTGCCGGCGCTGCGCCTGGTGTCGGTCCCGGTGCCGCCCCTGGCGTCGGCCCTGGCATCGGCCCGGGCGTCGTCGCCCCTGAAGCCGCAGGTGAGGCCGCAGGCGAGGCCGCTGCTCCCGCTGAGCCGCCTCCCGGAGCGGTGGGCGGCGCGGCCGTGGCGGGTGCCGCGGTGGCCGGTGCCGCGGTGGCCGGTGCGGACACGAGGGGGACCGCTGTGGCCCCCGAGGCGCGGCGGCAGGACGAAGGGCGGTCGATCCTGGGCCGCTTCTACCGTTCAGGAGAGGGGCCCACGGGCCTCGGCCTGCTCGCCGCGCTCTTTCTTGTGTTGATCCCCGGTGCCGTCGCGGCCGCCGTGCTCGGATCCCGCCGGGGTTGACCGAAGCCGCCGTGACGCACCGCAGCCGACAGGAGCCCGGCCCCGATGCTAGAAACCCTCGCCATTGTCCTCGGCGTTTCACTGCTGGCCGCGGCCTGTGTGGTGGTGCGGCACCGCTTCTGGCCGCCCGCCCCGGATGCCGAACCGCGGGAGGACGTGGCCGAGTACATCTCGATGATGGTGGGCGTCCTCTACGCGCTGGTCCTCGGGCTCGCTCTGGTCTCGGTATGGGACACCCGCTCCGGCGCCGAAGGGCATGTCCAGACCGAGGCGAGCGCCGCGCACCAGGTGCGGCTGCTGACCGACGGCCTTCCCGAGCCGCACGCGGACGACGTGCGATCCGGCGTCGAGGCATACACCCAGCACGTCGTGAGCGTGGAGTTCCCCGCGATGGCGGCGCGTGAGCCGCTGGGGCAGCGGGGCTGGGACCTGCTGGGCGCGGTGCGCGTCGCCAGCCGGCTGCCCGCCGACGCCACGCCCTCGCAGCAGGCGACGTCTCAGGAGATCCTGGCCCAACTCGGCACACTGGACGACGCCCGGCGGGGCCGGGAGGGCGACGTGGAGGGCGGGCTTTCGCCCCTGCTGTGGGTGGGGCTCATCATCGGCGGGATCCTCACCGTGGCGTTCATGTTCCTGTTCGGGGTGGAGCGGAGCCTCACCCACGTGGTGATGGTGATGGGCCTCGCGGCCCTCATCACTTTCATGGTGTTGCTCATTCACCAGCTCGACCAGCCCTTCAGCGGCCTACTCGCCGTGGACACCGCACCGTTCAGCCGGTACTTCTGACCTCCCGGTCTCCTCAACCGGCCCAGGTCGACCTCAACTACTGCCTGGCGCTCGACGAGTACGGACTGAGCGCTCACCAGCCCACCCCGAAGAACACGGCGACGGTCGCGACGAGCACGATCACGGCCAACAGGGGCCAGTACAACGCTTTGGCGGGCAGGTTCCCCTGCTTCGTGAGGATCTCGCCCGGCCGGTCGAGGGCGATCAGTACGCCGTTCGCCGTGACCAGGAGCAGCAGCAGGTAGAGCCCGAAGAACACGTACTCCATGTACATCACGGACCCGTCGGCCGAGACCGACCGGATTTCGTTGTGGTCGACGACCACCACCAGAAGCATCGTCACCAGAAACGCCATCACGGCGAAGGTGTTCGAACCGAAGAGCTCGAACTTCTGGTCACGACTGGTGACGAACAGCGAAGCGAACACCACCAGCGCGATGAGGGCGACGGGCACCAGGTTCCCGACGACGGCCCCGGTGTAGTTGCGCTCATAGACCATGTTGAAGTACAGGTCCGGGTAACTGACCGGCCCTGCGTACGGCTTGAGGCCGAAGCTGCTCGGATAGGCGTAGCGGGCATAGCTGTACGCGGTGTACATCGGGTGCCACTCGCCGCTCACCAACTGCGGGTCCGTGCCCAGCAGGTCCTTGTCGATCCAGGGCGGGTAGGAGGAGAAGTCGGGCACGAGGACGGCGTCCTTGTCGAAGTCCGGCTGCCACATGCGCAGCCACACGTTCTGCCGGTCCAGCGGGTAGGTGCGGTAGTCGAACCGCTGCCTGAAGGTGGCGCTGAAGTACCAGCCGGTCGTCTTCGTCCCGTCGGCGGCAGTCCGCTCGTAGGCGATGTCCCTGTCCTCCGGATAGGACTGGTCGGCCTCGGGAAAGACGACACCCCGCGTGAGGTCCTTGGGCGTGTCGGGCGGGTAGCGCTGCCACACATAGCCGGAAACCGCCACGTTGTTGCTGCTCGTGAACTCGATCGACTCCACATAGACGCCGGTGGGGATGACGGTCGGGTCGCGCCCCCCGGGCATGGCACGGGAGAGGTAGTCCCGGGTGCTGCGCTCGTCCCGCACGATGGAGCCGGCGGCCCGGCCACGGCCCTCGTCGCGCAGGATGACCGACCAGCAGACGACCATCGCCACGAGGCACACGAAGGTGCAGGCCACGCTCGTCAGCCACACCCGGCGGGCAGTGGCGGCCCAGGGGCGGGCGACCAGCAGCACGCCGCACAGCGCGGCGACCACGCCGCAGACCACCGCCGTTCCGAACAGGGAGTCACCGAGAGCTGCTGTTCTTCTGCCCCGCCATACGGCCGTGGCCCCCACACACGCGGCGAGGGCCAGCGCGCCGCAGGCTCCGGCGGCGACGGAACAGCGCCTGCCGTACCGGCCTCGTCGAGTGGACGGGGGCGGGGGCTGCTCCGGGGCGGAGGGCTTCAGCGGGTCGGTTCCAGAGCCGGTCATGGAGTGGGCACCTCGCTCGTGCGGGACGCTGATCCGGCCGCCGCCGTCGGCGGCGGCGGTGTGTGCTCCGCCGGGACCCGGCTCTTACCGTGAGCCCGGCTCGCTGTCCGGCCGGTCGGGCCCCGGGGTCTGGTCCGGTGCTGGTGCCGGACAGAACAAGGGAGCGTCCGCGGGGGGAAGGTAAAGGGCGTAAATGGTCAGCGGACGCGGACCGTAATTGTGGAAATGGTGTACTCGGTCGGGGCCTTCGAGCTCCACGATGACGCCGCCCGCACCGGTGGTCTGCACGGTGCCGTCGGCCAGGGTCCGGGTGACCGTGCCGGACGCGACCACGGCGATGACCGGGCCGGGGTGGTAGTGCCATCCCGAGTCGGCCCCGGCCGGGACATCGATCCGGTGCAGTGCGACCCGGGTGCGCCCGCGTGTGCGCACCGACAGCCCGGCATCGACCGTGCCGTTGGCCAGGAGAGTGCTGTCCACGTCGTCGGAGTACATGGTCAGGCGTTCACGTTCGGCGTGGGCAGCGGTCCGAGCAGCCCGGAGCCCGGGGAGTCGGGATCGTCGCCGGTGAGGAACTCCATGGCGTGCCGTACGTAGACGTCCTTCGACAGGGTGCGCTCACCGTCGGGGAGGAAGGACGAGAACACCTGGGCGGCGGTCGGGCCCGGCATGCCGAACGAGATCCGGAACAGGGCGGTGAATTCCTCCTCGTCGATCACACCGTCCCCGTTGGTGTCGCCCAGATCGAAACGGGCGCTCGCCCCTGAACGGGCCGCCTGGCCGTAGGCGTCGCTGTCGGTGCGGAACACCCGCTCGTACCCCTTGAGGAACTCCTCCGGCGAGATCTCACCGTCGTCATTGCGGTCCAGCACCGTCAGGTGGTCCCACCAGGCGCGCAACCCGGTGTCGAACCGGTCGAGGCGACTTCGGGCCGCTCCCGGGGACTCCTGCTCCCACGCCAGCATGCGTTCGGCACTGAGGCGGAGATCGTCGAACGTGAGGATCCCGTCCCCGTTGGTGTCGAGGGCTTCGAAGTGCCGTTCGGCCTTGCGCTGCTGGAATGGGCTGAGCATGTGCCGCTTCTCCTTGGCTGGTCCGCTCGATGGCGGCGATCCCCCTCAATTGCCCCTTCGGTGCCTCTCAGTTCATCTGCCTCTTCAGTGCCTCTCAGTTCATCGCGGTCCCGCCCTGGCGACGACATGGACTGGGCCGAACGTGGCAAGCCGCCGCGCGTCACCGCAGGCGTGCCGCACCGGACCGCGCCCTCACCTGAACGGCGCATCCTGTCCGGCCGCGGAGCGGGCGGAGCCGCACAGTGGAGGGCACGGTCACCGGGCGACGCCCTTCGGCCAGCCCCCTGCCAGGGGGTGGCGGCCTCCCCTCGCGGCCTCCGGCGGCCGCTGCCCGTCCCTCTACGACAGCCACCGAGCACGGCGACGGAAGCGGAAAGGCCGCGGATGGAACTGACGGTCAACCAGGCGATCACTCGGCTGAACAGGTTCACGGAATGGGCCGTGGTCGAGGAGATCCCGCTGGACTTCGCCTGTCACCACCCGCAGGGCCTGGAGCGAGTCGGCGACAACTTCTTCCTCAGCAGCGTGGAGGTGACAGAGACACCCAGACCCCTGTCACGCGCGGACCACGGTGCCGGATACCCGGAGTACACGGCGGGATGCGGACGCGGGCACGTGTTCGAGGTCAGTCGGTCCGGTCGGCTCCTGCGTCAGTGGGAACTCCGCGAGGACACGGCCTACCACGCGGGGGGCCTCACCTTCGACGGCACCGACGTGTGGGTCCCTGTGGCCGAGTACCGGCCCGACTCACGATCCATCATGTACCGGTTGGACCCGGTGACCGGCGAGGTCCAGGAGATGTTCCGGTACGCGGACCACGTCGGCGGGGTCGCGCGCGACGCCCGGACCGGTCTGCTGCACGCCATCACATGGGGAGGCCGCAGGGTCCTCGTGCTGACCACCGACGGAGAACTGGTCCGGGAGATCCCGGTGCGCAGTCACTACATCGACTTTCAGGACTGCGTGGCGGCGTGCGACGGACTGGCCTCGTGGACCGGAGTCATGGTCTACCCCTTGCCGGACGGCGCCGGCGGTGCCTTCCAGCTCGGCGGGATCGCCGTGCTGGACATGGAGAGCGGGGACATCGTGTACGAGGTCCCCGTGACCGCGCTCTCGCCGACGGGGCGTGTGGTCACCATGAACGCCACGGACTTCGAAGTGGTGGGCGACCGGCTGCGGATGTACGCCCTTCCCGACGACTCGTCGACCCCGGGAGGCGTCGGCCTGCTCGTTCTGGAGGCGGAGCTGTGACAGCGCGGCTCAAGCCGTACCGGACGCAGCGCGACAACCCAGGGGACCGAGGAGTGAGTGACGGATGGTGTGTGAGACCACGGACGCGGAGCGTGAAGTGGCCGACCTGATGCCCATCGAGGCACCGGTCGCCGACTGCCAGGAAGTGCTCCGTAGGGTGCCCTTCTGGTTCCACACCTTCGCGCTCAACAAGGCGGCGGGGATCTACACCCCGGGGATGGTCCGTGACCACCGCTACCGCATCCCGTATCTGCCGGCCGACTTCAACGGGCTGCGCGTCCTCGACGCGGGCACCTGTGACGGCTTCTACGCCTACCTGGCCGAGAGCCGCGGAGCCGAGCGGGTCCTCGCGGTGGACAACCATCAGTGCCTGCGCCTGGCCCGGGAGCGGTTCGGCGTCGACCTCACGGGAGGCGAGGCGTTCCGCGCGATCGGCGCGCTGCTGGGCTCCCGGGTCGAATACCGGCGCGCCGACGTCCTCGAACTCGCCGGGTCGGCGGAGCACTTCGACTTCGTCTACTGCTGCGGAATGCTGCACCGCGTGGAGAACCCACTCGGTGTCCTGCGCGTCCTGCGCGGGCTGCTCGACACCGGCGGACGGATCCTGCTGGAGACGTACGGGGCGACAGGGCCGGAAGCGGCCCTGCCCACGGTGCACGTCATGGCGGCGGGGGAGGCCAACACCGGTGACAACGTCCACTACTGGGGACTGAGCGCTCCCGCACTCACTCGCCTCGCGCGATGGGCCGCCCTCGAAGAGTGCGGCGACACCCAGGTGCACACCGTCGACGGACACCCACGGCTCATCGCGACACTGCGTGCCGTGTAACGCGATGCGTGGCCGCCGCAGAGCCTCCGCGGCCCTCGCCGCGCCACCCGGAACAGGGAGAACGGACCATGACCAAGGCGCCGAGTGAGCCCGCCCCGCTGCGTGTGGAGATCGTGCAGCAGGGGTTCTGGAATCTGCCGCTGGAATCCATGCCCCTGGCCGCGGGGTATCTGAAGGCGACGGTCTTGGAGGACCCCTGCCTGGCCGGCAAGGTGGCCGTCGACATCCGCAACTTCAGCGGCACGCTCACGCACGAGATGATGGCCGACACCCTGTTCGGCGCGGAGGACGCGACCATCCCCGACGTCCTCGCCTTCTCCGTACTCGGCTGGAACTTCCGGGCCTTCGGAGCGCTGGCCGAGACCTTCAAGCAACTCAACCCGGCGGGCTGGGTCGTGTTCGGCGGCACCCACGTCACCGGCCAGGCCGAGCGCGTCTTCCACCTTTTCCCGCACGTCGACGTGGTCGTCAACGGCGAAGGCGAGCTGACCTTCCGGGATTTGGTGCGCACCCTGGTCGAGGGGGCCTCCCGTCCGCGGCTGGGGCACGTGGCCGGGCTCTCCTGGAAGGAGGCGGACGGCACCGTGCGCACCAACCAGGACCGGGAGCGGATCACGGACCTCGAGGTCATCCCTTCGCCGTTCCTGACGGGCGCCATCGACCTCCTCGACGCCGACGGAAGGTTTCGCTACGACGTCGCGCTCATCGAGACGAACCGAGGCTGCCCCTACAAGTGCTCCTTCTGCTACTGGGGAGGCGCGGTGGGGCAGCGCGTCCGCTCGTTCTCCCGGGAGCGCCTCCGGCAGGAGCTCACCCTGTTCGCGAAGCTGGGTGTGCGCACCGTCGCCACCTGCGACGCCAACTTCGGTATGTTTCCCGCCGACCTGGAGCTGACCGAGGACCTCGTGGAGATCAAACGGACCCACGGCTACCCTCATGCCTTCGAAAGCTCCTGGGCGAAGAACAAGTCGCACGTCTTCTTCGAAATCGTACGGAAGCTGAAGGACGTCGGCCTCACCTCCTCCTTCACTCTGGCGTTGCAGAGCCTGGAGCCCGAAGCGCTCACCACCATGGGCCGCCGCAACATGAAGGTGAACGAATGGCACGATCTGGCCCGGCGGCTGGCCGAGGACGGCCTGGAGTGCTGCGCCGAGCTGATCTGGGGAGCGCCGGGAGAAACGGTCGAGTCGTTCCTGCGCGGGTATGACGAACTCGCCGGCCATGTCTCCCGCGTCGCCGTCTACCCGATGCTCCTGCTGCCCAACACCGAGTACGCCGAGCACCGGTCGCGGCACGGAATCGTCTCGGTCCGGGGCGAACACGACGACTTCGAGTACGTCCTCGCGCACCGGTCGATGACGTTCGCCGAGAACCGGCACATGCGGAGGTTCGTCTTCTGGGCGAAGGTGATGGCCGAGTGCGGCGTCCTGCGGCACAGCTGGTCCGCGCTGCGGGAACTGGCCGGCTGGAGCCAGTCCCGGGTGCTGCGCGAATTCGCCGACTGGATCGACACCGTCCCCGCGCCGGAAGCGGTGGCGCTGGCCGAGGGGCCGAGGCCGCGCGCACCGCGCCGAACACGCGGCAGGGCGGCGAGGCGGTCGCCCTGCTGTTCTCCGACCCGGCCGGCACGGACCTGCTCACCCGGTGGTGGGCCGAAGCCGTCGACCCCCTGCTGCCGGAGGGCGTGCGGCCCGTCCTCGGCGAGGTGTTCCGTTTCGACCTGCTCACCCGTCCGGCGTGCGGGCCGTCCGTGCTGCCGCTGGTGTCCTTCGGCGGGGAGGACCAGCACGTGCGGGCGGCGGTGACCTTGGCGTACGACGTGCCCGGCATCGTCGCGGAGCTGCGCGCCGGGAAGACGCCCGACGTGCGCCCGCGCGAGACGTGCCTGGACATCTACTACCGGACCGGCGCGTCCGACGTGGTCTCCTCCTTCAACCACGAGGTGGTGCGGTACTTCCTGGGCACGCCGGTCCCGGCGGAGCCCGCGGGTACCGGCGGAGCCCGCGGTCACGCCGGTCGGCTGAGCGCGCTCTCGGACGTCACTCACACGGAGACCGCATGGCACTCCCCGCCACCTCCTCGCCCGACCTCGACCGACTGCGCCGCGTCGGCGATCCCGTCGCCGACGCGGTCGCCGGGGAACTGTTCCACTCGGGCCGTACCGCCGACGTCAACGTGGTCCTGCGGACGTTCGACGACAACGCTCAGGAGCCGCCGGAGGACCTCCCGCCGAGCCTGGCCGACTACCTGCGCAGCAGCGGCGAACTCCCGCGCCGGGTCGACCAGGAGCGCGTCGCGGGCGCGTACGAATTCTTTCGGGACGACGGCCTTCAACTGGCCGGAGCGGTGCTTCCGCTCAACCTGGTGGCCTGGCTGATGCCGCTGCGGCATTCGCCGTCCGCGGTCCTACGGGCGCAGCGCGTCTTGGCGTGGTCCTGGCTGCCGGGGCTCTCGGTGATCGGCCTGCTCGTCCGATCACCCGACCTCACCGACCTTCGTCAAGCGGCAACCGCCTCCGGCACCTGGATCCAGGTCATTCCGGGGCCCGCGGGAACGCAGACGGCGCCTGGAACGCGCAGGGCCGCGGGCACCGCCTGCTGCAGCGGCAGGCAGGCACCCTTCGTGTCCGCGGCGGGCTCCTGCCGGACGAGCGCGTGCACCACGGGGGCGAGCCTGCGGAGATAGAGGGCGTATCCGTGGCCCGAGGGATGGAAACCGTCGTCGTGCATCAACTCCGGCGCGGGGTCGAGGAAGCGGGGGTCGAGCAGGTTCACCGTGTGCGCCCCGGCCCGCAGCGCGGCCACGGTCTGGAGGCGGGCCAGCCGGTGCCCCCGCCGCCCGGCCCAGCCCCGTACGAAGGGGCGCAGGGCGGGGAGGCCGCCGAGCTGCGGACAGGTCCCGACCCCGGTCTGCCAGCCCCCGGCCCGCAGCCGGGCGATCTGACGGGCCAGCCGTCGCGCGCAGGCGCGCAGTCCGCCGGGCGCCAGCGCGTCGTTGCCCCCGACCGAGATCAGGGCGAGCCCGGGATCGCCGCGCAGCACGGTCGTCACCTGGGCGTGCAGGGTGCGGGAGTCCGTTCCCAGCCTGGCGTGCACCTCCAGACGTACGGGCCTGCGACACTCACGGACGACGGACTCCGCGAGCGTGGCGCCCACGGTGGCGCCGGGCGCGGAACAGCCGACGGAGAGCGCGAGCGAATCCCCCAGCAGCACCATCCGCAGTGGCCGAGCCCCGCCGCCCACCTCGCACAGTTCCGCTCCGTAATGCCCGTCGCATTTGAGATGCGGAAACGGCCCTGCGGGCAGCGGGCTTTTCAGAATCGCCTTCGTGTATGTCTTGTAGAGGCGACGGCGTACGGCGGATCCCATGGCAGACACAGTCCTTTCGCTCCGCGGTCGGCACCGTGTCGCAGTGAAACACTCCCGCGTACAGGAATCGCGTCACGGCCCCGGGAGTCCACTCATGCGCGCTAATGATTCAGCGTCCGCCGACAATTCACGCGGGAGATGGGCGGCCACGGCCGTGCTGTGCGTCGGGCTCTATTTGCTCGGGCTGGATCTGACCGTACTCAATGTCGCCATTCCCGACCTGCAGGCCGACCTGCGCCCCACGGTCGCCGAAGTGCACTGGATCGTGGACGGCTACGCACTCGTCCTCGGCGGCACCGTCCTTGCCGCCGGTACGGTCACCGACCGCACCGGGCGGCGGCTCTCCTACGCCTGTGGTCTGACGCTCTGCGCCGCCGCCTCCGTCCTGGGCGCGCTGGCGGGCGCGCCGTGGCAGCTCATCGCCGCGCGCTGCGGCATGGGCGCGGGCGCGGCGCTGATGATGCCGGCCACGCTCTCCCTCATCCGCAACCTGTTCACCGACCCCCGGGAACGGCGGCGGGCGATCGCCGTATGGACGGCGGTGCTCGGGGCCGGAGGGCTGACCGGGCCGCTCGTCGGGGGCTGGGTCGTCGAGCACTTCTCCTGGCGCGCGGTCTTCTGGCTCAATGTGCCGCTGGCGCTCGTGACCGTCGCCGCGGCCTTCCTGCTCGTCCCGGAGTCGCGGGTGCGGCGTGGCGAGCGGCTCGACGTGGCGGGCGCCCTGCTGTCGGCCTGCGTGTTGCTGACCCTGGTCGGAGCCGTCATCGAGGGGCCGGTGCGCGGCTGGACGAGCCCCGTCGTCCTGGGCGGCTTCGCTCTCGCCGCGGCGCTGCTGACGGTGTGGGCCCGGCAGCAGCGCCGCAGCCCGCACCCGCTGCTTCCCCCGGAGCTGCTGCGGGACGCCCGTATCGGCATCGGGGCGCTCGCGCTCGCGCTGATGTCGTTCGCGCTCTTCGGCGCGCTGTTCGTCATGACGCTGCAGCTGCAGGGCGTCATGGGCCACACGCCGTGGGAGGCCGGGGTGCGCACCGTGCCTCTGCCTGCCGCGCTCGCCGTCGGCGCGTTCGCCGGCCAGCCGCTCATCGGCAGGCACGGCGAACGGCCCGTCGTCGCACTCGGTCTCGTACTCGTCAGCCTCGGCCTCGGCGTGCTCGCCACCACGGCTCCGGGTTCGGGGTACGGGCGCCTGGTGCTCTTCCAGGCCCTGGCCGGGCTCGGCGCCGGCATGACGGCTGTGGCGGGCACCGAGGCGGTGATGGGGGCCGTGCCCGCCGCGCGGGCCGGACTCGGCTCGGCCGTCAACGACGCGACCAGGCAGGTCGGTTCGGCGCTCGGCGTGGCCGTCCAGGGCTCGCTGCTCGCCACGCTCTACACGGACCGCATCCGTACAACCCTGATGGACAACGGAGTTCCCGGCGACGTGGTCGGCAGCGCCGACGACACGGTCCTCGCGACCGCGGCGCTCGCAGCCCGCCTCCCGGAGCCGGAGCGGACGCGGCTGCTCGGCGCGGCCGAGGACGCCTTCGTGCACGGCCTGACGCACACGGCGCTCCTGGCCGCCGCCGTCACCGCGCTCACGGCGGCCGCGGTGTGGCGCTGGTTCCCCGCCTGTGCGCGCGACGTCGCCGAGTACGGGGCGGCGGACCCCGGCGGGGCTCGGACGAAATCGGGGTTCGGCGTCAGGCCGCAGTGAACAGCAGGACCGTGTTCTGGCCGCCGAATCCGAAGGAATTGCTGACAGCGGTGCGAAGACGACCTTGTCGGGGGACCTTGGTGACGACGTCGAGGTCGATGTCCGGGTCCAGGCGGTCGAGGTTGGCCGTGGGCGGGATCGTCTGGTGGGAGAGGGTGAGGACGGTCAGGGCCGCCTCGATGGCTCCCGCTCCGGAGATCGCGTGGCCGAGGACGCTCTTGGGTGCCGTGACGGGGGGTGGTGTCCGGAAGACCGTGCCCAGGGCGCGGGCCTCGGACAGATCGTTGAGCCGGGTCGCCGTGCCGTGCGCGTTCACGTGGTCGATGTCCTCGGGCGCGAGGCCGGCCTGGGCGACAGCGAGCCGGATGGCACGGGCGCTGCCGCTGCCGTCGGGCCTGGAAGCGGTCGGGTGATAGGCGTCGCAGGTGCTCGCCGCGCCCGCGAGGTACGCGTGAATGGGCGTGTGTCTGGCTCTTGCGTGCTGGGCGCGTTCCAGAACGAGCATGGCCGCGCCTTCTCCCAGGACGAACCCGTCACGGTCCGCGTCGAACGGGCGGCTGGCCGCGTGGGGCTCGGACGTGCGCCGGGAGAGCGCGCGGAGTTTGTCGAAACACCCGGCTGCGATCGGCAAGGTCGCGCTGTCGCTGCCGCCGGCGAGGACGATGTCGCAGGTGCCCGCCCGCAGCAGGTCGCGTGCCACGGCCAACGCCGTCGCCCCGGACGCGCAAGCGGTGCTGACGCTCATGCCCGGCCCCTGGATGTTCAGGTCGAGACTGACCTCTCCCGCGGCCATGTTGGGGGAAGCGCGGGGAATCGTCATGGGGGGAATGCCTTGGGGCCGGCCGCTGTGCAGCTTGTTCCAGGCAACGCCCATGCCCTCACTGTTCGCACTGGCACCGACCACCACACCGACCCGCGCCGGGTCCCACGCGACCGGGTCGAGGCGCGCGTCGGTGATCGCCTGGCGGGCAGCGGCGACGGCCATCTGAACAAACCGGTCCAGGCGCCAGCTCAGAGCACGGCCAAGGGCGGCGTCGGCGTCGAACTCCCGGGCCCGGCACGAGAAGGTGACGCGCAGTCCGGCGAGCTCCGGGTCCGATGCCGCGACGGAAGTACCCAGGAGCATGCGCTGCCACGTGGTGGCGGCGTCCGGCCCGGCGGGGGTGATGAGGCCGATCCCGGTGACGGCGATGGCGTCGGTGGTCACGTGACAGACCCGCCGGCAGTGACCGGGTCGACCGGTGCCTGCTGTCCCGGCAGAGCCTCGGGCTGAGCGCGCTCGAGCAGGTCGGCGATTTCGGTGAGGGTCAGGCCGCCGTGGATGTCACCGATCTCGTCGGGGACCCGCACGTTGTGTTCGTCTTCCAGGGTGCACAGCAATTCGAGAAGGGCCAGTGAGTCCACGTCCAGTTGATCCAGTCTGGTACTGGGCGTGACGGCCTCCGGATCCCGGCCGATGTGTTGGGTCAGCGTTTCCATCACGAGATCGAGCATGGAAGGCACTTGACTTCCTCTCATTTCCGAAGCGCGAACAGCCGGATACGATCGCGCCAGGCTATCCGGAATCCTCGCTGGAATGGGGGGAGGACGCACCGAGGCGGTCCATTTCCCTGGTCACAGTAAGAACTGACGTCCTTTCACGCCTGTCTGGGGAATAGTTATGCTCGGGGCGAGTGATTCGTAAAAGCAGCGGGACGCCCGCTGCTTTGCTTGCGTACGGTCGACGGGCAGGGAGCGGGAGCATGCCCGGTCCGGCCGTTTCTCCCTTTGGCGTGGAGGTTTGAGATGGTCACAGTTCCCCGCTTCCGGACGACCGACGTGGTTGCCGAACTGGAGCCGTCGGTGGGGCGTTTGCTGGAGCGCCACCTGGCAGCGGCCCGGCCGTGGTTTCCGCACGCCTTCGTCCCGTGGAGCGACGCCACGGACTTCGACGGACCACTCGGCGGAACGCCGTGGTCCCCCGAACAGTCCGTACTGCCGCAGGCGGTTCAGGACGCTCTGGTGGTGAATCTTCTGACCGAGGACAACCTGCCCAGCTACCACCTCGAACTCGCCGGAGTCGCCGGTCTGCGGGGCTCCTGGGGCGAGTGGGTGCACCGGTGGACGGCAGAAGAAGGCCGTCACGCTGAGGCTTTGCGTGCCTATCTGCACGCCCGGCGCGCAGTGGACCCGGTTCGGCTCGAGCAGGAGCGAATGCGGCATGTCGGGATCGGTCACCACACCGGTCAGCCCACCGCACTGCACGTCATCGCCTACACCACCGTGCAGGAGCTGGCCACCCGCGAAGCCCACCGGAACACCGGCCGACTCTGTGGCGACCCACTGGGCGAACAACTCATGGCCAAGATCGCCGCAGACGAAAACCTGCACATGCTGTTCTACCGCGACCTGTACGCCGATGCTCTTCAGGTCGCACCAGATGCCGCCGTCGCGGCGCTCGCTGACGTCATCTGTGGTTTCAGCATGCCCGGATCCGCCATCCCGGGCTTCCGCAGGCGGTCGCTGCGTATCGCCAAGGCCGGCATCTACAACCTCGACATCCACCGCCGACAGGTCGTCCTGCCGCTCCTGCGCCACCTGGGAATCATGAACCTTCCCGATCTCGGCCCGGAAGGTGATCAGGCACAACACCGCATCGCCTCCCACCTGGAACATCTGTCCGCTACGGCAGAACGTTTCCAAGCGCTCTTCACCCAGAAGGCAGGGACCCCCGTGACTGATTGAGCCGCCGACCGGCCCGAGCGCCGCGCACCCGCCGCCGTCCACCGCGCCTCACCCGTACGGACCGCCGCGCTGGTGGGCCCGGCCGGCCGGTGATGCCGTGAGGGGGCAGCACCCGTATCTGTGAGGGCCCTTCAGGAGGCATCCGCCATGAACCGCCGCCCGCCGCGTACGCCCCGCCTCCTTGCCTTCGTCCTGGCAACGAGCGCCTTGTTGACCACGGCGGCCTGCTCGGGGAGCGACGGCGACGGCGGGGAACAGGGCCGCGCGGACGTCTCCGCGTCGCCGGTGGCCGAGAAGTCTCCGACGGCGTCGGCGTCCGCCAAGGCGCTGACCGCGGCGGGAGCGAAGGCCGCGCTGCTCACCGAGGCCGACCTGGAGGACGACTGGACCCAGGTGAAGGACGCGGCCACGTGGCGGGACTCGCTCCTCATCGGCAAGGTGAAGGTGGCGGACTTCCTGACCGGCAAGGCGGACGCCGCCGACTGCCAGAAACTGCTCGACGCCCTCTACGGCGACGATCTGCTGGGCAAGCCGACCGGGGCGAGCGCCCTGACCGGCTTCGCGGACGGCGGCGACGCCCGGCTGCTCCAACAGGTCGCCGCCTACGATCAGAGCCGTCTGGACAAGTCGCTGGCCTGGCTGAAGACGCTGCCGGTCACCTGCGACCAGTTCACGGTCACCGGCGGGGACGCGGGCCGGCGGACCGTACAGGTTGTCGAGACATCGCTGCCCGGCGTGGGAGACGCGCGCCAAGGGCTGCGCGTCACGCTGAAGGGCGAGACGGACGGGTCGCCCACCACGCTGACGCTCGACGTCGCCGCGGTGCGCATCGGCCCGAACGCCCTCACGGTCACCGGCGGTGGACTCGACGGCCTCGAGGACGACACCACCGAGCAGGCCGTACGCCAAGGCACCGACCGCCTCGAGGACGTCCTCACCGGCCGAACCCCGCCCGCTCAGCCCGGCGATGGCTACTGAGCACGTTCAGTCGATCAGCCCCGCCTCGCGCAGTGCCCGCTCACCCTCGGGGCTCTTCACGGTGTGCTCCGGGTGATCAAAGGCGACGAGCGGGTTGAGTACGACATGCAGCATGAGGCTCTCGCTCCGACTCCCCCAGAAGGCGTGCGGTACGTTGCGGGGGAAGACCACCACATCTCCTGGGCGAACGTCACGCTTGATGAGTTGGCCGTCCTTGAGCGCGAAGAACGTGCCCCGTCCTCGAATGGCCGTGCACACCCGGTCCCCGTGAGGGTGGATGTGCATGTAGGACTTCTCCTCGCTCTGCGGCGCGAACTGGTCGAGGCCGAATCCGACGCCGTCGTCCGTCTGACCGATGAGCTTGGTCTGCATGCAGTCGACCGGCACCCATGGCGTGCTCTCGAACCGTTCGGGCGACGGCAGGCCGGAGAGGTCCAGCTCGTCGTATTCGTTCCCCGCCGCCCACCTCTTGAGAACCAGCGCCCTGACGCCCTCCGTCGGGACCTTGCCGTTGACCACGTCACCCAAGCTGGACACTTGCTTTCCTCCCGTGCGGAAAGGGACTTCCGTCTCTAAAAACATGTAGACCGTTCAGGCCAAGGGAGGGAAGGGTGAACGGCCGAGCTTGCCTGCGCATCGAAGGCCGACCGGGGGACACCTCGAACCGGAGCGAAGTTGTACCAGCTCAAGAGGTCAATTCCCGCACAGTCACTTCGATGCGCTCTTGACGCGCGCCGAAAGGACCTTGTGCGCGGCGCCCCACCCCGTACGGTCGCCCCACCCCATACGGTCCAGCACGACGTGCCGTCCCCCGTGCGGCCCGCTGGAATGGGCAGGTGACCGCGCCTCCGGACGACTGCCTCGCGCGCAACGAGTGGATCTGCGGCGAGTATCTGAGCACCCGCCGGGAGATCCTCGTCGACGCCGTGCTGCAGCACCTGGAGCTGACCTCGCTCTCCGTCCTGATCGCGGTCGTCATCGCCCTGCCGCTGGCCGTCCTGGCCCGCCGCTGGGGCCTCGCCTCGGGGCCGGTGCTCGCGGTCACCACGGTCCTGTACACCATCCCGTCGCTCGCGATGTTCTCGCTGCTGCTGCCGGTGTACGGCCTGTCGTCGACGCTGGTCGTCGCGGGCCTCGTCCTGTACTCGCTGACGCTGCTCGTCCGGAACATCCTCGCCGGGCTGCGCGCCGTGCCCGAGGAGACCCGGCAGGCCGCGCGCGGCATGGGCTACGGCCCCGTCCGGCTGCTCCTGACCGTGGAGCTGCCGCTCGCCCTGCCCGCCGCCATGGCGGGCCTGCGCATCGCCACCGTCTCGGCGGTATCGCTGGCCACCGTCGGCGCGATCGTCGGCTTCGGCGGCCTCGGCAACCTCATCTACGCCGGCATGAACACCTACTTCAAGGCGCAGGTCCTCACCGCCTCCGTGCTCTGCGTGATCATCGCCGTCCTCGCCGACCTGCTGCTGCTCGGCGTACAGCGACTCCTGACGCCCTGGACGAGGGCGGCCCGCGGATGAAGACCCTGACCGACGCCTGGGACTGGCTCGCCGACTCCGCGCACTGGGCGGGCGACGACGGCATCTGGCACCGGCTCACCCAGCACCTCGTCCTCACCGTCGTCTGCCTGCTGATCAGCTGCCTCATCGCGCTGCCCGTCGCGCTCGTCCTCGGCCACCTCGGCAAGGGCGGCGCGCTCGCCGTGAACATCTCCAACGTCGGGCGCGCCGTGCCGACCTTCGCGGTGCTCGTCCTGCTGCTCCTCACCCCGCTCGGGAAGTGGGGCGAGGGCCCCACCGTCGTCGCCCTGGTGCTGTTCGCCGTGCCGCCGCTGCTCACCAACGCGTACGTCGGCATGCGCGGCGTGGACCGCAGCGTCGTGCAGGCCGCGCGCGGGATGGGCATGACGGGGCGGCAGATGCTGTGGCGGGTGGAGGCGCCGCTCGCGCTGCCGCTGATCATGAGCGGGGTGCGCATCGCCGCCGTGCAGCTCGTCGCCACCGCCACCATCGCGGCGCTCGCGGGCGGCGGCGGGCTCGGCCGCATCATCACGGCCGGCTTCAACCTGGCCAGCACGCCGCAGGTGGTGGCGGGCGCGGTGCTCGTCGCCGTGTTCGCCCTCCTGGTCGAGGGCGTCTTCGAGGCGGCGGAGCGGCTGGCGCCCGGGTGGGCGCGCAAGGCGGGGAAGGGGTGAGTGCAGTGACTGGGGCGAGCGCGTCGAGCAGGGCGACCCGGGCGAGCGCGGCGAACAGAGCGGGCGCGGCGGGCGCCCCCGTGCGCGTGCGGAACTGGCGCACCCGCTGCGGCGTGCTGGTCGCGGCCGCCGCCCTGCTCGCCTCCGGCTGCGGCGGGCCCGTCCCTGGAGAACCAGGGCGAGGTCACCGCGCCGCCCGGCGACAGCAAGAACCTCGTCGTCGGCTCCGCCGGTTTCACCGAGAGCGATCTGCTCGCGCAGATGTACGCGCTGCTCCTGGACAAGGCCGGATACGGCACGGAGATCCTGTCCGTCGCCAACCGCGAACTGTACGAACCCGCCCTGGAGTCCGGGCAGATCGACGTCGTGCCCGAGTACGCGGCGACGTTCGCCGACTGGCTCAACGCCAAGGTCAACGGCGCCGACGCGAAGCCCGTCGGCTCGCCCGACCTGGACGCCACCATGAAGGCCCTGCGGAAGCTGGCCGCGCCGCGCGGCCTGACCGTCCTCGACCCCGGAAAGGCCGTGGACCAGAACGCGTTCGCGGTCGCCACCTCGTACGCGCGCAGGCACCACCTGAAGACCCTCAGCGACCTCGGCAAGTCCGGCCTGAAGGTGCGGCTCGCCGCGGGCGACGAATGCGTACAGCGCCCCTACTGCGAACCCGGCCTGAAGAAGGTCTACGGCATCGACGTCACCGGCGTCGACCCCAAGGGCGTCGGCACCACACAGGCCAAGAAGGCCGTCCAGAGCGGCCAGGACCAGATGGTCCTCACCACCACGACGGACGCCACGCTCGACGAGTTCGGCCTCGTCCTCCTCGCCGACGACAAGCACCTGCAGAACGCCGACTACATCGTCCCGGTCGTCAACCGCTCCCGGGCGGGCAGCGAGGGCGTCTCCCGCGCCCTCGGCCGCCTCAACACCGTTCTGACGACGGACGACCTGGCCGACATGAACCGCCAGGTGGACAGCTGGCGCCGACTGCCGGAGGACGTGGCGAAGACGTACTTGGAGGACAAGGGACTGCTGTAGGGGCCGGGCCCCACGCCTGCCATGCTGGCCCGCATGGCTGATCACGGGGACCACGAAGCAGTCCGGCGCAGCTACGACACCGTCGCCGAGGAGTACGCGCAGCGGTTGCATGACGAACTCGACGCCAGGCCGCTCGAACGGGCGCTCCTGTCCTGCCTGGTGGAGCAGGCGGAGCCGGGTGCGCCCGTCGCCGACCTCGGCTGCGGGCCGGGGCACGTGGCGGCCCATCTCACCGGGCTCGGCGTGCGCGCCGTCGGTGTCGACCTGTCGGCGGGGATGGTCGCGACGGGCCGCCGCCGGTATCCGCGGGTGGAGTTCCGCGAGGGCGACCTGCTGCATCTGCCCGCTGAGGACGGGGAGTTCGCCGCTGCCGTCGCCCTCTACACGATCATCCACCTCGACCCGCACGAACTACTCCCGGCGTTCGTGGAGGCGCGGCGGGTGCTGCGCCCCTCCGGGCTGCTGCTCGTGTCGTTCCACATCGGCACGGAGATCCGGCACTTCGACGAGTGGTGGGGACACGACGTGGACCTCGACTTCCGCTTTCTCGCCGTCCCGGACATCGCCGGGCTCCTGGAGGAGGCGGGTTTCGCCGTGGAGGCGCGCCTGGAACGCGAGCCGGCACCGGGCGAGGCCCAGACACGCCGCGCCTACCTGCTGGCCCGCCGCACCTGACCCCGACCGGGGGGGCACCTTTTCCGCCGCAACGGCGAGCACCCACCACACACCGCACCGGCGGTGCCGAACCACCCCAGCCGTGGCGCAGCCAAACCCCCACCACCCCGCGCCGGAGAGGCGCTACGCGTCGGCGACCGAGTCGAACTCCACATCCCCCCGCCCCACCCCGTGGGCATCCGCGTCCACCGACCGCCGCAGCGCCTCGTGCAGCCACGAAGCGGGCGCCGTCCACGACGGCGACCCAGCCCGCGTCGTGCTGGAGCATCATGCCGAACGCCTGCTTCAGCGGGGTGCCGACGGGGACCCAGGCGTTCATGCGGTGTGCCAGGTCGCCGACCGTGGCCCCGTCGCCGGCGCGCGCGACCTCGTCGACGCCCACCCAGCCGTGCAGGTCGCCCTCGGCGTTCAGGACCATCGCCCAGCGGGCGTCGTCCGCGCGGAGCCGGGCCGCGGCCTGCGTGGCGGGCTCGTCGAGGCGGGCCACGGGCGGCTGCTCCAGGTCGTCGGCCTCGATCTCGGTGACGGAGAGCCGCTTCAGACCCCGGTCCGCGCCCACGAACTCGGCCACGTACGGCGTCGCGGGCGTGCCGAGGACCGCGCCCGGGGTGTCGAACTGCTCGATGCGCCCCTGCCCGTACACCGCGACCCGGTCACCGAGGCGTACGGCCTCCTCGATGTCGTGCGTGACCATCAGGACGGTCTTGCGCACGGTGCGCTGGAGGTTCAGGAACTCGTTCTGCAGGCGCTCCCGCACCACCGGGTCGACGGCGCCGAACGGCTCGTCCATCAGGAGCACCGGCGGGTCGGCGGCGAGCGCGCGGGCCACGCCGACGCGCTGGCGCTGCCCGCCCGAGAGCTGCTCCGGATAGCGGCCCCCGTACGTCTTCGGGTCGAGCCCGACCAGGTCGAGCAGCTCGGCGGCGCGCGCCCGCGCCCTGGCCCGCTTCCAGCCGACGAGGGCGGGCACGGTGGCCGTGTTGTCGAGGACGGTGCGGTGCGGGAAGAGGCCGACCTGCTGGATGACGTAGCCGATGCGGCGGCGCAGCCGCACCGGGTCGACGCCCGCGATGTCCTCGCCGTTGACGTAGATGTGGCCCGCGGTCGGCTCGATCAGCCGGTTCACCATCATCATCGTGGTCGTCTTGCCGCAGCCGGAAGGACCGACGAGCGTGACCAGCTCTCCCTCGGCGACCTCGAAGGAGAGGTCGTCCACGGCCGTCGTGCCGTCCGGGTAACGCTTGGTCACCTGCTCGAACCGGATCATTCCCTCACGCTAACCGCGCGTGATCGTCCCCGCATACGCTCAGTCGGCGCCGGTCACCAGGACCACCTCCAGGGTGCGCGGACCGTGCACGCCCTCGACGCGGTCGAGTTCGATGTCGCTGGTCGCGGACGGTCCCGAGATCCAGGTGAGCGGACGGGCCGGGTCGAGCCGTTCGAGGGCCCGCGGCACGGAGGAGACGACCTGGTCGGGGACGCGGACGACGCAGATGTGATGGTCCGGTACGAGGGTGATGCGGCGCCGCCCCTGGTCGGGGCCGCCGTCCAGGACGATGGTGCCGGTCTCGGCGATCGCCACCGCGCAGCCGGTGACGACGGCGTCGGCCTCGTCGAGATCGGCCGCAGTGCTCCCGGCCCGGTCGGCGACGCGGACGGGATGGGCGGCGGCCAGCCACCCCGGCGGCAGGGCGGGCGGCACGAGGACGGTCCGGGCGCCGCTGGAGGCCAGCAGCCGCATCAGCAGCAGCGGGAGTTCCTCGCGGTCCGTGCGGTGCACGATCGCCCGGTAGTCGGCCAGGTTCCCGGCGAGCAGGTCGACGGTCTGCTCGGTGGTGCGCGTGCCGTGCTCGCGCAGATAGCTGCGGTCGACGGCCTGCTCGTACGACGCCTCCGGGTCCGGGTCTCCCGGGGTGCCGAGGGCACGCCGTACACGTCCGAGGATGATGTCCCGGCTGGTCACGCCTCGCCCTCCTGTCCTCCGCCGGTGCGCTGCCACCAGTCCCGGAACGATTCGCCGGGCACCTTCGGCAGGTCCCGGGTCGCGCTCCACGCCCGGCCGGGCCCCGGCAGCGTACGCGGATGCACCCGGCGGGTGCGGGCGGCGAGGCGCTGACCGGCGCGCAGCAGTCCGGGCCTGCCGAACACCATGCCCGCCGCGCGCATCGCGGCCCGTTCGGCCGCGTGTCCCCGGGCGGGCTTGAGGGTCACCTTCGCGCCGTGGCGGGTGAACTCGCCGCCCTGGACGACGCGTTCGCGCAGGTGCACGAGGACTTCGGGGATGTCGATGGCGACCGGGCACACCTCGTAGCAGGCGCCGCAGAGGCTGGAGGCGTAGGGGAGGGAGGCGTCGATCGCGCTGGCGGTGCCGCGCAGTTGGGGGCTGAGGATGGCGCCGATCGGGCCGGGGTAGACCGAGCCGTAGGCGTGCCCGCCCGCCCGCTCGTAGACGGGGCACACGTTCAGGCAGGCCGAGCAGCGGATGCAGCGCAGGGCCTGGCGGCCGACGTCGTCGGCGAGGGTGTCGGTGCGGCCGTTGTCGAGGAGCACGAGGTGGAAGGTGTCGGGCCCGTCGCCGTCCGTCGTGCCGGTCCACATCGACGTGTACGGGTTCATGCGCTCGGCGGTCGAGGAGCGCGGCAGGGTCTGGAGGAAGACCTCCAGGTCCCGCCAGGTCGGCACGATCTTCTCGATGCCGACGACGGAGATCAGCGTCTCGGGCAGCGTCAGGCACATGCGGCCGTTGCCCTCGGACTCCACGACCACCAGGGTGCCGGTCTCGGCGACCATGAAGTTCGCCCCGGAGACACCGACCTTGGCGCGCAGGAACTTCTCCCGCAGGTGCAGCCGGGCGGCCTCGGCCAGCTCGGCGGGCGCGTCCGTGAGGTGCTCGGGGGCGGGGCGGCCCCAAGGCCCCATCTCCCGCTCGAAGATGTCGCGGATCTCGCCGCGGTTGCGGTGGATGGCGGGGACCAGGATGTGCGAGGGACGGTCCTTGCCGAGCTGCACGATGAGTTCGGCGAGGTCGGTCTCGTAGGCGCGGATGCCCGCCGCCTCCAGGGCTTCGTTGAGCCCGATCTCCTGCGTGGCCATCGACTTGACCTTGACCACTTCGGACTCGCCGGTCTCCTTGACGAGGCCGGTGACGATCCGGTTCGCCTCGTCGGCGTCGGCGGCCCAGTGGACGGTGCCGCCCGCCGTGGTGACGGCCTCCTCCAACCGCACCAGGTAGTGGTCGAGATGGCGCAGCGTGTGGTCCTTGATCTGCTTGCCCGCCTCGCGCAGCCGCGCCCAGTCGTCGAGTTCGGCGACGGCCTTCGCGCGCTTGTCGCGGATGGTGTGGGTGGCGTGCCGCAGGTTCGCCCGCAGCGTGGTGTTGCCTACGGCCTCGTGCGCCGCCTTCGGAAAGGCAGGCATCCCGACGAACGTCCCGCTCATGACCAGGGCTCCTCTTCCGTGCTCGCCAGGATCTCCGCGATGTGCACCGGCCGCATCGCCGTCCGCAGCCGCGCCATCGTGCCGCCGAGGTGCATCAGGCAGGAGTTGTCCGCCGCGCACAGCACCTCCGCGCCCGTGGACTCGGCGTTGCGCACCTTGTCCGCGCCCATTGCCGCCGACACGTCGGGGTTCTTCACGGCGAAGGTGCCGCCGAAGCCGCAGCACTCCGTCGCCCCCGGCAGCTCCAGGAGATCGAGCCCCCGCACCGCCGCGAGCAGCCGCGCCGGCCGGTCGCCGAGGCCGAGGGAGCGCAGTCCGTGGCAGGTCGGGTGGTACGTCACGGTGTGCGGGTAGTACGCGCCCACGTCCGTCACGCCGAGCACGTCCACCAGGAACTCCGTCAGTTCGTACGTCCTTTGCACGACGGGCGCGAGAGTGCGGGCGAGTCCGTCGCCACGGCCCTCCGCGCGGGCGCGCTCGCCGATGCGCGGATACAGCTCCCGCACCATCGCCCCGCAGGATCCGGACGGCGTCACGATGGCCTCGTACTCCCCGAAGACATCGGAGAAATGTCGGGCGAGCGGCTCCGCCTGGTGGCGGTAGCCGGTGTTGTAGTGGGCCTGCCCGCAGCAGGTCTGCGCCGCCGGGAAGTCCACGTCGACACCCAACCTGGTCAGGAGTTTCACCACGGCTCGGCCCGTGTCGGGATAGAGCGTGTCGTTGACACACGTCAGGAACAGAGCGACGCGCAACGCTGGTTCCTCCTTGTTGGTCATCGGATGCCTCGGTCAGCGTAATCTGGCGTGGGCGCCTTGGGCAGGGGGTGTCGCCTTGTCGGCAAGGCGGGCGCCGTTTGTCGCCTTAAGGGCTCGTCCTCAAACTCCCCCAAGCTCTTAATGAGCAGGGGGGACCCCCTCGACGGGCTGCATGCTTGCCGGAGCTTTGGCATAAAGGAGTTGCGTTGGACGTCTCGTACCGACAGCCCGGAGTCGTGCTCACTGATCGGTGGTTCAGTGTGCCACTGGACCATGACGCCCCCGGCGGTGAGCGCATTGAGGTGTTCGCGCGGGAGTGTGTCGCGGCGGGGCGTGAGGGCGCGGGGCTGCCGTGGCTGGTGTATCTCCAGGGTGGGCCCGGCTTCGGCGCCAACCGTTTCAGCGGCAAGCAGGCGTGGCTCGGCCGCGCGCTGCGCGACCACCGGGTGCTGCTGCTCGACCAGCGCGGCACCGGCAGCTCCACCCCGGCCAACCGCCAGACGCTGCCGCTGCGCGGCGGACCGCGCGAACAGGCCGACTACCTGGCGCACTTCCGCGCCGACTCGATCGTGCGCGACTGCGAGGCGATCCGTCCCGAGGTGACCGGCGGCGCCCCATGGACGGTCCTCGGCCAGAGCTTCGGCGGTTTCTGCGCCACGCACTATCTGTCGGCCGCGCCCGAGGGGCTGCGTGCGGCGCTGATCACCGGTGGCCTGCCGACGCTCGACGGACACGCGGACGACGTCTACCGCGCCGCGTACCCGCGCATGGAGCGCAAGTCCCTGGCGCACTACGCGCGTTACCCCATGGACGCCGAGCGGGCCCGCCGCGTCGCGGAGCACCTCGCCGAGCACGAGCCGGTCCTGCCCGGCGGCTACCGGCTCACCGTCGAGGCGTTCCAGTCCCTCGGCATCCTGCTCGGCACCGGCGACGGCAGCCACCGGCTGCACTACCTCCTGGAGGACGCCTTCGTGCGCACCCCGGCGGGCCACACCCTGTCGGACGCCTTCCAGGAAGCCGTGCTCGGGATCCTCTCGTACGCCGCCGCGCCGCTGTACGCCCTGCTGCACGAGGCGTGTTACGCCCAGGGCGGCCGCCCCACCGCCTGGTCCGCGGAGCGGGTGCGCGCCGACTTCCCCCGCTTCGACGCGGGCAAGAGCCTCGCGGACGGCGCCCCGCTGCTGTTCACCGGCGAGGCCGTGCAGCGCTGGATGTTCGACTCCGACCCCGCCCTGCGCCCCCTGCGCGAGACCGCCGACCTCCTCGCCCAACGCACCGACTGGGCCCCGCTGTACGACCCCGCGCGCCTGGCCGCGAACGAGGTCCCCGTGGCGGCGGCCGTCTACCACGACGACCTGTTCGTCGACACCGGGCACTCCCTGCGGACCGCCCGCGCCGTCCGGGGCCTGCGCACCTGGGTCACGGACGAGTACGAGCACGACGGGCTGCGGGTGAGCGGGCCGCTGGTGCTCGACCGGCTGCTCGGGCTGGTGCACGGCGAGTTGTGAGCTGGCGGCGCGCGCGGCTGACGGCCAGGGCGAGCTGTGACCTTCTGGCGGCCGGGGCCCGCGGATAGGCTGCCGCCATGACCGACCAGCAGAACAGTGCCGCCGGGCCCGCGCAGCTCGCCCCCATGCCCGAGGACTGGCAGCGGGCCCTCGCCGTCGTCGCCCACCCGGACGACCTGGAGTACGGCTGCTCCGGCGCGATCGCCGCGTGGACCGACGCCGGGCGCGAGGTGGCGTACCTGCTCGCGACGCGCGGCGAGGCGGGCATCGACACCATCGCGCCCGCCGAGGCGGGGCCGCTGCGCGAGCGGGAGCAGCGGGCGAGCGCCGCCGTCGTCGGCGTGGACACCGTGGAGTTCCTCGATCACGCCGACGGCGTCATCGAGTACGGCACCGCACTGCGCCGCGACATCGCCGCCGCCATCCGCAAGCACCGGCCCGAGCTGGTCATCACCCTCAACCACCGCGACACCTGGGGCGGCGTCGCCTGGAACACCCCGGACCACGTCGCCGTCGGCCGCGCCACGCTGGACGCCGCGTCCGACGCCGGCAACCGCTGGATCTTCCCCGAGCTGACCGAGCAGGGCCTCGAACCCTGGAACGGGGTGCGCTGGGTCGCCATCGCGGGCACGGACCGGCCGACCCACGCGGTGGACGCGACGCCCGGCATGGAGCGCGCCATCGAGTCCCTGCTGGAACACCGCGCGTACCTGGAAGCCCTCACCGACGAGGCCCCCGAGAAGTACTGCCGCACCTTCCTCAGCGGCTTCGCCGAGCAACTCGCGCCCCGCTTCGGCGGAAAGCCCGCAGTGGCCTTCGAGGTCTTCGGCCGGTGACGCGGGTCTTCAGCCGCTGAGCCGCCGCCCGTAGGCTGACGGTACGTCAGACACGTGCCGTCGGCGCGTGAAGAGGGGCGGACCGGGTGATCGACACCGTCAGCACGGACATCCCGGAGGGCGCGGAGCGCCGCCTTCGCCTCGACGTCGAGGACGGCATCGGCGTCCTCACCCTCTGCCGGCCCGCCCGGCTCAACGCGTGGAGCTGGGAGTCCACCCGCCAACTCGGCCTGTACGCCGACCGGATCCGCTTCGACGACTCCATCCGCGCGGTGCTGCTGCGCGCCGAGGGCCGGGCGTTCTGCGCGGGCATCGACATCTCCGCGCCCGGCGGCGCCATCACCGGCCGCTCGGGCGCGGAACGCACTCACCACTACTACGAGGGCATCCGCTGGGCCCACGAGCGCTTCCGTGCCTTCGCGGGCCTGCCGCAGCCGGTCGTCGCCGCCGTCCAGGGCTACTGCCTGGGCTTCGGCTTCGAACTCGCCCTCATGGCGGACGTCCGGATCGCCGCGGACGACGCCGTGTTCGCGCTGCCCGAGGCGCAACTCGGCGTCGCCGTCGACGCGGGCGGCGATCTGCGCGTCGCCCGCGAGGCGGGCGCCGGCTGGGCCAAGTTCCTCGCCCTCACGGGCCGCCGCATCGACGCCGCCACGGCGGAACGTCTGCGCTTGGCCCAACTCGTCGTCCCACGCGACGACTTGGACGCGACGGCGCGCGCGGTGGCGGCCGAGATCGCCGCGAACGCCCCGCTCGCCGTGCGCGGCGTCAAACGCGACATCGACGCCTACGCCGACGCGGGCCTCGACCGGGCGCTCGACCGCGTGGCGATGACCGCGGCGGTCACCTTGACGTCGGAGGACGTGGGGGAGGGGTTCGCGGCGAAGGGGGCGGGGCGGGTGGGGGAGTTCGAGGGGATGTGAGGCGGGCCGCGCCGCCTCACATCCGGGCTCTCAGCACGTCGACTTCACAGCCCGGCGTGAACGGGTCGAAGCCGTGCTCGACCAGCCAGCGGACGCCCAGCAGGCTGCGCAGCGACCACCACGCGCGGATCACGTCGAGGTCGACGTCGGTGCCATAGCCGGCGACGACGTCGCCGAGGTGCTCCTCGTGTCCGAGCGTCACGGTGGCGAGGTCGAACAGGGCGTCACCCTGGCCCGCCTCGGACCAGTCGATGATGCCCGTGACCTCGTCGCCGTCGACGAACACGTGAGCGATCTGCAGGTCGCCGTGCGTGAACACCGGAGTCCACGGCCGGAGCGCGGCCTGGGCGACCTGGCGGTTGCGGGTGACCAGGTCGGCGGGCAGGACGCCGTTGGTCACGAGCCACTCGCACTCGCCGTCGAGATCCGCCGTCAACGCGGCGAGGTCCCGGCCTGCCCGGCCGGGCCGGGGCGGCAACGGCGCGTCGTGCATCTTCCGGATGACGGCACCCGCCGCGGCCCACGCCGCCGGTGACGCGGTCGAGGGCTCGCCGAGGCGGCCGAGCGCCGTCCCCGGGGCCGCGGCGATCGCCAGCACGGGCGGCTTGCGCCACAGGATTTCCGGGGTCGGGACCGGCACCAGGCTCATCGCCTCGACCTCGGCGTCGATGCGCGCCTGATCGGCGTCCACCTTCAGGAACACGTCGCCGACGCGGAGCGTCGCGCGCTCGGAATGGGCGACGACGACTTTGACCTCATCCATGGGCGAGGAGTATCCCGGACGACCGTTCACGGCGCCGGGAATATCACGTCGCCGAGGCCGCCCGCTCCTCCTCCCGGGGCACCGCGTATCCGGGGACGGACGGCCACCGCACGGTCAGTACCACTGACTCCTCCTCCGCGACCCAGGAGTGGTCCACGCCCTGGCCCCAGACGACGTAGTCGCCCTGGCGCGCCAACAGGACGCTGCGGCCGGGGAGTTCGACACGGAAGCGGCCGCTGATGAGCACCAGGAGGGCGGTGCGCTGCTCGCCACGCACCCACTGCGCCCGTGTGTCGCCCCGGGGGTGAGTACCCCACTTGATCTCTACGGCTTCGCTGTGGCGAGGATCGCCCGCCCCCTTGAAGTGCCCGAGCAGCCAGCCCCGGTCCAGTGCCGCATCCTTGCCCGCATTGCCCACGTAAACGCTGTCGTTCATATGCCCGGACGCTAACACTCTCCCCGGACGGGTCGTCGAGGTCGCCAAGGTCCCCATCCCCGACGTGCTGCCTACGGCCTCGGAAAGGCCGCGGCGCCGTCCCGGCCCAGTTGCTCCCGCACCGGCATCACCGGCGGGTTCACCAGGGACCGGCGCTGCCAGTTCGCGCCGTCGACCACCAGGGTGTGGCCCGTGATGAAGCGGGCGTACGGGGAGGCCAGGAAGGTCGCCGCCCAGCCGAGTTCGCGTGGGGCGCCCACGCGGAGGGCCGGCTGGCGGGAGGCAAGGGGCGGCGGGGCGGCAGGGGTGTTCAGGTCGGCAAGGGTGTTCGGGTCGGCAGGGGCGTTCGGGGCGGTGAGGGCCGTGCGGATGGCCGGTGTCATGTCCTCGTGCGGCATCAGGCCCGGTACCAGGCCGTTGACCTGGATGCCGTACGGGCCCCACTCGACCGCGAGCGTCTCGACGAGGCTCTTCACGCCCGCCTTCGCCGCCGCGCTGTGCGCGAAACCCGGGCCGCCCGTCCAGGCGTACGACGCGCCGATGTTGATGACCGAGGCGGGCGTGCCCGCCGCGAGGTGGCGGCGGGCGAACTCCCGGGTCATGAAGAACGTGCCGGTCAGCGTCGCGTCGACGACCGCCCGCCAGGCGTTGGGGGACATCTCGTCGGCGGGCACGGGGAAGTTCGCCGCCGCGTTGTTCACCAGGACGCCGGGCAGACCGTACGCGGACTCGGCGGCGTCGAAGGCGGCCGCCACGCGGTCCGGGTCGCGGATGTCGCACACCGCCGTCGCCACCCGGCCGCCCAGCGCCGCCAACTCCGCGCGCGCCGCCGTCAGGCGCGGCTCGCTCCGGCTCGCGATCACCAAGTCCGCGCCCAGCCGGGCGAATTCGGCCGCGATCGCAAGGCCGAGGCCGCTGCCGCCGCCGGTGACCAGGACGGCGGTGCCGTCGTACGTGCCGGGCGGCAGCGCCGTCGCGCCGAGCGGGGGAGGCGCGGGCAGACCGCGATGAGGTCCGGGAGCCGTGCTGTCGGGGTGCGGCTCGGGGGTGGCGGGCCGTCGTCGTGTGCCGTCGCTCGTCATGGGCGCATCGATAGCTCGACCGGGCGCAAAGTTCCAGGGGTAAGGCGGGTGTGCCGGGCGGGTTTCGGCGGTGGTGATTCCATGGTGCCGGATTGACATATCGCCTTGCTGATTCTGCAATGGGTGCATGGGAATCGCAGAGGGTGGTCCGGTCAAGAGCGGACCGAGGGGTCGTAGCGGCAAGGGAAGCGGTGGACGTGACGCGGAGGACGCCGCGCACGAGCCCGGCGGACTGCCCGTCCCCGACCCCGACGACGCCGAGACCGACAAGGTCCTCACCGCCGTGGGCCCCCGCCTGCGCAAGATCCGCAAGGAGCGCGGCGCCACCCTCGCCGGGCTCTCCGCCGCCACCGGCATCTCCGTGAGCACCCTGTCCCGGCTCGAATCGGGCGGCCGCAGGCCCAGCCTCGAACTGCTCCTGCCCATCGCCCGCGCCCACCAGGTCCCCCTGGACGAGCTCGTCGGCGCCCCGCCGGTCGGTGATCCGCGGGTGCGGGCCAAGCCGATCACGCGGTACGGGCGCACGATGGTGCCGCTGACCCGGCAGCCGGGCGGGCTGCAGGCGTACAAGGTCATCGAGCCCACGCGCTCCGTCGAGCCCGACCCGCGCACCCACGAGGGCTACGAGTGGCTGTACGTCCTGTCGGGGCGGCTGCGCCTGGTCCTCGCCGAGCACGACGTGGTGCTCGGGCCGGGCGAGGCCGCCGAGTTCGACACCCGGGTGCCGCACTGGTTCGGGTCCACCGGCGAGGGGCCGGTGGAGTTCCTCAGCCTCTTCGGGCCGCAGGGGGAGCGGATGCACGTACGCGCGCGGCCGGCCGCGAAGCGCGACCGGGATGACTAGCCGTTCCCGAGCTGTTCCCCGGGCTGTCCCCTGAGCTGTTCCCTTCAGGGCAAGCGACCGCTTAGTATGCCTCCGGAGCACGGTCGACTACAGCGTGGAGGCCCCGCATGCGCGCATGGCACGTACACCGCAACGGCGAGCCGGGCGAGGTGATGCGGCTCGAAGAGGCGGACCGGCCGGTGCCCGGCGACGGCCAGGTGCTCCTGAAGGTCCGCGCCGCGAGCGTCAACTTCCCGGACGCGCTGCTGTGCCGGGGCCAGTATCAGATCACCCCGCCGCTGCCGTTCACGCCGGGCCTGGAGGTCTGCGGCGAGACCGAGGACGGCCGCCGCGTGATCGCCAACCCCGCGCTGCCCTACGGCGGTTTCGCCGAGTACGCCGTCGCGGACGCCGCGGCCCTGCTGCCCGCGCCGGACGCCCTCGACGACGCCGAGGCCGCGGCCCTGCACATCGGCTACCAGACCGGCTGGTTCGGGCTGCACCGGCGCGCGCACCTCCAGGCGGGCGAGACGCTCCTGGTGCACGCGGCCGCGGGCGGCGTCGGCAGCGCGGCCGTGCAGCTCGGCAAGGCCGCGGGCGCCAAGGTCATCGGCGTCGTCGGCGGCGCGGAGAAGGCGCGGATCGCGCGGGAACTCGGCTGCGACCTGGTCCTCGACCGGCGCGAAGACGACATCGTGGGCGCCGTGAAGGAGGCCACCGGCGGCCGCGGCGCCGACGTCGTCTACGACCCGGTCGGCGGCGACGCCTACGCCAAGTCCGCGAGGTGCGTGGCCTTCGAGGGCCGCATCCTCGTCGTCGGCTTCGCGAGCGGCGCCATCCCGACGCCCGCCCTCAACCACGCCCTGGTGAAGAACTACTCGATCGTCGGCCTGCACTGGGGCCTGTACAACACCAAGGACCCGGCCGCGGTCCTCGCCTGCCACGAGCAGCTCACCGAGCTCGCCGCGAAGGGCGCCGTCAAGCCGCTCGTCAGCGAGCGCGTCCCCCTCGGCCAGGCCGGAGCGGCCGTGCAACGCGTCGCCGACGGCATCACCACCGGCCGTGTGGCCGTCCTGCCCACGCTCGCCGAGGAGGACGCCGCATGACCGGCCGCCCGATCGATGCCAAGGAACTCCGCCGCCGCACGCAGGAGTTGCTCGCCGAGCACCCCCCGGCCACGACGGAACGCACCGCCTTCCTCAAGGCCCGCTTCGACGCCGGTCTTGCCTGGGTGCACTACCCCGAGGGCCTCGGCGGGCTCGGCGCGCCGCGCTCGCTGCAGGCCGTCGTGGACACCGAGCTCGAGGACGCGGGCGCGCCCGACAACGACCCGCGCCGCATCGGCATCGGCCTCGGCATGGCCGCGCCCACCGTCCTCGGCTTCGGCACCGACGAGCAGAAGCGCCGCTTCCTGCGGCCCCTGTGGGTCGGCGAGGAGGTGTGGTGCCAGCTGTTCAGCGAGCCCGGCGCGGGCTCCGACCTCGCGGCGCTCGGCACCCGCGCCGTCCGCGACGGCGAGAGCTGGGTCGTGGACGGGCAGAAGGTGTGGACGTCCAGCGCGCACACCGCCCGCTGGGGCATCCTCATCGCCCGCACCGACCCGGATCTGCCCAAGCACCGCGGCATCACGTACTTCATCTGCGACATGACCGACCCGGGCGTCGAGGTGCGGCCGCTGCGCCAGCTCACCGGCGAGGCCGAGTTCAACGAGGTGTTCCTCACCGGCGTGCGCATCCCCGACAGCCGCCGCCTCGGCGCGGTCGGCGACGGCTGGAAGGTCGCGCAGACCACCCTCATGAACGAGCGCGTGTCCATCGGCGGCATGCGCATCCCGCGCGAGGGCGGCATGATCGGCCCGGTCGCCAGGACCTGGCGCGAACGCCCCGAGCTGCGCACGCACGACCTGCATCAGCGCCTGCTGACCCTGTGGGTGGAGGCGGAGGTCGCCCGGCTCACCGGCGAACGCCTGCGCCAGCAGCTCGTCGCCGGCCAGCCGGGGCCCGAGGGCTCCGGCATGAAGCTCGGCTTCGCCCGCCTCAACCAGGAGATCAGCGGCCTGGAGGTGGAACTCCTCGGCGAGGAGGGCCTGTTGTACGACGACTGGACGATGCGCAGGCCCGATCTCGTCGACTTCACCGGGCGCGAGGCGGGCTACCGCTATCTGCGCAGCAAGGGCAACAGCATCGAGGGCGGGACCAGCGAGGTCCTGCTGAACATCGTCGCCGAACGCGTCCTCGGCCTGCCGCCGGAACCGCGCACCGACAAGGACGTCGCCTGGAAGGACCTGGCCCGATGACCAACCTGCTCTATACGGAGGAAGAGGAGGCGGTCCGCTCCGCCGTGCGCTCCCTCCTCGCCGACCGCTGCGACCCGGCCGCCGTCCTCGCCCGCACCGAGTCGGACGAGCCGCACGACCGCGAGCTGTGGAAGGCCCTCGCCGACGGCATGGGCCTCGCCGGGCTCCTGGTGCCCGAGGACCGCGGCGGGCAGGGCGCCACGCACCGCGAAGCGGCCGTGGTCCTGGAGGAGTTGGGCCGCGCCGTGGCGCCGGTGCCGTATCTGACCAGCGCCGTCATCGCCACCGAGACGCTGCTCGCCTGCACGGGCGAAGCGGCGGCGGAACTGCTCGCCGCGCTGGCGTCGGGCCGCACCGTCGGCGCGCTCGCCGTGCCGTTCGCCACCGCCCCCGAGGCGGCCCACCCGCGCGTGCGGCATGAGGACGGCGCCCTGCACGGCGAGGTGACCGGCGTCGCGGACGCGGCCGCCGCCGACATCCTGCTCGTCCCGACCGACCATGGCCTCTTCGCCGTCGACACCGGCCGCAACGGCGTCACCGTCACCCCGCGGACCTCCCTCGACCGCACCCGCCCGCTCGCCACGGTCACCCTCGACGCGGCCCCCGCGCGCCTGCTCGCCGAGGGCACGGAGGCGGACACGGCGGTCTGGCTCGGCCTGCGTTCCGGTGCCGGACTGCTCGCCTCGGAGCAACTCGGCCTCGCCGAATGGTGCTTGACCGCAACCGTCGGCTACGTGAAGGAGCGCCACCAGTTCAACCGGCCCGTCGGCTCCTTCCAGGCGCTCAAGCACCGCCTCGCCCGGCTCTGGCTCGACGTGGTGAACACCCGCGCCGCCGCCCGGCACGCCGCCGACGCCCTCGCGACCGGCAGCGACGAGCCGAACCTCGCGACGGCGCTCGCCCAGGCGTACGCGGCCCCCGTGGCGGTGCGCGCCGCCGAGGAGGCGGTCCAGCTGCACGGCGGCATCGGCATGACCTGGGAGCACCCCGCCCATCTGTACCTGAAGCGGGCCAAGGCCGACTCGATCGCCCTCGGCACGGCGGGCCGGCACCGGGAGAGCCTGGCCGGCCTGGTCGACCTGCCCGCGCCCGCACCGTCCTGACCTGGGCGCGGGTCCAAAGCCGTATGGGACCCCGCCCTTACCCACCTATTACATGAGGCATAATTGCGAGCTGTTCGCAATTACTCTTGATCTTGTGTAGGGGTGTGGAGCATGAGGGCCGGATCGATACGTGGCACCGGTGCCGTCGCGGCGGCCGCCGCACTGGCGGTCGGCGGCCGCCGCACTGGCGGTCGCCGCCACGGCCTGCTCGGCGCCGGACGACGGCAAGGGCAGTGACGGCGCCAAGGACTCGGCGGTCGTCGGCATCGCGTACGAACCGGAGACCCTGAGCCCGCTCCTCGGCTACGGCAAGGACGGCAACTCCAAGATCTTCGACGGGCTGCTCACGCACGACGCGGACATGAAGCTCAAGCCCGCGCTCGCGGCGAAGCTGCCGAAGGTCGGCGACGACGGCAAGACGTACACGTACGAACTGCGCAAGGGCGTCAAGTTCAGCGACGGCAAGCCCTTCACGGCCAAGGACGTCGTCTTCACGTACGAGACCATCCTCGACAAGAAGACGAACAACGCCTCCAAGACCGAGCTGGACGCCCTCAAGAGCGTCGAGGCCAAGGGCGAGAACACCGTCGTCTTCCACCTCAAGTACCCCTACGCGCCGTTCGCCGAGCGCACCGTCCTGCCCATCGCGCCCGAGCACGTCGCGGGCAAGCAGGACGTGAACACCGGCGCCTTCACCACCAAGCCGATCGGCACCGGGCCCTACAAGCTCGAGAAGTGGTCCAAGGGCGAGAAGCTCGTCTTCAAGGCCAACCCCGGCTACTGGGGCGGCGCGCCGAAGATCAAGAACTTCACGATGGCGATCATCAAGGACGACGACATCCGCGCCACGCGGCTGCGCACCGGCGACCTCGACGGCGCCATCCTGCCGCCCAACCTCGCCAAGACCTTCGAGTCCGACGGCGACAAGAAGACGTACGCCGCCAAGACCTTCGACTACCGCGTCGTGACCCTGCCGACCGGCAACAAGGTCGCGGGCGACACCGACGTGCGGCGCGCGCTCGACATCGGAGTGGACCGCAAGGCCATGGTCGACTCCATCCTGGAGGGCGCGGGCAAGGAGGCATACGGCCCGGTCCCGACCGACAGCCCCTGGTTCACCAAGGGCACCGAGCGCAAGCAGGACGTCGAGGCGGCCAAGAAGATCCTCGACAAGGCCGGCTGGAAGCCCGGAAAGGGCGGCATCCGCGAGAAGGACGGCGTCCAGGCGAAGTTCCCGCTCTGGTACCTGACCGGCGACAAGCTCCGCCAGGACCACGCGCTCGCCTACGCCTCCGACGCCAAGAAGCTCGGCATCAAGGTCGAGGTGCAGTCCGGCACGTGGGAGGTCATCGAGCCGCGCATGCCCAAGGACGCGGTCCTCGCGGGCGGCGGCTCCCCGGCCGACCCCGACTTCGACCAGTACACGCTCCTGAAGTCCACCCTCGCCGGTGACGGCTTCAACAACATGGCGCACTACGACAACCCCAAGGTCGACAAGGCCCTGGAGGAGGCCCGCAAGAGCGGTGACCACGCGAAGCGCCAGGCCGCGTACGACACCATCCAGCGCGAGCTGGTGAAGAACCCGGGCTACACCTTCCTCACGCACATCGACCACCTGTACGTCGTCGGCAAGTCCTTCGGTGACCTCTCCACCCAGGTCGAGCCGCACGACCACGGCCTGGCCTCCGGCCCCTGGTGGAACGTCGAGGACTGGCAGCCGAACAAGTGACGTCCGCGCCCGAGAAGGCCGCCGTGGCGGCCGCCGCCGAGGCCGCCGGGCAGGGGAGGCGGCGGCTGCCCTGGGGCCCCATGGCCCGGCTCGTGGGACGGCGGGCGGTGTTCGCCGTCCCCGTCCTGCTCACCGTCACCTTCGGCGTCTTCGCCGTCGCCGCGGCCTCGCCCTTCGACCCCGTCAAGGCGTACGCGGGCACGGCGGGGCTCACCGCCTCGCAGGAGAACCTCGACCAGCTCCGCGCCAACCTCGGCGTCGACAAGCCGCTGGTCTCCCGCTGGTGGGACTGGCTGACCTCCGCGCTCCAGGGTGACCTGGGCGACTCCAGCACGCTGCGCCAGCCCGTCGCCGACGCCATCGGCGAGCGCATCGGCTGGTCGGTGCTGCTCGCCGCGACCGCGTTCGTCCTCGCGATCCTCGTCGGTTCGGCGCTCGGCGTGCTCGCCGCGCGCCGGCCCGGCGGCTGGCTCGACCGGGGCGTGACCTCGCTCGCCTACACCCTGGAGGCCGCGCCGCCGTTCTGGCTCGGCCTGCTCGCCGTGTGGCTGTTCGCCCTCAAGCTGGGCGCGCTGCCCGCGGGCGGGCTCACCGACACCTCCAGCACGGCGGTCACGGCCGCGCAGGTGACGAACCACCTCGTGCTGCCCGCCGCGGTCCTCGCCGTCTCCCAACTGCCCTGGTTCGTCCTGTACGTACGCCAGGGCGTCGGCGACGCGCTCGGTGACGATGCCGTCCGGGGCGCCCGCGCGCGGGGCCTCGCCGAGCGGACCGTGCTCCTCAAGCACGCCTTCCGCTCCGGCATGCTGCCGGTGCTCACGCTCGTCGGCTCCCGTGTGCCCGAACTGATCACCGGCGCGCTGCTCGTGGAGACCGTCTTCTCCTGGCCCGGTATCGCCGCCGCGACCGTGCAGGCCGCGACGAGCGTGGACTTCCCGCTGCTCGCCGCGCTCACCGCGCTCGCCACGGTGGCGGTGCTGCTCGGCAATCTCCTCGCGGACCTGCTGTACGGGCTCGCCGACCCGAGGGTGGGATTCGATGGCTGACGCACCCCCCACTTCTGTGGCCGACACCCCGGTCGTCTGGCGGTCCGCCGCCGGCCGGTCCGTCGTCGGCGCCCGCAAGCCGTCGCGCTCCACCCGCGCCTGGCGGGTGTGGAGTTCCGCCGCGATCGTCACGGCCGTCGTGCTCGCCGTGCTGATCGTGCCGCCGCTCGTCGACCTCGACGAGCAGGCCGTGCACCTCGCGGACAAGCTCCTGCCGCCGTCCCTGGAGCACCCGTTCGGCACCGACGACGTGGGTCGCGACCTGCTGCTGCGGTGCGTGTACGGGCTACGCGTGTCGTTGCTCGTGGGTGTGGTCGCCGCCGTCGTGGCCACCGTCATCGGCACCGCCGTGGGCGCCCTCGCCGCCGCGTCCGGCGGCTGGGTGGACCGCGTCGTGATGCGTCTCGTGGACGTGTTCTCGTCCGTGCCGCACCTGTTGCTCGGCATCTTCATCGTGGCGATGTTCCGGCCGGGCGTATGGCCCGTGGTGATCTCCGTGGCGCTGACGCACTGGCTGTCGACGGCCCGCATCGTGCGCGCCGAGGTCCTGTCCCTGCGCTCGCGCCCGTACATCGACGCCGCCATCTCCGGCGGCGCGTCCCGGTGGCGCGTGACGGTGCGGCACCTGCTGCCCGGGGTCCTGCCGCAGGCCGGGCTCGCCGCCGTCCTGATGGTCCCGCACGCCATCTGGCACGAGTCCGCGCTGTCCTTCCTCGGCCTCGGCCTGCCCACGCACCAGGCGAGCCTGGGCACCCTCGTACAGAGCGCCCGCAGCTCGCTGCTCGCCGGGGACTGGTGGCCGACGCTGTTCCCCGGCCTGTTCATCATCGTGCCGACGCTGGCCATCGCGGGCCTCGCGGGCGCCTGGCGCGACCGGATCAACCCGCGCCGCCGATCGGAGCTGATGCTGTGACTGGGCCGTCCACCGGGGCCGAGACCGAGACCGCCGCCCCCGTTCCGCCGACGATCAAGGCCGGGGCCGCGACCCCCGTTGAAGCCGCAGGCGAGACTGTCGCGTCCGCCGCGTCCGCCGCCCAGGCCGCCCCGCCCGTGCTCTCCGTGCGCGGGCTCTCCGTCCGCTTCCGTATGCGGGGCGGCGCCCACGTGGCCGCTGTCACCGGTGCCCGCTTCGACCTGGCCGCGGGCGAGTGCCTCGCGCTCGTCGGGGAGAGCGGATGTGGCAAGTCCGTGCTCGCCTCCGCGCTGCTCGGTCTGCTGCCCGAGAACGCCGAGACCGCCGGCTCCGCGTTCCTCGGGGACGGCACCGACCTGCTCACCGCCGACGAGCGCACCCTCGCGCGCACCGTGCGCGGACGGCGCGTCGGCCTCGTACCGCAGAGCCCCGCCGCGCATCTGACCCCCGTCCGCACCGTGCGGTCCCAACTGGAGGAGACCCTGCGGGAGTTGACGGGCGTACGCAGGCCGGAGCTGCGGAAGGCGGGCGAGGCCGCCGCCGAGCGGGCCGCGTTCCCGCTCGGGCACCTCGACCGCTACCCGCACGAGCTGTCCGGCGGGCTCGCCCAGCGCGCCGCCACCGCCCTCGCGCTCATCGGCGACGCCCCGCTGCTGCTCGCGGACGAGCCCACCACCGGCCTCGACCGCGATCTCGTCGACCGCACCGTCGACGAACTGCGGCGGCACGTCGGGGACGACCGCGCCCTGCTGATGATCACCCACGACCTGGCGGCGGCCGAGCGCATCGCGGATCGCGTCGCGGTCATGTACGCGAGCCGCATCGTCGAGATCGCCGACGCCGCCGACTTCTTCGGCGAGCCGGGGCCGCGCCATCCCTACGCGCGCGGACTGCTGAACGCCCTGCCGGAACGGGAGTTCACGCCCATCCCCGGCATGCCGCCCGAGCTGTCCGCGCTGCCCGGGGGGTGCGCGTTCGCCGCCCGCTGCGAGCTGGCCGACGAGGCGTGCCGGTCCGTGCCCGCGCTGCCGCTGTCCGGTGCCGCCTGCCACCATCCGGTCGCCGCCGCCCTGGAGGCACCCCGTGCTTGAACTGCGTTCCCTGACCGCCGGATACGACCGCCGCGACCCCGTCGTCCGCGACGTGAGCCTGACGGTCGCCCCGGGCGAGTCCGTCGGCCTGCTCGGCCCCAGCGGCTGCGGCAAGTCGACGCTCGCGCGCGTCGCGGCGCTGCTGCACCGGCCCGACCGGGGCCGGGTCGTCATCGACGGCGAGCCCGCGCACGGCTGGCGCCACCGCGCGCCCGCGCACGGCTGGCGCCACCGCGCGCCGCGCGCCCAGCGCACCGCGTTCGGCGTCGTCTTCCAGCAGCCCCGGCTGTCCGCCGACCCGCGCCTCACCCTCACTCAGCTCATCTCCGAGCCGCTGCGGGCCACCGGGCGGGCCGCCGAAGCCGCCGAGACCGTACGGGAGTTGGCGCGCACCGTGGGCCTCGGCGAGGACCTCCTCGGCCGCCGCCCGCACGAGGTCAGCGACGGCCAGCTCCAACGCGCCTGCCTGGCCCGCGCCCTGGTCCTGCGCCCGCGCTGGCTGATCTGCGACGAGATGACGGCGATGCTGGACGCGTCGACGACGGCGGCACTGGTGACCGCGGTGGAGAACTACCGCGCGGACAGCGGTGCCGGACTCCTCGCGGTCGGCCACGACAAGGTGCTCCTGGAGCGGTGGTGCGACCGGACGGTGCATTGGGGCGAACTGACGCGCGTTTAGAGCCTGTCGCTTAGAGCCTGTCTTTGAACCCCCGCCTGCGCCGCCCCCTGTCTTTGAACCCCCGCCTGCGCCGCCCCGGCGCCTGGCACGCGCGCACGCCGCACCTGGGCCCCAGCGCCTTGCGTGCCCCGCTCACACAGGCCGCTCAGCCGGTCCGCAGCGTCGCCGTGGCGATCTCCAGGAAGTCGCGCAGCAGCTTCTCCCGCCGGTCCGCGAGGACCGCCAGGCACCTCTGGACCTCCGGGGCGTCCGTGACCGGCAGGTGGGCGAGGTCGGGGCGGGAGTAGCACCGTACGACGCTCAGCGGGACGAGCGCGATGCCGTGCCCGGACGCGATGAGCTCGAACTTCTCCTCGAGTGAGGCCCTTCGCCGCTTCGGCACGTCGAGCATCCGCTCGCCGTCGAGGTCGGCGGAGGTGAGTTCCTGACGGGACGCCAGCGGGTGCGCCGCGGGCATGCAGGCGACTCTGGGCTCGTGGCCGATGGGGACGGTGCGCAACCCAGATTCGTCGAACGGCCGCCGCAGATAACCGACTTGGGCCCGGCCGTCCCGGAGTGGCGCGTCCTGCTCCCACCAGAGCGCCGGGACGACGTCGGTCTCGACGTCCGGGTGACGCGACGTGAACGCCCGGAGCGCGTCCGCCACATGCAGCCCGGGGGAGAAGGCGACGACGAGCCGCTGGATGCCCCGTTCGACGTCGTGCACGCGCCGCACCGCCGCGCTGACCGTCGCGAGGATCCCCTGGCCCTCCTCGTAGAGCTGCTTCCCGGCGGCGGTCAACTCCACGCGGCGGGTGGTCCGCACGAGCAGATCGCACTGCAACTCCTGCTCGAAGGCCCTGATCTGACGGCTGAGAACCGGCTGGGCGATGAACAACTGGGCCGCCGCCCGGCCGAAGTGCCGGTGCTCGGCCACCGCGACGAAGTAGCGGAGCTTGCGGAGGTCGAGATCCATGCCTGCAAGGTATCAATCGCCGGGAAGGGTATTGGACGGTTCGAGTGGACCACCCCGAGACTCACCACATGATCGTCATTACTGCTCCCACCGGCCAGATCGGCGGCCGGCTCCTGGACATCCTGCTCAACGAAGCCCCTACCCGCGGTGAACAGCTGCGCGTCATCGTGCGCGACCCCGCGAAGCTCCCCGACGCGGTCCGCGCCCGCGTCGACGTGGTCACCGGCTCGCACGGCGACGCGGACGTCGTCGACCGGGCCTTCGACGGCGCGGACGCCGTCTTCTGGCTGGCCCCGCCGGTCCCGCAGACAGCGCCGAACCTGGACGCCGTGTACAGCGGGTTCACCCGCGCCGCCGCGAAGGCGTTCACGGCCCACGGCGTCGGACACGTCGTCGGCGTCTCGGCACTCGGCCGCGGCACCCCCGTCGCCGACCGTGCCGGACTTGTGACGGCGTCGCTGGCCATGGACGACCTCATCGGCCGTACGGGCGTCGCCTACCGGGCGCTCGCGAACCCGACCTTCATGGACAACCTGCTGTGGCAGGCGGCGCCGATCCGCGACCACGGCGTGTTCACCGGCACCGTCATCGCCGACCGCAAGGCACCGGTGGCCGCGACCCGGGACATCGCCGCGGCCGCCGCGGGCCTGCTGCTCGACCGCTCGTGGACGGGGACGGGCGAGGTCCCGGTCCTCGGCCCCGAAGACCTGTCGGCGAACGACATGGCGCGCGTCATGTCCGACGTACTGGGCCGCCCGGTCCGCTACAAGCGGGAGTCGCTCGACGACTTCGGCGCCGCACTGTCCGGACGCGGCTTCGGGAAGGAAGCCGTGGAGGGCTTCGTCGACATGATGCGCGCCAAGGACGAGGGCCTCGACGACGGGGTGCGGCGCACCCCGGAGACCGCGAGCCCGACGACCTTCCGCCAGTGGTGCGAGGAGGTGCTCAAGCCGGCGGTCCAGGGATGAGAGCCAGGACTGCCCACCTACGGAAATCCCGGTGCCGGGCCAGGTTCTGAGGTCGGCGCAGCTCGGCCGTGGAGCGCCACATCGCCTGCACCGGCTCTGATCTCCGGACACGTGACGCGAGCCGTCTGCCCTCGGGACACCGGGCAGGCGGCTTCGTCGTGCGGGACGTCCGCGTGGGCCGCGCCGGGCGACGGCGTCAGCCCCGCTCCACCACCAGCACCTCCGTCCCCCCGTCCCGCAGCGCCCGCACCTCCTCACGCGCCACGCCGTCGTCGACGACCACCACGTCGAAATCCGTGAGCGGCGCCAGCGCGTACAGGCCGTCGCGGGTGAACTTCGTGTGGTCGGCGAGCAGCACGCGCCGCGTGGCCGCCGCCATCATCGCCCGCTTGACCTGCACCGTCTCCGGTGAGGTGTGATAGCAGCGGCCGCGGGTCACCGCCGTCGTCGACATGAAGAGCACATCCGCGCGGAACGCGGCGACGCTGTCGGCCGTGTGCAGGCCCATGAAGGCGTCGTACGCGGGGAAGTAGGCGCCGCCCAGGGCGATGAGGGAGACGCCGGGCTCCTTGGCGAGCGCGGTGATCGCGGGCAGCGAGTTCGTGAGGACCGTCAGCGGGGTGTGCGCGGCCAGTTCGCGGGTCAGATGCAGACACGTCGTGCTGTCGTCCAACAGGACCGTCTGGCCGGGCACGAGAAGCCGGGCGGCGGCGCGGGCGAGCTGCTGCTTCGTCTGCGCCATGGTCGTCATGCGCTCGGCGACGCTGCCGTGGAACTGCGCCGACGGCAGCGCGGTCGCGCCGCCGCGCACCTTGCGCAGCCACCCCTGCGACTGCAGGAAGTCCAGGTCGCGGTGGACGGTCATCAGGCTCACGCCGAACGCGTCGGCGAGATCGGCCGCGCGCACGAAGCCGCCCGCGACCACCAGGTCCCGGATGCGGCGCCGGCGCTGCTCGCGCGCCTCGACGCGGTCCGTCCCGCCGCCTTCGGCCTCGGCCATGGCTCCGCCTTCCCGGTCCCGTCGATGTGAAGTCCCCGAGTGATGATCTCACGTACTTCACACGGGGCGGGAGCGCGGACCCCGGCTCGACCCGCGGCGGCCCAGAGGTGCGGCGGGTCATCTCACGCGGCCCGCCGCACACCCCGCGTGAGGATTCGCGAAGTGTTTGACGAGGCTTTTCGGCCAGCTGTTTGCTCACTCCAGCGCGCAGCAGGTCCCCTTCCCCTCCGTCCTCCGTCCCCCCGGGGAGCTTCGATGACGAACACCCCCGTGCCGCCCACCCCGGTCGGCACCGCCCCATCGCGTTCGCTCTTCACACGCGCCGGCATCCCGCAGCCCCTCTCCTGGGGCTACCTCGGACTCCTCGTCTTCATGACCGGGGTCGGCATCGAGGCCGGTTTCCTCTCGCCGTACCTGGAAGACCTCGGCATCCCGTCGTCGCAGGTCGCGATGGTCTTCACCGTGTACGGCATCACGGGCGCCGTCGCCGGCTGGCTGTCCGCCGCGCTGTCCGACCTGTGGGGGCCGCGCAAGGTCATGTGGCTCGGCCTCGCCGCCTTCGTCGTCACGCACGTGTTCTTCCTCGCGGTCGCCGTGCCCAGCGCGTCGTACCCGCTGCTGCTCCTCGGCTACGGCCTGCGCGGCCTCGCCTATCCGCTGTTCGCGTACGCATTCCTGGTGTGGATCGCCGCCGTCGCGCCGCCGAAGCAGATGGGCAGCGCCATGGGCTGGTTCTGGTCGGCGTTCTCGGCGGGCCTGCCGACGCTCGGCTCGCTCACCGCCAGCCTGCTCATCCCGTGGGTGGGGGAGCGCGGCACCCTGTGGGCCGCCCTCGGCGTGGTCGTCGGCGGCGGGCTGCTCGCGCTGCTCCTGGTCCGCGAACCCACCGGCTCCACGCGGCTCGCCCCGGCGGGGGAGCGCCCGCTGGCCGGGCTCGTCGGGGGCCTCACCATCCTCGTCCGGGAGCCGCGCGTCGGCGCCGGAGCCGTGGTGCGGATGCTCAACACCGCCTCGCAGTTCGGCTTTCTGGTGATGCTTCCGGCGTGGTTCCGGCACGAGGTCGGGCTGTCCAACGCCCAGTGGCTCAGACTGCTCGCCATCATGTTCGCCACGAACATCTTCACGAACCTGCTGTTCGGGGTCGTCGGAGACAGGGTGGGCTGGCGTGCGACGGTCGCGTGGTGCGGCGGCGTCGGCTGCACGGTCTCGACGCTGCTCCTGTATTACGTCCCGGCGGCGGCCGGCGCGCAGTACGCGCTGTGCGTCCTGGTCGCCGTGCTCTACGGCGCCACCCTGTCCGGGTACGTGCCGCTGTCCGCCCTCATGACCGCCATCGCGCCCGCCCACAAGGGCCAGGCCATGGCCGCCCTGAACCTGGGGGCCGGCGCCTCCACCTTCGTCGGGCCGCTCGTCGTCAGCCTCTTCCGGGGCCCGCTCGGCGTGGCCGGCGTCGTCTGGATCTTCGCCGGGTTCCATGCGGTGAGCGCGGGCCTCACCCTCGTACTGAGGACCACGGCCACGGGCGGCGACCCCGTACCGGACACCCCCGCCCAGGCCGTCGCCACTCCCGCCACGAAGGGACTCTGACCCCATGTCGGTACTCGCCATCGACGTCGGCACCACCATGATCAAGTCGGTCGTCTTCGACGACCAGGGCGGCGAACTCGCGGTGTCGCGGCTCGCGACGGAAGTGGAGCGCCGCCACCCCGGCTGGGCCGAGCAGGACATGGACACCGTGTGGAACGCGGTCGTCTACACCGTCCGCACCGCCCTGTCCGCCCTCGCCGAACGTCCCGGAGGCGCCGACCCCGTCTGGCTGGTGACGTTCACCGCGCAGGGCGACGGCGCCTGGCTGGTCGACGCGGCGGGGCGGCCCACCGGCCCCGCGATCCTGTGGTCCGACGGGCGCGCCGGTGACATCCTCACGCGCTGGGAGCGCGAGGGCGTCCTGGAGGCGGCGTTCCGCCGCAACGGCTCGCTGACGTGCAGCGGCATGCCGAACGCCGTGTTCAGCTGGCTCGCCGCCCACGACCCGGAGCGGCTGGACCGCTCCAGCGCCTCGCTGACCGCCGCGGGCTGGCTGTTCCACCAGCTCACCGGCGTGACGGCGATCGACGAGTCGGACGCGTCGGCACCGTTCCTCGACCACGCCACCGGCGACTACGACCCGGGCATCGTGGAGCTGTTCGGGCTCGAAGCGCACGCGCGGCTGCTGCCCAAGGTCCTCGGCGAGAACGAGCGGATCGCCGAGATCACCGGCGACGCGGCGGCCCAACTCGGCGTGGAACCGGGCCTTCCGGTGGTGATGGCGCCGTACGACATCGCCTCCACCGCCCGTGGCGTGGGCGTCGTCAACCCTGGCCAGGCGTGCGGCATCCTCGGCACCACGCTCTGCACGGAGATCGTCCGCAAGGACGTCGACGCGACGGGCGAACCGTCCGGCATCAACATCGCCTACCGGGGCCGCGAACGCGTCCTGCGCGCCTTCCCGACCCTGAACGGCGTCGAGGTGCTCACCTGGGCCGCGCGCACCCTCCAGCTCGACGGGCCGCCCGAGCTGGGCGAGCTGGCGTTCTCCGCGCCGCCCGGCGCGAACGGCCTGATGTTCCTGCCGTATCTGTCACCGGCCGGTGAGCGCGCGCCGTTCCTCGACCCGCGCGCCCGCGGCGCCTTCTGGGGCCTGTCCCTAGACCACACCCCGGCCGACCTGGCCCGCGCCGTCTTCGACGGACTCTCCCTCGTCGTCCGCGACTCGCTCGCCGCGTCCCGTACGACGGTGACGGAACTCAGACTGTGCGGCGGCGGCGCCAACAACGACGACTGGTGCCGCCTCATCGCGGACGCCACCGGCGTGCCCACGGCCCGCTCCGCCGACACCGAACTCGGCGCCAAGGGCGCCTTCCTCACCGGCCTCGTGCTCACCGGCGCCGAGTCCAGCATGCACAGCGCCGCCGCCAAGTACGTCCGGATGACCACCAGTTGGGAGCCGGACCCGGAGCGCGCGCAGTACTACGCCGCGCTGTACGAGGAGTTCCTGCGGTGGCGGACGCTCGCGCGGGACGCGGGGTGGAGGGCGACGGCTCCCCGAGTCGGTACGGCAAGCACCCCGGCACGATCAGGAGTTCCCCGTGTCTGACACCCACCACCTCCCGCCCGAAGCCGTCTGGCTCGGCCTCGACCTCGGCACCCAGAGCGCCCGCTGCGTCGCCGTCGACTCCGCGGGCACCGTCCTGGCCGCCGCGTCCCGGCCGCTGACCAGCCACCGCGACGGCAACCGGCACGAGCAGGACCCCGAGCAGTGGTGGACCGCGCTCACCGCTGCCTGCCGTGAGGCGACGGCCGCGCTCGACGACCCGTCCCGCGTCCGCGGCCTCGCCCTGGACGCCACCTCCGGCACCATCCTGCTCGCCGACGCCACCGGCACCCCGCTCACGCCGGGCCTGATGTACGACGACGGGCGCGCCGCCGACCAGGCCGCACGCGTCAACACGGCGGGCGCGGGCGTCTGGAGCGAGCTCGGCTACCGCTCCATGCAGCCGTCCTGGGCGCTGCCCAAACTGCTGTGGCTCCTGGAGTGCACGGAGGCGGCGGCGCGCCCGGACGCGCGCCTGCTGCACCAGCCCGACCTGGTCACCTGGCGCCTGGCCGGACACCAGGTCCCGAGCGACGCCAGCCACGCCCTGAAGACCGGCTACCACCTCGTCGAGGAGCGCTGGCCCATCAAGGAGCTGTCCCAACTAGATGTCCCTATAAGGCTGTTGCCCGCGGTGGTCCGCCCCGGAACCGTCCTCGGAACCGTGTGCGCCGAGGCCGCCGCCGTCACCGGCATCCCCGCAGGAACCGCGATCGTCGCCGGGATGACGGACAGCTGCGCCGCGCAGATCGGTGCGGGCGCGCTCGCGCCCGGCGCGTGGAACTCGGTCCTCGGCACGACGCTCGTCTTCAAGGGCGTGAGCCCGCACCTCGTGCGCGACCCGGGTGGCGTCGTCTACTGCCACCGCGGCCCCGACGGCACCTGGTTGCCGGGCGGCGCGTCCAGCAGCGGGGCGGGCGTGCTCGCGCGGGAGTTCCCGGGGGCGGACCTCGCGCGGCTCACGGCGGACGGCGCCGCCCTGGACGGTGACGCCGTCGCGTACCCGCTGGTGTCGAGCGGCGGTGAACGCTTCCCGTTCCGGGCTCCGGACGCCGAGCCGTTCGTCCTCGGCGAGCCGCGCGGCGAGGCCGGGCGCTTCCACGCGTACCTGCTGGGCGTGGCCTGCGTGGAGCGGCTGTGCTTCGACTATCTGGACCACATCGGCGCGCCCGTCGACGGGCCGCTGACCTTCACCGGGGGCGGTGCGCGCAACCCCTACTGGAGCCGGTTGCGGGCCGACGTCCTCGGCCGTCCGGTGCGGCTGCCCGAACAGGCCGAGGGTGCGGTCGGGATGGCGGTGCTCGCCGCGACGTCGAGCGGGGCTTCCGTGCGGGACGCGGCGGACGCGATGGTGCGCGGCCCCGCCGAGATCCGCCCGGATCCGGCGCGCACGGCCCGCTGGACGCCCGTCTACCTCCGGTTCGTCGACGCGCTCGCCGACCGCGGCTGGCTCGCGCCGGAAATCGCCGCGCACGCCCGCACCAGAGCGCACAACGATCAGCAATGAGGGCCGAGCAGTGACCCACATGAAGACAGAGCAGTGACCCACCTGAGGACTGAGCAGTGACCCACGTGATTCTCGTACGCCACGGCGAGACCGTCTGGCACGACGGCAACCGCTACGCCGGCCGCACCGACGTGGCGCTGACCCCGCGCGGCCGCCTGCAGGCCGCCGAACTCGCCGCCTGGGCGGCCGGGCAGCACATCGACGCGGTGTTCAGCTCACCGCTGTCGCGGGCGCGCCTGACGGCGGCGCCCGCGGGGGAGGCGCTCGGGCTGACGCCGCGCGTCGACGAGCGCCTCAGCGAGGTCGACTTCGGCCGCGGTGAGGGCCTCACCCGGGAGGAGATGCGCGACCGTTTCCCCGGCGAGCTGGACGCCTTCCTCGACGACCCCGTCGCGCACCACCTGCCCGAGGGCGAGGACCCGCGCGAGGCCGCCGCGCGCGCGAGCGCCTGCCTCGCGGACATCGCGGCCGGCTTCCCCGACGGCCGCGTGCTCGTCGTCGCCCACTCGACGCTGCTGCGCCTGACGCTCTGCGACCAGCTCGGCATTCCGCTCAGCGAATACCGCCGGGTGTTCCCGCACATGGACAACGGCACCCTCACCGAACTGCGCCTGCGCGACGGGCAGTCGTCGTTGCTGCGCTTCAACGCGCCCGCGCACCGCACGCACTGAGCCCGGGGCTCCGGGCACCGATCCCCTCCGTCACGCACACAGATCTCCGTCACGTACACAGATCTCCGTCACGCACACAGAAAGAAGCCCCACATGAGCACCACCGGCACCACCACGGTCCTGGCCGCCGGGGACCACTTCGTCCTGCCGCGCCTGCTCGGCGAGGAAGTCCGCAGGGCCACCGGCGGCGCCGTGGACGTCCGCGAGCTCACCCTGCCCTGGCCGCACACGCCCTTCGGTCCCGTCGGAGAGGTCATCGAGGCGTCCGGCACCGAGGACGAGCTGATCGACGCGCTGCGGGGCGTCGAGGTGTGCGTGACCCAGATGGCGCCGCTGACCGAACGCGTCTTCGCGGCCTGCCCCGACCTCAAGCTCGTGTGCGTCAGCCGGGGCGGCCCCGTCAACGCCAACCTGGAGGCGGCGACCCGGCACGGCGTCGCCGTCTGCTACGCGCCGGGCCGCAACGCCGTCGCCACCGCCGAGCACACCCTCACGCTGCTGCTCGCCGCGGCGCGCGGCGTCGGCGACACGCACACCGACCTGCGCAAGGGCGTCTGGCGCGGTGACTACTACGACTACGACAACTGCGGTATCGAGATCGAGGGCGCGACCGTCGGCCTGATCGGATACGGCGCGATCGGCAGCCGGGTCGCGCGGATCCTGGTGGCGATGGGCGCCGAGGTCCTCGTCCACGACCCGTACGTGTCCGCGGACGTGCTCGCCGGGATCGGCGAACAGGTCGCGCTGGACGAGCTGTTGTCCCGCTCGCGCATCGTCTCGCTGCACGCCCGCGTGACCGACGAGACCAAGGGCATGATCGGCGCCGAGCAGCTCGCGCGGATGCCGCGCGGCTCGGTCCTGGTGAACTGCGCCCGCGGCGCGCTCCTCGACTACGACGCGGTGTGCGACGCCCTGGACAGCGGGCAGTTGTCCGGCGCGGGCTTCGACGTCTACCCCCACGAACCGGTCCCGGCGGACTCCCGCCTCCTGACCACTCCCGGCATCGTCATGACACCGCACATCGCGGGCGCCAGCCAGGAAGTCGCCCACAAGGCGGCCCGCATCGTCGCGGCGGAAGTCGGCCGCCACCTGCGGGGCGAGCCGCTGGCGCACTGTGCGAACCCCACAGCGTAAAGCGTGATCGACGGCGTGTGGTGTCTCGCCGGCGAGACACCACACGCCGTCGGCAACTTGGGGACAGGGGCATGACAGGCGACGTACGGTCGAGCCGCCAATTGGCGTGATGGAGGTGGAAGTTCCACTTCCGATGTGACTGGAGGTGATCGCTGTGAGCGAGGCACTGAAGAACATCGAGATCGAGGATGTCTACGAGCCGCCGCTGCTCGTCGAGGCGGGGGAGTACGCCGAGGCGACGCAGGGCAGCATCGGCAGGTTCCCCGAGGTCTCGTTCAACTGGTGGCCTTTCTAAGTTGCCCGTCGGGTGCGGGCCCCCGATCCGTTGTGGTCGGGGGCCCGCACCTCACCCCATCACCCGCCCTGCTTGGAGAAGTTGATGGACGTCACGTCGGCCCCCTGGTTCGTTGTCCTTCCTGACCAGGATCTGTCCCCGGACCTCCTCGATCGGCTGCGGAACCTGTCAGGACCGGACGCGCTCCAGGTCGTCCGGCACCCCTCGGGCCGGCCCTGGCTGGCCGGGCGGTGGTCGGACGACAGGATGACCGTCTGCGTCCTGGGTGAGGTACGGCTGGCCGTGGCCGGGATCTGTTCCCTGAACGCCGCCGAACTCGCCGCGCGTGCCGGGAGGATTCGCGCCACCGCGGACATCGAGGCGGCGCTGTCGGGCGCCCACGGCTCTTTCCACGTGTCGGCGTCCGTGGCAGGCAGGTCCTATGTCCGCGGAAGCTTCACGGGGAAGCGGCGGGTGTACCGGGCCCAGGTCGACGGCGTCACGGTGTGCGCCGATCGGGCCCATGTCCTGGCCCGGCTGACCGGTGCCGAGGTCGACACGGCGCAGCTGGCGCTGAGGCTCGCGGGAGTCACTGTCCCGCATCCGCTCGCTGACAGCGCGTCGTGGCGCGGAGTGGGTGCCGTACCGCCCGCGGAGGCCGTGGAGCTGGAGCCGGGGGGCGGTGCGCGCACCCTGCGGTGGTGGCAGGCGCCCGCGGCCGAGCTGCCGCTGCGGGAGGCGGCGGCCGGGCTGAGGGAGGCGCTGCGGCGGGCGGTCGCGCTGCGCGTCGGGCCGGGGGACGTGGTGGCCGCGGACCTGTCCGGTGGCATGGACTCGACCTCGCTGTGTTTCCTGGCGGCCGAGGCGGGGGCCCGGCTCGTGACCGCGACCCTGCACTGGAGCGCGCCCACCAACGAGGACCGCGTCTACGCCACCCTGGCCGCCCAACGCCTGCCCCACGTCGAGCGTCTGGTGTTCGCGCCCGGAGATGTGCCTGCCTGCTTCGCCGGGCTCGACGAGCGCCTGGACCCGGGTGACGGGCCGTCGCTGGTGAGGCGCGACCGGCTGATACAGCGGCACTTGGCTGAGGAGATGCGTTCGCGCGGAACCCGGCTGCGGCTGTCGGGACACGGCGGAGATCATGTCGTCCAGCCGCCCGCGGCCTATGTGCACGGGCTGCTGCGCCGCTCCCCGGCGGCCGGTCTGCGGCATGCGGCCGGGCTCCGCGCGCGCTCTCGCCAGCCACTCGGTGCGACCGCGAAGGCGTTGCTCGACCGCCGCTCGTACGCCTCCTGGCTCGCCCATGCCGCGGGGCGGCTGCGCGAGCCCGCTCCGCTGATGGACTTCGGCTGGGGCGTGCGCCCGCAGCTTCCGCCCTGGGCGAGCGACCGAGCGGTGGAGTCGTGCCGCGAGCAACTGCGTGCGGCGGCCCGGGACGCCGTACCGCTGCATCGCGAGCGCGGCCGGCACGCCTGGATCGCCGGCGTGCAGCAGGCGGGTCTGGGCGACGTGCACTTCAGCCACGACGCGGCGCTCGCGGGGCTGCCCCAGCACACACCGTTCTGTGACGACGCCGTGGTCGAGGCGGCGCTCGCCGCCCGCCCGCACGAGGCCGCGAGCCCCTGGTCGTACAAGCCGCTGCTCGCCGCCGCCATGGACGGCCTGGTGCCCGAGCCCATCCTGCGCCGGACGACCAAGGACCACTGCATGCCGGAATGGCAGGAGGGCGTGCGGCTCCAACGGCGCACCCTCGCCGCCTGGGCCGACGACTCCCGCCTGGTGGCGGCGGGCGTGGCCGACGAGGCGGAGCTGCGCCGGGCGCTGCTCTCGCCCGGACTGTTGTCCGGGGCCGTGAGCGAACTGGAGACCACGCTGGTCGCGGAGGGGTGGCTGCGCGACGTGGAACATCAGGAAACCCTGAGCCGATCAAGGGACCTGAACGACTCCGGGGATCTGGACCACTCAAGGGAGATGAACGATGCACCGACTGCGCGCTGATGTGAGCGCCTGCGCCACGGACGACGGCATGGTCCTGCTCGACGAACGCGACGGGCGCTACTGGCAGTTGAACGGCACCGGCGCCCTCGTCGTCCAGGCGCTGCTGGACGGCGCCACGCCCGAGCAGATCGCCGAACGGCTCGCGGCCACCCGCCCGGTGGCCCCGGACCGGGCGATCGCCGACGTCACGGCGATGATCGGACACCTCACCCGGGAAAGGCTGGTCTCCGACTCGTGAGCCAGATACTGGACACCGGTGGCAGCCGCCCGACGCTCGGCTCCTGGATCGCCGTCCGCACCGCCGTCGCCGCCGCCCGTCTCCTCGCCCGCCAGCCACCGCGCCGTATCCGGGCCGTCCTGGGCCGGGTGCGGCGCGGGGCCCGGCCCGCAACGTACGAGGAGGCCCTGCGGGCGCGGCATGAGGTGACGACCGTCAGCACCCTGTGCGCGGGCCGCTACTGCCTCCCACGCTCCCTGGCCACCGCCCTGCTGTGCCGCATGCGGGGAAGCTGGCCCACCTGGTGCAGCGGGGTGCGCACCTCGCCCTTCGGGGCGCACGCCTGGGTGGAGGCCGAGGACAGGCCCGTGGGCGAGCCGGACGACACCCCCACCTACCGAGCGATGATCAAGGTACCGGCACGGGAGGGGCCCTGACCCCGGGCCCAGTGCATCCAGGCTTTCCTGAATTCAGGATTCTATGTACTGTCACGGCGTGCTGACTCTCGCCCGTGACATCGAGGTGCTGGCCCGGTTCGGCCGTGCGCTCGCCGACCCGATCCGCTGCCGCGTCCTGCTCGCCCTGCGCGACGCTCCTGCCTACCCTGCCGATCTCGCCGACGCGCTTGACGTCTCCCGCACCCGGTTGTCGAACCACCTGGCGTGCCTGCGCGACTGCGGCCTGGTCGTCACGGTGCCCGACGGCCGGCGCACGCGCTACGAGCTGGCCGACGAACGCCTCGGCCACGCGCTGGACGACCTGCGCGCCGCCGTGGTCGCCGTCGAGGCGGACAAAACCTGCCCGGACGCGGAGACGACGGGCTGCTGCTGATGACCGCGATATCCCTCGGGCCCACCCCGGCCCGCCGCGACGCGCTCGCCAAGCGCATACGGCTGCTGGTCGCCGCGACCATCACCTACAACGTCATCGAGGCCGTCGTCGCCATCACCGCGGGTACGATGGCTTCCTCCACCGCGCTGATCGGCTTCGGCCTCGACTCGGTCATCGAGGTCTCCTCCGCCGCGGCGGTCGCCTGGCAGTTCTCCGCCCACGACCACGCCGTCCGGGATGCCCGGGAGAAGACGACACTGCGGATCATCGCCGTCTCCTTCTTCGCGCTCGCCGCGTACGTCGGTGTTGACGCCGTCCGCGCGCTGACCGGCACCGGCGAGGCCGACCGCTCGATCCCCGGCATCGTCATCGCCGCCCTCTCGTTGGCGATCATGCCGTTCCTGTCCGCAGCCCAGCGCAGGGCCGGGCGTGAACTCGGTTCCGTCAGCGCGGTCGCGGACTCCAAGCAGACGCTGCTGTGCACCTATCTCTCCGCCGTGCTCCTGGCCGGCCTGGTCCTCAACGCGCTGCTGGGCTGGTCGTGGGCCGATCCGATCGCCGCTCTGGTGATCGCCGTGATCGCGGTGAAGGAGGGCCGTGATGCCTGGCAGGGCAAGGGCTGCTGCGCGGTCCCTGCCGCCGCGGCGGTGCCGTCAGCAGGCGCCGGGACCGACGCGTGCGGCTGCCGCCCCGGATGCGACTGCTGCAACTGACCGTGCCGACGGCGCGATGCAGGGCCCTATGAATGACCGGTCCGAACCCACGAAGAAGGTGAGACGGGAGACCACGGACGGATCACTCCGTTCTTCGTCAAGGGGCCGGACCACAGTGACCTGCTCCACCAGATACTCCGGGAACTCGGTGAGCTGCGGCAGCAAGTGACTGACCAGCAGCACGCCATCGACCAAGCCCGGCAGGACACCACCGCCGCCGTCACCACCGGTCTCACCGAAATCCGGGCCGTCGTCCGAGACGGACTCAACCGCGGCACCGACACCCTCCGGGACCCACTCGCGACGATCAGCACCGAGCTCGTCGCCATCCGCGCCGCCATCAACAACGTCCAGCGCGATCGGCCCGCCGCGGAGCGGCCACCCGCACCCAGTGCTCCACCACCCGAGCCCGCCGCCCACACCCGCCCTGACGACCGTGGCGAGCACGCCGGCCTCGGGACCACTCGGCACACCCCACGCGTCGACCCCGGCACCGCAGCCATCGCCGAGCACCTCGACGACGACGCGTCGTGACACGGCAGTGCCCCCGGCGTGGCAGGTGGCCGATCAGGCGCGGTCGTGGAGGGTGACCTGGTAGCCGTCGGGGTCGGCGAAGGTGAATGTGCGGCCGAAGGGGCCGTCGATCGGTGCGGAGACGATGGTGTGGCCGTCGGCGACGAGAGCGTCGTGAATGGCCTGGACGTCGGTGGCGTGGAGCCAGATCGCGGCACCGATGCCGGGCTGGGCGACGGATGCGAGATCGGTGCCGGGAACGACGTCGCGGAGCGCGAACGCGATCGGCTTCGTCTCGAAGACGACGGCGTGCGGAGGCCCGGCCTGCGAGCGGACGAGGCCGAGGTACTGCTCATAGAACGCCTGCGAAGCGTCGAGGTCGCGCACTTGGAGCGAGATGAAGTCGGGGCCGGTTGCGGGCATGACGGTGCTCCTTCTCTTCGTGTCAGCTTTCTGACACAGGTCAACGTATGTCAGAATGCTGACATGAATCAAGACGGTGTCGACCTGGAGACGTCACTGGGCTACCTGCTGAAAGAGGCGTCGAGCGTCCTCCGCTCGGCCATGGAGGAGGTGCTGCGGCCGCTCGGGATGAGCGTCACGCACTACTCCTGCCTCGAACTGCTGGCGCAACGGCCGGGCTTGTCGAACTCCGAGCTCGCGCGGGGCGCGTTCGTGACACGGCAGTCGATGAACGTGCTGCTCCAGACCCTGGAACGAGAGGGCTACGTGACCAGGCCCGCGGAGGCACCCGTCGGGAAGGCTCTTCCCGCGCGGCTCACGCCCCGCGGCCGACGGAGCCTCGAGAAGGCGACCGTAGCGGTCCGGTCCGTCGAGGTCAGAATGCTGGCCGGTATGACCGAGGCCGAGCAGGCAGGCGCGTTCCGGATCCTGCAGAGCATGATCCGTTCCCTGCGCGACGGCAACGACGGTCCATAGCTCGTTCCCCGGACGTGCACGGGCGGGCCATGCTCTGCCGCTAGCGTGAGCAACTGACCTGTTGGGTACGGGCCTTGCGGCTGCGTGTCCGCAGGTTCTCCACTGCCCTGAAGCTCCGGAGCCTCGAACTCGCTGGGGCTCCGGCCGCCGCTGCCCCCGTCCCCCTCGGCACGGATCGTCCCCCTTGACCCTCCTGGGAGGTACCCCATGGCCCCGTTCACCCGTCGCAGAGCCCTGAGCACCCTCGGCGCCGCCTTCGCGACCGCCGTCGCCGCACCCGGCCTCGCGCACGCCACCGACCAGGCCCTGGCCGGGCAGCCGCTGAGCGCCGGCCGGCCACAGGGCGCGGCCCGCCACCCGCGCCCCCGCCCCCTCGCCCAGGCCCACGCGCACAACGACTACGAACACCCCCGGCCCCTCCTCGACGCCCTCGACCACCGCTTCACCAGCGTCGAGGCCGACATCTTCCTCGTCGGCGGGAAGCTCCTGGTCGCCCACGACCCGGAGGACCTCGACCCGAACCGCACCCTCGAATCGCTCTACCTCGACCCGCTCGCGGCCCGCGTCCGCGCGAACCACGGCTCGGTGTACCGGCGTTGGCAGGGCCAGTTCCAGCTCCTGATCGACCTCAAGACCGAGGGCGCGTCGACGTACCGCGAGCTGGACCTGCGTCTGCGCCGCTACCGGCACCTGTTCACGACGTACGCCCACGGCAAGGTCCGCCGCTCCGCCGTGACCGCCGTGGTCTCCGGCGACCGCGCGGCCCGCGCGCCGATGGAGGCCCAGCGGGTCCGCCGCGCCTTCTACGACGGCCGCCTCGCCGACCTCGGCACCGCGGCCCCCGCCTCCTTCATCCCGCTCATCAGCGACAACTGGTCGCTGAACTTCACCTGGCGGGGCCTCGGCCCGATCCCGCCCGCCGAGCGCGAGAAGCTGCGCGGCATCGTCTCCGCCGCCCACAAGCGCGGGCAGCGCGTCCGCTTCTGGGCCACGCCCGACCTGCCCGGACCGGAGCGGGACGCGGTGTGGGGCGAGCTGCTCGCCGCCGGTGTCGACCACCTCAACACCGACGACCTCGCGGGGCTCCAGGCGTTCCTCGACGCCCGCGGCAGGTAACGGCCCCAGCGTCCGCTTCCCCCCGGGTTCCCCCGGGAACCACTCGTCCGGCGGACACACTTCGCACTCGGACAAACCCTCCGCTACGCCACACTTGCCGCCGAAAGCCGTGAGTCCGGCGTGGCGGAGGAGGTCCGTGATGGCCGTTTCGATTTCCGTGGGGCTGCTGCTCCTGATCGTGGCAGTGGTCCTTCTGCGCAATGGCGGCATGAAGGTGTCGCACGCCGTCGTGTGCGGTCTGCTGGGCTTCTATCTCGCGAGCACGAGCGTGGCGCCGACCATTCACAACGGCATGACGGCGACGGCGGACATCGTCAGCGGCATCCGCCCCTGAGGCGCGAGTCAGAGGCATCCGCCCCTGAGAAGCCACGACTTCCGTGATCGTTTCGGCCTCGTGAACAACTCCCGTACGTACATGGACACTTCACGGAGTCCGCCCTAGCTTCGGCCCATGCCACGCCTTACCCGAAGTAACCGCGCCCGCGCCCTCGGCCTGTGCCTGGCCCTGACGGCCGCCGTCCTGCCGGTCCTCGGCGCCCCGGCGCACGCGGACGAGATACCCAAGGCCCCCGGCCACCGGCTCGTCGAGCAGTACGCGGGCGCCCCCGCACCCGCCCGCCCGGTCCCCGGCGACCCGCCGCCCCAGCACCCCCACCTCGCCGCCAACGGCCGCAGCGGCATGCACGCGGACGCGGCGGGCAGCGGAACGTACCCCTGGAACGGCCCGCTCGGCCACAAGCCGCAGGTGACCAGCGAGAAGATGGCCGCGCTCGGCGGCGAGTGCGCGACCGTCACCTTCGACCGGGACGGCCGGGTCGTCACCGTCTGCGGCACGTTCACCGGCTTCCTGGTGAAACTGCTCGACCCCAAGACGCTGCGCACGCTGGCGGAGTACAAGCTTCCGCAGCGCCCCTCCACCGTCGAGGCCATCACGCGGCTCGACTTCTCGAAGATCTTCAAGGACACGTCGGGCGGCGCCTACTCCTACCTGGACGACAAGGACCGGCTCGTGCTCGCCGACTCGCGCCAGCACATCGTGCGGCTCGCCCACGAGCGGGCGGCCGACGGCACCTGGCGGTTCGTCGTCGAGGACGACTGGGACCTGACCGCGCACGTCCCGCACGACTGCGTGTCGTGGACGAACCTCTACCCGAGCGGGGAATGCGACCCGGTCACCTCCGTCATGCCCGACTGGGACGGGCGGATCTGGTGGGTGACCCGGCAGGGCCGCGTCGGCACCGTCGACCCGGACACGGGGGACATCCGCTCCGTGCGGCTAGCCGGTGAGGAGATCCAGAACTCGTTCTCCGTCGCCGAGGACGGCGTGTCGATCGTCTCCGACCACGCGCTGTACAGCTTCGAGGCCACCGCCGACGGCACCCCCAAGATCCTCTGGCGGCAGACCTACGACCGCGGCACCGGCACCAAACCCGGCTCCGTGAACCAGGGTTCGGGCACCACCCCCGACCTGTTCGGCGCCGAGGAGAACTACGTCGCCATCACCGACAACGCCGACGACCGCATGAACGTCCTCGTCTACCGCCGCGACCCCGGCGTACCCGAAAGCCGCCGCCTGGTCTGCAAGGTCCCCGTGTTCGGCTCCGGCGCGTCCACCACCGACAACTCCCTGATCAGCCACGGCGACAGCCTCGTCGTCGAGAACAACTACGGCTACGAGAACATCACCTCGCTCACCTTCGGCCGCAGCGTCGTCGGCGGCGTCAGCCGGATCGACGTACGCGCGGACGGCAGCGGCTGCGACACGGTGTGGGAGAGCCCCGTGCGCTCCCCGTCGACCGTCCCCAAGCTGTCCACGGCCAACGGGCTGCTGTACTTTTACACGAAGGAACCCAACCGCCTCGGCATCGACGCCTGGTACCTGACCGCTGTCGACTTCCGCACCGGCGAGCCCCGCTGGAAGCGGCTCACCGGCACGGGCGTCGCGTACGACAACAACTGGGCGCCCGTGACGCTCGGCCCGGACGGCACGGCGTACGTCGGGGTCTTCAACGGCCTGGTGGCCGTGCGGGACGAGTGACCCTGGTGAGGGCTACGTACGCGAGAACACCGCGATGCCGTTGGGAACCGGGCGTTCCGCGCCGCCGCTCGGATGGTTGCGCACCGACACCGCGGACGCGCCCGGATCCCGCGCGGCCAGCGTGCTGGAGCCGCCGCCGTCCAGGCTGAAGCCGTCGTCGGCGCCGAGCGCGCGCAGCGCGGCGGCGACCTCGGCGATGGTCAGGCCGGTGCGGTACTCGGGGGCGCCGTCCAGGGCGAGGAGGAACAGGCGCCGGCCGTCGGCGGAGATGCCCGCGGCCGTGCGCACCGCGGCGACCTTGTCGTCGAGGCCGGGCAGCGGCGCGCCGTCGCGGAGCAGCGGATAGCCGCCGAGCGCGAACTGGTACGGCACGCCGGACGTGGCGGCGACGAGGCGGTGCCGGATCCGCACCGGATCGCCCGTCGACAGCTTGCGCAGCGCCTGCGCGCCCGCCTCGCGGCCGACGAGGACCGTGGTGCCCTCCTCGATGGGGCCGCGGCCCGGCGTGTCGGCCCGGTCGACGACCTCGCCTTGACGCACCGTCACCTCGTAGGTGTCGGTGCTGCACGGCGCGCCGCGGTCGGTGTCCGTGCCGCAGGTGGCGCGCACCCGCGAGGTGCTGCCCCAGACGCTGGTGAACGCGCCGATCGATCCTTCGGCGAGCGCGTACTGGTTGAGGCCGCGCAGCGGCAGCCGGCCCTCGCGGGTGCGCACCTGGCCGTCCAGAGTCATGCGGTCGAGGCGGGCCCTGCGGTCGAAGCCCACGCCCAGGACGTCCTCGGTGGTGGTGCCGGGCGGCAGCGCGGGGCCGAAGCGCTGGCCGTTGGGGACGGCGGCCTTGAGGTCGCGCCCTGCCGCGACGGCCGGGCCGACGGGCGCACCGGTCGCCTCGACGCCGGGGTGCTGGGTCTCCGTGATGTTGAAGAAGTCGCCGTTGACGCCCCCGACCGCCCCGGCGTCGTCGGCCATGCCGGACACGGTCTGCCGGGCGCCGACCGCGCCGGGGTGGAGCAGGCCGAGGCGGACGCGCGGGTCGCGTAGGTTCACGTCCAGGACGTGCGCGTGGGCGGTGCCGTTCGCGGCCGGGACGTCGAAGTCCCGGTACGTCACGCCGGGGGCGATCCGGGTGCCCGGGCCGGGGGCGCCCGACGTGCCGCTGGCCGGTGCCGCACCCGTGAGGGCGGCACCGGCCAGCGTGGTCAGTACGGTCAGGACGGCCAGCGCGCCTCTTCGGCCCGCGCTCCGTCGGCTCCCGGCTCTGAGCCGTCTGCCAGACCGTCCATCGCGCTGGGTACGTCGCGTCACAGGTCCCCCTCGGGTCGGCGCGGGTATGTCCAACTGTCCCAATGCCGCGAGGAGTTGACCAGACGGCGGTGGCTAGGTCCCGACGAGCCGGGAACGGATGAGGAAACGCACCCCTTCGGGCGCCTCCAGGGAGAAGCCGCTGCCGCGACCCTCCACCACATCGACGATGAGCCGGGTGTGACTCCACACCGCGTACTGGCTCTTGGACATCCAGAACCGTACTGGCTCCGCCACCCCGTCCACGGCGAGCGACGCGAGCAGCACGTCGGAGTCACCCGTGCGGAACTCCCCGTCGGGGTAGCACATCGGCGCGCTGCCGTCGCAGCAGCCGCCGGACTGATGGAACATCAGCGGACCGTGGACCTGCCGCAGCCGCCGCAGCAGCTCGGCGGCGGCGGGTGTCAGTTCCACTGCCGGGGTCTCAGCCATGAGTCGTCGCACTCCTCCGGACGGCGGTCACCGGACCGTGGTGGCCCAGCCGACCCAGTCAACGCCACGGGACGTTGCGAGGAGGTTGCGAGCGCCGGCGGCCGGCTCGGACGCAGTGCCCCGCTCTCGCCGGGCGGTCGAGTCGGCCGATGGGCTCGTGCATCAGCCGATGGGCTCGCGCATCTCCTCGCGCACCTTCACCGTCGTCCGCGCCACCTGCTCCAGGTCGACGTCCTCGGGGTCCTGCGTCGCGGTCTCGGCGGTGACCACGCCCACGGCCGCGCCGGTGTTCTCGTCGGCCCAGGCGCACAGCGGGACGTTGCTCGTGGTGCCGCCCTGACTGGACGTCAGTACCTGGCACCGCAGGGTGAGGTCCGATCCCTTGGGGGTGATGTCCCGCGCGGGGACGGCGACGGTGGCGCCCTCGCCCTCGGCGGCACCGTCCATCAGATCGGCGCGCGCCTTGGCGGGACTCTTGAAGCGCCCGTACATGCCGGACACGACCAGCGCGCTCGACGCGTCCTTGCCCCGCCCCGCGTACTGGGCGACGACCGCCTTCGGGTCACGGACATTGGCCCGGCTCTTGTTCTCCTCGACGACTTCCTTACCGGTGGTGTCGGAGATGTCCTGGGTCAGCTTGTACGTCCCGTCGACCAGCGTGTCCGGAACGGTCATCCGATACTTTGCCTCAGGGAACCCGCTGTCCGAGCCGGCGCCGAGCACGGCGAGCCCGGCGACCACGAGGACGCCGGCGCCCACGACGGCGCCGACGATGCCGAGGACCTTGCCGGTGCTGCGCCGGGGCGGGGGCGGGGCCCCGTAGGCGGCATCCCAGGGCGCCGGGCCGCCCGGGCCTGCGGGGTAGGGCGGCTGCTGCCCGTACGGGGCTCCGTGCTGGGGGAACTGCGGCTGGGCGTACGGCGGTTGCGGAGGCTGCTGCCCGTAGGCGGGCGAGGCGGGACCGAACCCGCCCGGGGGCGACGGCGGCGGCGTGGACATGCCGACACGCTACGTCACGGTTGCGACGGTCCGACAACCGGCCCGGCATCCGACGCCACCCTTGCGGAGGGAGGGGATCGACTTCGATCAGGCTCGATCGCGGGCGCCCCCGTTCTGGCCGTGGAACCGACAAGGTGTGGGTTGTTGTTGTCATAGGTCGGGCAGTGGTTCCGCCGGGCGGCATCCTGCCCCGGTGGGCGTACAGGATGTGCACACCGCATTCACGGCGCTGGGTGCGGTGTTCTCAGGGGTGGCGGCGCTCGCCGCGGTCATGGTGGCGCGCTGGCAGACCACGTTCGGCCGCCTCGTCGCGCTGGAGTCGGTGCGCTCGCAGGCCGCCGTCGAGCGTGAACTGCGCCTGGAGGCGCAGCGCTGCGAGGCGTGGACGGCGTTCCTGCGGGCCTCGGACGCGTTCGCCGACGTGGTGTGGCGGCTCGGGGAAGTGGAACCGCAGTCCCGCGCGGAGGCGCTGCGCGCCAGGAGCGAGACGCTGCCAGAGGCGTGCTCGGGGCTGCGGGTCCTGGGACCGGACGGCGTCGTCCAGCACGCGGAGGCGGTACGCGAGCGGTGCTCGCGCATGGAGCGCTACGCCCTCCGGCGGGCCGTGGTCCGCTCCGCGCTGCACGCCCTGATGAGGCGGTGGTGCCCGGGGAACGCCGAGCACTGCGAGGACGACGCCCACATCTGCGCCTGGCTGGCGTACGAGATGCTCGAAGGCTGGGGAGACCGGGACGAGGACGACCGCCCGGACGACCTGGACTTCCTGGAGTACCTGATCCGGGAGAGCGGCGTCCTGACGGACAGCGGCGCGCCCACGGACAGCGGCGCGCCCCGCCCACGGACAGCGGCGCGCCCACGGACAGCGGCGCGCTCACCGAGGACGACCTCCAGCGCCTGCTCGCCGTCGCCCGCACCCCGGTCTCCTGGAACCTCCTGGCAGCCGAGGACCACTGGCTGCGGCCCCGCACCGGGTTCTACGAGGAACGCGGCGCCTTCGTCACCTCGATACGCGACTTCCTGGCCGACGCCGGCCGGGCGGGCGCCGAGCGACGCTTTTGAGGCGTCGGGCGGTCCGGGAGCTGGTGCGGCATGCGCCGGACAGGGGGATCGCTTAACGTAAACATATGGTCACAAATCGTAATGAAGCTGTTTTCGGGCGTAGGCGGTCGTCGGTCTCGCGCGGCGCCGGCCTGATGTGCGCCGCGCTCGCGGCGGGTGCCCTGCTCACGGGCTGCGGTGACGGTGGCGACGACGACCGGGCCGCGGATTCCAGCACGGCCCAGGCCGTGCAGAAACCGGCGGCGCCGACCTCCACCGCGTCCGGCGGTGGCTCCCTCACCGAGGACCAGTCCGAGCGCAAGGACCTCATCCCCAAGGGCAAGGTCGGCTACGACAAGGCGCTGAGCACCGCGGTGAAGGCGGTGGACAAGTCCAAGCCGGTCTCGATCGAGCTCAAGGGCCCCGTCGCCAAGCCCAGCTGGCACGCCGAGGTGGCGACGGCGGACGGCACCGAGCACACCGTTCGCGTCGACGCGGTCACTGGCAAGGCCGACGAGCCGCAGGCCAAGAAGGACCAGGACGCCGATGACAAGCGGGAGTTGGCGGACTGGCTGAAGAAGGCCACGGTGCCTCCCGAGCAGGCCGTGAAGACCGCCACGGACAAGACCAAGGGCACCGTCAGCTCCGTCGAACTCGACGACAACGACAAGAAGGCGGTGATCTGGTCCGTCGACGTCGTGACGACCGACGACTGGAACAAGACGACCTTCGACGTCGACGCGGCCAACCGAAAGATCCTGCGGGAGCACGTCGACCGCGACTGACCGGACCGGCAGGTACGGCAGCCCGACAAGACGGTCACGCGTCAGAGCCGGTCCCGGCCGGCTCTGACGCCAGGCCCATGTCCGGGTACAGTCGGCGCGGCGGGCAGCGGGCGTGGGCACGGACCTCGATGCATTGGATCGAGCTGTCGTGGGCACTTGAGTACCATGAAGATCCTCTTTCTCCTGGCGATCCTCGGCATCGCGGTCACGCTCTGGTCCATGCGGTCAAGCAAGCGCAAGCAGCGGTGACAGGAGCGCGCCCCGTGTTCGACGCCGTACTCGAGAATCCGTACCCCGACGGCCCGTGGGCCGTCGAGGCGCCCGTCCCGCACGCCCTGCTCGGGCCCGTGCTCGGGCTCCTGGGTACCTGGCGCGGCCGGGGGCACGGTGAATACCCGACGCTGGCCGAGGACTTCACGTACGCGCAGGAGGTCACCTTCAGTCACGACGGGCGGCCCTTCCTGCGCTACGAGGCGCGGGCCTGGCTGCTCGGCGCGGACGACAAGCCGCTGCGGCCGTCGGCGCGGGAGAGCGGCTGGTGGCGGCTTCAGCCCGACGGCCGGGTGGAGGCACTGATCACCCAGCCGACGGGCATCGCGGAGATCCTGGTGGGCCACGCGGACGGCGACACCGTCGACCTCGCCACCCACGAGGTGGCCCGCACCCCCACCGCCAAGGAGGTCGACGCCACCCGCCGCCGCTACACCCTCGCCGACGACACGCTCACGTACGTCCACGACCTCGCGGCCGTCGGCCAGCAGCTGCAGCACCACCTCCGGGCGGTGCTGCGGCGCACGGCGTAGGCCGGTGAGAACGTGAACCACGCCCCGCGCCCTCCCGCGTTCTCAGGAGGGCGCGGGGCGCAGACGCACCGGCAGTTCGGCGTGGCCGTTGGAGATGAAGGACGCCAGCGGCCGCAGCTCTGCGGCGGGGACGGCGAGTTCGAGCGCGGGGAAGCGGTCGAAGAGCGAGCGGACGGCCGTCGCCACTTCGAGCCGGGCCAGCGCCGAGCCCAGGCAGAAGTGCGCGCCGTGGCCGAAGGCCAGGTGGTCCTTGAGCGCCCGGGTGACGTCGAAGGTGTCCGCGGTCGGGCCGTGCCAGTCGGGGTGGCGGTTGGCGGCGGCGTACGAGGCGAGGATGGCTTCCCCGGCGGCGATGGTGGTGCCCCCGGGCAGCGTGATGTCGGTGAGGGCGAACCGCAGCGGGAGATGGGCGACGGCCGGTTCGTGCCGAAGCGTTTCTTCAACGACGTCGTTCCAGTCGGCGCGACCCGCGCGGACGTGGTCGAGCTGGCCGGGTCGGGTGAGCAGGGCGGTGACGGCCTGGTCGATGACGTTGACGGTGGTCTCGTAGCCCGCGCTGATCATCAGCAGCAGGGTGTCGCGGAGTTCGGTCGCGGAAAGACGGCCGCCGTCGCCCTCCTCGTCGCGGGCGGCGATCAGGAGGGAGGTCATGTCGTCGCCGGGCTCCGCCTGCTTCTCCGCGATCAGCTCGGCCAGCGCCTCGTACAGCCTGCCCGTGTTGGCCTTGGCCTCCTCGCCGGTGAGGGTGGTGTCGAAGACGCCGTCGACCAGGGCGCGGAAGCCCGGGCGCCGGGCCGCGGGGACGCCCATGAGGTGGCCGATCACCGCGATCGGCAGCGGGGAGGCGAGGCGTTCGCGCAGATCGACGACCGCGCCTTCGGGCACGGCCGCCAGGTCGTCCATGAAACCGGTGACGATGTCCTCGACGACCGGCGTCAGGGCGTTCACCCGGCGGGCGCTGAAGGCCGGGGCGACCATGCGCCGCAGCCGCCGGTGGTCGGCGCCGTACGCGGTGAACATGTTCTCCACCGCGACCCACAGCGCGAGCGGCCACTCCGGTACGACCTTGTCGAACTCGGGCCAGTGCGCCCTGGCGTCCTTGGACACGTCGGGGCTGCCGAGCAACTGCTTGAGCACGACGGGATCGGTGACGGCCCACGCGGTCACGCCGAGTATGTCCACCCGCGCCGCCGGTCCCTGGGCGCGCAACCGCCGGTCCTCGGCATGGCGCCGGACACCGCTGGGATCGAGCACGTACGGCCGAGATGTCATGCCGGTCTCCTTGCGTCGACGGAAGTCGAGGGAACTCGATGGAAACGGTGCGCGGGCACGGCAAGGGCAGGACGAACACGCCAGGCGGCACAGCGTAGGCGGACGGCGCGCGGAGGAACACCTTCCCTTTGTAGTGCGCAGGCACCAGGACACCTGAGGGGCTGGTCCGGGCGCACCAGGGGAGGACGGCGGCGGGAGACGATGCCCGGCGGGGCGCCGGAGACAAGTGTGGGAGGCGTGCGAATCACGCGCATTCCCCTTGCCCGGCGGCGTCTGGAGTGATCTTCAAGTGGCGACATTTCTTTACCGGATCGGACGGTGGGCCTTCCGGCGGCGCCGGCTCGTGGGCGGTCTGTGGCTGGGTGCCCTGTTGCTGGCCGTCGCCGCCGCGGCGGTGGCCCCGGCGGCGGAGGACGAGGACCTCTCCATGCCCGGAACCGAGTCGCAGAAGGCGTTCGACCTGCTGGACGAGCGCTTCCCCGAGAGCAACTCCCAGGGCGCCGAGGCCCGCTTGGTGTTCCAGGCCCCGGACGGGCAGCGGGTGACGGCCCGGGAGAACAAGGCGACCGTCAAGGACACGCTCGGCTCGCTGGACGGGGGCGATCAGGTCGCGTCGACCACCGACCCGTACAAGACCGGCGCCGTCAGCAAGGACGGCACCATCGCCTACTCCACGATCACCTACACCGCGGACGCCGCCGACCTGACCGGCCCCACGAAGACCGCCCTCGAAGGCGCCGCGAGCCAGGCCCGGGACGCGGGCCTCACCGTGGAGATCGGCGGCTCGGCCCTGGAGGCGGAAGAGCCACTGGGCGGTACGACGGAGATCGTCGGCGTGGTCGTGGCGGCGGTGGTGCTCGTCCTCACCCTCGGCTCCCTCGTGGCGGCCGGACTGTCGCTCCTCACCGCCTTCGTGGGCGTGGCCATCGCCTTCGGCCTGGTCTCCGCCCTCGCCGTGCCGCTGGGCCTGACGTCCACCGTGGCCATCCTGGCGCTGATGCTGGGCCTTGCGGTCGGCATCGACTACGCCCTCTTCATCACCTCCCGCTTCCGCGACGAACTCGCCCGGGGCAGCGAGCCGGAGGAGGCCGCGGGGCGGGCGGTGGGCACGGCCGGATCCGCCGTCGTCTTCGCGGGAGCGACCGTCTTCATCGCCCTGGTCGGCCTGGGGGTCGTCGGAATCCCCGAACTCACCAGGATGGGCATGGGCGGCGCGGGCGCCGTGGCCCTCGCCGTACTCGTCGCACTGACCCTGGTTCCCGCGCTGTTCGGCTTCTTCGGCCGACGGGTACTGTCCCGCCGCGTACGCAAGGCCACCCGGCCGGGCAGCGAGCCCGCGGCGTCCACCGCGGCCGGTCGCCCCGGGCTCGGGACCCGCTGGGCGCGGTTCGTGCTGCGCCGGCCGGTGGCCGTACTGATGGTCGCCGGACTCGGTCTCGGCGCCGTCGCCCTACCGGCGCTGAGCCTCGAACTCGGGCTGCCCGGGGACGAGTCCAAGTCGGTGGAGACCACCCAGCGCCGTGCCTACGACCTCCTGTCGGACGGCTTCGGCCCCGGCTTCAACGGCCCGTTGACCGTCGTCGTGGACACATCGGAGTCCTCGGACACCCGGGCCGCGACGGACCTGGTCGTCACGACCGTACGCGGAGTGGACGGCGTCGCGTCGGCCGGCGAGCCGGTGCTCGACAAGGCCGGGGACACGGCCGTCCTCACCGCCGTCCCGGAGACCGCGCCGAACAGCGGTGAGACCAAGGACCTGGTGCACGCGATCCGGGACGCGGTCTCCGGCGTCGAGGCCGACACGGGCGCCGACATCCTGGTGACCGGCAAGACCGCGATGAACATCGACATCTCCGAAGCGATGGCCGACGCCCTCGTCCCCTATCTGACCGTGGTCATCGGCCTGGCGGTGCTCCTGTTGATGGTGGTCTTCCGCTCGGTCCTGGTGCCCATCAAGGCCGCGCTCGGCTTCCTGCTGTCGGTGGGTGCCGCCTTCGGCGTCCTCGTCGCCGTCTTCCAGTGGGGCTGGGCGGCAGACCTGATCGGTATCGAGCAGACCGGACCGGTCATGTCGCTGATGCCGATCCTCATCATCGGAATCGTCTTCGGCCTCGCCATGGACTACGAGGTCTTCCTCCTCACCCGGATGCGGGAGACCTACGTCCACGGCGGGTCCCCCGGCGAGGCAATCGTCAGCGGGTTCCGGCACAGCGGACGTGTGGTGGCCGCGGCGGCGATCATCATGGTCAGCGTGTTCGCCGGATTCATCGGGATGACCAACCCGACCATCCAGACGATGGGCGTCGGTCTGTCCGCAGCCGTCGCCTTCGACGCCTTCGTGGTCCGCATGGCGATCGTGCCCGCGGTCCTGGCACTGCTCGGCCACCGGGCCTGGTGGCTGCCCCGTATCCTGAACCGCGTGCTGCCGAATGTGGATATCGAGGGTGAGGCACTGAGCAGGCAGGTCCCGGCCTCCGCGACCGTGCCGGAAGCGGCGGTGCCGCCGCTCCCCGTCGGTCGGCACCGGTACTGAGCCGGCCATGACGCACACGGACGGCGGTGACCCGCGACCACGCGGCAGGTGGTGGCGGGAGGGAGCGGTCACGGCGACGGCCTTCGCGCTCTGCCTGCTCGGCGGCGTGCTACAGGACGACGACAGCGCGCTGTCACCGCCATCCGCGGCCGCCTACTTCATCGCCGTGGTGTCCAGTGCCGTGCTGCCGCTGCGGCACCGGGCGCCCCTGGTCGCCATGGCGGTCACGACCGTGAGCGGCGTGCTGGTGGTGCCCTTGGGCCTCCTGCTGAGCCCGCTCGTCGTGGCCCCCGCCGTGATCACCGCCTACTCGTACGCGCTCACCGTGCGCAACGAACGGCGCGCGGCGAGCGCGGTGTTGCTCATCTCCGCGGCGCTGCTTCTCGCCGCCACCCCCTTGTTCGGTGCCCTCTCGTGGAAGGACGCGAGCAGGGTGGGGGCGGTGGCGGCGTTCCCGCTGGTGGCCGGCGTACTCGGTCGCTCGGTGCAGAACCGGCGGGCCTACCTCGCGGCCGTGGAGGAGCGGGCCCAGCGGGCCGAGGAGAGCCGGGACAGCGAGGCGCGCCGGAGAGTGGACGAGGAACGGGTGCGCATCGCCCGGGAACTGCACGACCTGGTGGCCCATCAGATCACCCTGGCCAACGCGCAGGCCACGGTCGCCGCCCACCTCTTCGACACCCGCCCGGAGCAGACCCGCAAGAGCCTGCGCGAACTCGTCGAGACCACCGGCAACGCGCTCGACGAACTGCGGGCCACGGTCGGCCTGTTGCGTCGGACCGGGGACGCGGCCACGCCCGCAGAACCGGCGCCCGGCCTGTCCCGGCTCCCCACGCTCCTCGAGTCCTTCAGCCGCGCGGGCCTGGAGGTGACGGTGCACGAGGAGGGCACGGCCAGGCCGCTGCCGCCGGGAGTGGACCTCACCGCCTACCGCATCGTCCAGGAGGCCCTGACCAACGTGACCAAGCACGCGGGCACCGGTAGCGCCCGGGTGCGCCTCGCCTGGAACCACGATCGCGTGACCATCACCGTCGCCGACGACGGAGGCGGCGCCCGTACGGGGCCGACCGCGTCCCCGGGGCCGACCGCACCCACGGGACCGACCGCACCCACGGGACCGAGTGCCTCCACGGCGGTGAGCCGTCCGCCCGGCTACGGTCTGATCGGGATGCGTGAACGTGCCACCGCGGTCGGGGGACACCTCTCCGCGGGCAGGCGCCCGGAGGGCGGCTTCCTCGTCTCCGCCGAGCTGCCCCTCCCGTCCGCCAAGGACACGACGCGCAGGACTGGCGGAGCAACAACCAAGGAAGGGCGCATGGCTGACGGGGCGACAAGTGACGGACGGACGGGCGCCGGAGAGGCCGGGGGTGCGCCGTGACGCTCCGGGTGCTGCTCGCCGACGATCAGGCCCTGCTGCGCGACGCCTTCCGGATGCTTCTCGACACCGCCGACGACATCACCGTGGTCGGCGAGGCCGGCGACGGCAGGGAGGCGGTGCGACTCACCCGGCAGCTGCGCCCGGACGTGGTCGTCATGGACATCCGTATGCCCGAGGTGGACGGTCTCACCGCCACGTCGGAGATCTGCGCGGACCCGGAACTGCGTGCCACCCGCATCCTGATCCTCACCACGTACGAGACCGACGAGTACGTCGCTCAGGCGCTGCGCGCGGGGGCCGGCGGCTTCATCGGCAAGGGCATCGGCGCCGAGGACCTGCTGGAGGCCGTGCGGACGATCGCCGACGGCGACACGCTGCTGTCCCCGGCCGCGACCCGTTCCCTGGTCGCCCGTTTCCTGGCCACACCGGACGACGCCCCGCCGCACAACCCCGAACAGCTCGCCGTGCTCACCCCGCGTGAACGCGAGATGGTGGCCCTGGTCGCGACCGGCCTGTCCAACCAGGAGATCGCCGAGCGGATGTTCCTCAGCCCCTTCACCGTCCGGGCCCACGTGCAGCGCGCCATGACGAAGCTGGAGGCCCGCGACCGGGCGCAACTCGTCGTCATCGCCTACCGCACGGGCCTGGCCCAGGCGGGCCCCGACCGACCGTCGTAACCCGCGCTGAGACCTTGGTCAGTCGGCTTCGGGCCGCCAGGACGGTGCCGCACGGCGTGCGGAGTGCGCCGCGAGGAGGCCGATCGTCACGGCGGCCAGCGAGAAACCGATGGCCGCGGTGGCCAGGACCGGCCAGGAGAATTTGCCTTCGCGCAAGGAGACGACGAAGAACAAGGAGTGCCAGTTGGTGATGAACGTGGCGATGGCGGTGGCGATGAGCAACGGCACCGTCAGATACCAGGTGGCGATGGCGCGGAAGACGCGGGTGTTGCCGGTGAGGACGCTCAGCGGTGCCAGCCCTCCTCTGATGCGGACGAACTCGGCGGCCGCGCTGATCAGTCCCGTCAGCAGCAGGAGGGCGAGACCTGTGCCGCCGAAGAGGTAGAGCCAGTGATTGAGCCGGTTCTTCTCGTGCGCGCCGATCACCCAGGATTCGCCGGGTGTTTCGACGTTGATCCCGGGGAGCACGGCATAGGCGGCCTTCTCGACCTCTGCCTGGCGTCCGGGCTTGTCGGCGGCGACGATCAGCGACTGGTTGGCACGTCCGGTGGGCAGCGCGCCCTTGACGGCCCGCACCGTGAGGTGGCCCTGGTAGGGGGCGGCCAGTTCTTGCAGCCGCGGGTCCCGGGTGGTCACCGGCCGGGCGGTGGCGGGGCAGGGCAGGCGCAGTGCCGCGAGATCGGGGCAGGAGCCGGCCAACTCGATGCGGGGGCGCTCGCCTTCGGGGTGGGCGGTGGTCGCCAGCAGGTGTGTCCCGTCAGGAAGAGCGCGTGCGAGTTCGCCGGTGGTGCCGGGGGCGAGGTTGCTGCTGGAGACGGTGAAGAGGGTGTCTCCCACGCGTTGTGTCAGCTCCTCGGCGGCCGCGGCGCTGTCTCCCAACCGGCTGTTCCAGACCTGCAGATGGCTGATGAGCCCGATGCCGATGATGAAGACCACGGAGAGGCGGACGAGGACGCCCGGATGAGCCGCGGTCCAGCGTCCGGCGATGAGGCGTCCCGGATTTCCCTCGCGGTAGCCGCTAGCGGCGATGCGTTTGCCGTTGGCGACGCTCAGCATGGCGATCGCGGACGGCAGCATGGCCCACATCAGAACGGTTCCGGCCAGGAAGACCGCGACATCGGGCCCCTTGGGGGCGTACTGGCTGAAGGCGATCGCCAGCACGCCGGCGGCGCACAGGGCCAGGCGCCATTTCGGAAGGTGTGAGGAGTAAGTACTGGGCCGTGTCGCGGTCTTGGTCCGCTGCACCCGGTGCAGCGCCACGACCAGCAACAGTGTCAGGACCAGGGAGGCGGCGAGCGAGGCGATCAACTGCGGCCACGCGTGGCGCAGATCGGTGGCGTCGACGATGTAGCCGGTGAAGGGCAGGCGCACGTCGGTGGCCAGCAGTACGGCTGCGGGCACGAGAGTGACGAGCGTTCCCAGGGCGGCCGGGACGAATGCCTCTCCCACGTTGATCACCGCTCGGTGGGCCCAGGAAGCCCCCAGCGCGTTCACGAGGTGGCTGCGGCGGTCCCGGGTGGCCGATCCGACCCGCGTGGCCACGACCAGCAGGGCCAGGGCGGGCACGGCCATCAGGACCGCGATGACCCCGGCGGTCTGCGCCTTGGTGTGGGGGTAGATCTCCTGGTTCATCGGGAAGAGTTGGCCGAAGCCCGTGATGTACTGCCAGGACGCCGCGGTGGGGTCGGCAGGGGCGTGAGCCGGGCGGGCGTACGCGAGGCGTTCGGACGGTGACCTGAGCCCCTGCTTGTCGATCGGCCCGGCGTAACGGCCGTACCGGTCAAGGCTGTTGTTGTCCTTCGCCGCCCGGGCGAGCTCCGGGGACAGGAACACCTCACCCGGGCGGGGCCAGCGCGAGAGGCCCGGTGGCGGAGGCGTGCCGGCCTTCAGGGGCTCGACGTAGACGATGCCGTGCGGTGACGTACCGAACGAGTCGACGGCCTCCTTCCACAGAGCCGTGGCCTGCTGCCTGTTGTCGGTCAGCAGGGGTCCTCGCGCGGTGTCGCGCTGGGTGCGGCCGTCGAAGCTCGCGCTGGTGGTGACGAGTGCCAGGGCGGTCAGCGCGAAGGCGGCGGAGGCCATCGCCAGGGCCCACACGCGCAGTCGCGTGCCCGGTGTGGCGCGTGCCGCGGCCCGCCCGATCCTGAGGAGCTGGATCCAGAGCCGTCCGGGGCGGCGAAGAGGCGTGGAGTGCCGGTCGGTCACGCGCGTGCCCCTCGCTCGACGGGGATGAGCCTGCTCTCCTGGAGTTGGAACTCGGCGGTCGCGCGATCGGCGACCGCGGGGTCGTGGGTGACGACCAGCAGTGCGCAGTCGCGCTCGCGGCAGATCCTGAACAGCTGGTCGGCCACGTTCTCGCGGGCTTTGGGGTCCAGTGCGCCGGTGGGTTCGTCGGCGAGGAGGACGGACGGCTCCGCGATCAGGGCCCGGGCCACGGCCGTGCGCTGGCGCTCCCCTCCGGAGAGCATGCCCGTGGGCGTACTGCCGTGGGGCACTTCGAGTTCTTCCAGGAGCCGCGTGGCGGACTCGTAGGCCCGACGGTGATCGGCGCCGTCGAGGAGCATGGGCAGCGCCACGTTCTCCACCGGCGTGAGTTCGGGCAGCAGCTCGCCGAACTGGAAGACCATGCCGAGGTGCTTGCGGCGGGCCTTGGTCAGCGCACCGGGCAGCAGTCCCGTCAAGCGGTGCCCTCCTGCCGTGATCGTGCCGGAGGCCGGTTTGATCAGGCCGAGCACGCACATCAGCAGGGTGGACTTGCCCGATCCACTGGGTCCGGTGACGGCCACCGACGTCCCCGGGTCCACGGTGAGGCCGACGTTGTTGAGGAGTACGCGGTCTCCGACCTGATAGGTCAGGCCCTCGATCTGGAGGCCACCGCCCGGCGGAGGGGTGTGGGTCACAGCACGTCCGTATTCTTGAAGAAGGCGAGCAGAGATGAAGGCGAGCAGAGGTGAAAAGGAACCGCCGGGCAAGCCGTGGCACGGCTTGCCCGACGGGCACTCAAAGGGCGACTCCGGTTACGGAGCCTTCCACGCGGAGCAGTCGTCGCTGTCCCAGTCGTTGTCGTCGCACGCCTTGAACTTGATGATCTTCGAGCCGTCGCCCGAGATCGTGCGCGTCTTGAAGCCGCTGTGGTTCCACAGCGTGCGCTTGTCGCCGGGGCTGGCCTGCCGGTAGTACTCGGCCTTGCCCGGGTCGCCGTCGTCGCTGCCGTCGTAGACGGAGATCAGGCCGTTGTCGCCGTCCCACGGGCTGGTCGCCGTCACACCTCCGCCCTTGGCACTGATCGCCACCGCGGTGCTGGTCGGCACCGCCACACCGATGACCAGGGCTATGCCGGCAATCGCCTTCGCTCTGCGCATAGTTGTTCCCTCCCCTATGAAGTTGGCCGTGCGGCTCGTGTGCCGCCCGGTTCACCGGATGATCATCAGGGGACCAAGATCTCTCCACAAGGGAATCACTCTCAGTGTGAGGGGTGTCACTCAACGGAAGGGTGCCCTCCATATTTGGCCACGCGCTGCCGCGAAGCCCCTGGTGAGGGCGGTCGATCTTGGCTGGAAATCCCTAACGCCACTGGAAATCCGGAGGATCACGTCATGGCGCCGGGGCGAAGTCGGGCAGCGTCAGGGCCGAGTGGGCCGGTCGGGCCGGTGCGGAGGGCATGGTGACGAGGTCACGCAGCATGGTGTTGCGTCGCTCCAGGGCCCGCGCCGTGGTGGGGAAGAGCGTGGCCGCGCCGTTGTCGACCAGTGCCTGATTCATGGCTGCGAACCCGCGCATGTCGCGTTCGTAGGCGGCGAAGGCCGCGGTGTGGTTCCGGTGCGTGGCAAGGGCGTTGGCGAGCACGTAGGCACCGGCCAGCGCGAGGCTCGAGCCCTGTCCGGTGAGGAACGAGGGTGCGTACGCGGCGTCGCCGACGAGCGTGACGCGGCCGCTGGACCAGTGGGGCATGCGGATCTGACCGGCCGTGTCGAAGAACAGGTCGTCCGCGTCGCGCATGGCGTCGACCATGCCGGGGACCTCCCAGCCCGCGCCCGCGAAGGCCGTGGCGACCAGGTCCCGTTGGGCGTCGGGGTTCCGGAGGACGGCGAACGGCGGTTGTGGCCGGTGGAAGTTCAGGAAGGCGTGCAGCTCCTCGTTGTCCCCGACGGCGTAGAGGGCCGCGGCTTTCCCCGGGGTGTTCCACAGCACGAGTTCGCGGGAGAGCCCGAAGGTGTTCGGCATGGTGAAGAGGGCGAAGCAGTAGCCGAGGTAGCGGTGGAATTGCTCTTCGGGGCCGAACAGGGAATCCCGGGTGGTTGAGTGCATCCCGTCGGCGCCGACCACCAGGTCGAACGTGCGCTGTCGGCCGCTGTGGAAAGTGACGTCGACGCCCTGTCCGGACTGGTCGAGCGTGTCGATGGAGTCGCCGAACAGGAATTCCACGTCGTCGCGGACCAGCGCGTAGAGGGTCGCGGCCAGATCCCCACGACGCACCTCCAGGTCCTGTCCCTCGACACCGCCGGCAACGGCGCGCGGATGGAGCGAGGCCACTGTGCTGCCGTCGGCGTCGAGGAAAGTGCAGCGACGCGAGTCGATGTGCGCGTCCCGCAGTCGCGGCAGAATTCCCATCCGCCGGACGACCTCTGTCGCCGTACCGCGGATGTCGATCGGATAGCCACCGTCGCGAAGTGCGCCTGCCTTCTCCACCACTGTGACCGCGCACCCGGACCGGTGCAGCCAATAGGCAAGCGCGGGTCCGGAAATGCTGGCCCCGGAGATCAGGACGTCGCGTTTCGCGGCGGTACTCACGTCCCTCGACGGACCGGTGAGCGTCATGCCCGGGTTCCTTTCTTTGTCATACGGATCTTCGCGGCACGGATCTTCGTGATACGGACCATCAGCAGTGACAACGCGGCGACACCGCCGGCGACGGCGAACCCCGTGACGAAGGCCGACTCGCTGGGCAGGCCCGTCATCGGGACGGCCCCGGCGTCGAGGATCGCGCCACCGACCTGGACGCCCAGGGCGACGCCGACCACGCGTGTCACCACGAGCAGGCTGGTGGCGATGCCGGTGTCCTTGGCCTCGACGGCGGTGGCGGCGTTGGTGAGCAGCGCCGTGGTACCGACGCCCGCGGCGACGGCGGTGAGAACCTTCGCGAGAACGAGCTGCCATGCCGCGGTGTGCAGCGACGCCAGGGCGATCATCGTGGCCGCCGTGACGACGGCGCCCACGACGAGCACGGCACGCAGACCGAAACGCCGCGCCGCGATCCCGCCGACCGAATCGCTTGCCGCCCCGGCGATGGCACCGGGCAGCAGGAACAGTCCGATGTCGGTGGTGCCGAGCCCAAAGCCGTACCCGTCGGCCGATACCGCGAAGAGCTGCGGGAGCAGAAAGGTCACCATCCCGAAACTGGTGGTGATGACGAAGGTGAGCACGCACGCATGCCACATCGCGGGCTTTGCCAGCATGCGGAGATCGACCATCGGCGCGGCCGCCCGGCGCTCGACGACGACCCATCCGGTCGCGAGGGCGGCCACGACCACCCCGAGTGCACCGACCGCGAGTGGCGGCAGACCGGCGCCCGTCACCCGCACGAGCCCGAGCATGAACACGAGCAACGTGCCGCTCAGCAGCACCACGCCGGGCCAGTCGATCCCCTCGTCCGACGGGAGCGGCGGATCATGCGGCATCAGCCGCGCCACGACCAGCGTCGTCGCGATGATCGCGATCGTCGGCAGCGCGAACATCCAATGCCAGGACAGCCCTTCCGCGATCGGCCCGGCAAACAGCGTTCCCACCATGCCGCCGCCCGTGAACAGCGCCACGACAAGGCCGATCGCCAGCCGTGACTCTCCGGCCGGGAGGTGTTTGCGCACCAGGATGAAAGAGAGCGGCAGCGCACCCACCATGACGCCCTGCAGTACCTGACCGAGCAACAACACCGCCAGGTTCGGCGCCGAAGCGGCCAGCAGGCCACCCGCCGAGACCACGGCCATCAGCCGGACGAGCACCCGCTTTCCGCCGTAGCGGTCACCGAGTTTGCCCGCGACCGGCGCGACGACCGCGCCGGTGATGAGTAACGTGTTGCCGACCAGCGCCCCTTCGGCAGGACTGACCCCCAACTCACGTTGCAGCAGCGGGAGCGCGGGCTCCACCACGGACTGCAGGGCGCCGAGGGCGAGTGCCAAGAGGCCGAGGGCACCGATCGCCCGCCTCCCGACACGGACCGGGGAAACCACGGCTTCGGACGCGTACGTCCCTGTCAACACCTGTTGATCACTCCAGACACCGTCGGGCACGTGGGGAAGGCGCGGGATTCGCGCGCCTCCCACACTTGCCTCCGGCGCCCCGGCCCGGCGTCGTCCCCGGCCGCCGTCTTCCCCTGGTGCATCCGGACCGGCCCCTCACGTGCCCTGGTGCCCGCGCACTACGGGTCGGCCTGGGCCGATTCGCAGTACAACCATTGGGTGCCTGTGAGGGTCAAGTGACATGAAACAACGGTGAATTCCAGTGGGACATTCACCGTCGCCCCCGAGCGAAGGAACCACGGAATCTCTATGTCGCGCCCAAGCCGTCGAGTTCGTCTCACCGCACCGCTCATCGCCACGTTCCTGCTGACGGGCGGGCTCACCGCCTGGTCCCTCGGACAGGGCCAGGCCGAGGCCGCCACCCCCGCCGCCAAGAAGGCCGCCGCCGAGGCGACCGACGACTTCAACGGCGACGGCTACGCCGACCTGGTCGTCGGCGCCCCCGGCGGCACCGTCTCCGGCAAGAAGCAGGCCGGGTACGTGGCGGTGACGTACGGATCGAAGAAGGGCCTCGACCCCGCCCGGAAGAAGCTCATCAGCCGCTCGACCAGCGGCGTGCCCGGCTCGGCCACCACCAAGCAGGAGTTCGGCCGCTGGTTCACCAAGGGCGACCTGGACAAGGACGGCTACACCGACCTCGTCATAGGCTCCGCCGGCGTGGCCGAGCCCGGCGGCTCGGTGATCCTGTGGGGCTCCAAGGACGGCCTCACCGGCGGCACCAAGATCTCCACCTTCGGCTTCGCGCCGCAGGCCGGGGACTTCGACGGTGACGGCACCACCGACCTGGCGCTGTTCGCCAAGGTGGGCTCCCACGGCGACGACCCGGTCGACCAGCAGGCCCGCCTGTGGAAGGGCCCCATCTCCCGCACCGGCAAGCCGACCGCCACCCTCGACTTCATGGAGAAGTCGCAGTGGTGGAGCTACGACAGCGACGACCGCCCCGACCTGAACTGCTCGCCGCTGCCGGACCGCGCCGACAGCTGCGTCGACGGCCCGCGCTCCGTGCAGGGCCCGGTCGTGCCGCAGGCCGTCGGCGACATCAACGGCGACGGCCGCGCCGACATCGCCATGAACGACTACGCCGGCGACGGCGAGTGGGGAAACAGCGTCCTGTACGGCTCACCCACCGGCTTCAAGCGCGGTGACGCCCCGGGCGCCGACGGCTCGCTCGCCGTCGGGGACATCAATGGCGACCGCTACGACGACTTCGTCGTCGGCGACAGCGACTACGAGTCCAAGGTCATGGTCTCCTACGGCTCGAAGGACGGCCTGAAGGGCGACGTCCAGAAGTTCGACCAGGACCTGCCCGGCGTGCCCGGTGCCGAGGAGGACGGCGACGGCTTCGGCGCGTCCGTGGCCGTGGGCGACGTGAACCGCGACGGCTACGCGGACGTCGCGGTCGGCGCCCCCGGCGAGGACGTGGGCAGCGTCGGCGACGCGGGCTCCGTCACCCTCGTCCGCGGCAGCGCCTCCGGCGTGACCGGCACCGGCGCGCAGGCGTTCCACCAGAACACGGCGGGCGTCCCCGGAGTCGCCGAGAAGGGCGACGCGTTCGGAGAGGCGACGGCGCTGCTCGACGTCACCGGAGACGGCCGCCGCGACCTCGCGGCCTCCTCCGTCCACGAGAACGCCGACGCGGGCGCGCTGTGGTCGCTGCGCGGCACGTCCACCGGCCTGACCGCCACGGACTCCGTGGCCTTCGGCCCGAAGGACCTCGCGGCCCCGAACACCGCGGCGCTGTTCGGCAGCGCGCTGCGCTAGTCGCGCGGCCACGGGGCGAGGACGCGACGCGCGGCGCCCGGCGCCGCCGCCACCCGTCCTCGCCCCTTCGCCGAACCGATCTCCCTGAGCCGAACCGATCTCCCTGAGCCGAACCGATCTCATTGACGCGCGCCTGCCAGCTCCTTAGCGTGCTGTCTTCCCGGTCAGTGTCGGCCCAGGAGCGGACAGCTTGAGTCTCATCGAACAGGAACAACCCCTGCTCGACGCGTTACGCGCGCAAGACCGAGCGGCCCTCCTCGCGCTGGGCGTCGCGCGTGACTACGAGGGCGGCGACGTGCTCCTGCCCGAACGCGCCACCACCTCGTACGTCGTCGCGATCCTCCGCGGCTGGGCGGTGGTCTCCGTGGAGACCGAACGCGGCCAGCGGCTCATCCTCGCCCTGCGCGGTGCCGGGGAACTGGTCGGCGAACTCGCCGCCGTGGACCGCCGGCCGCGCAGCGCCACGGTGACGGCGCTCGGGCCCGTGGACAGCGTGGTGATCCCCGGCGACCGGTTCCGCGGCTTCCTCGGCTCCAGCCCCGCGGCCAGCGCGATGGTGCTCAGACAGCTCAGCTCCCGACTGCGCAGCTCCGACGGCGAACGCCGCTCGCTGGCATCGGAGAACGTGCTGCAACGTCTCGCGGCACGACTCGTGGAACTGGCCGACCGCACCGGCCGCCGCGACCCCGACGGGGGCGTCACCATCGACCTGCCGCTGCCCCAGCACGACCTCGCCGCCTCCGTCGGATCGACCCGCGAGGCCGTCGCCAAGGCCCTGCGCCTCCTGCGCGAGCAAGGCATCGTACGCACCGCCACCAAGCGCCTAGTCGTCATCGACGCGGAGCCGCTGCGCCTGCTCGCGGGAGACGGCCCCGCGCCCGCGCGGCCGGTTGTGTAAACGGCTACATACGCCACGGCCGCCCGCGGCCATCCTGGGTGTGCCGCAACGTCGTTCAGGGGGTTGGAGTGAGCAGTCACGGGGCCGTCCACCGGCTGGTGGTGAGCGCGGACGTCAAGGGCTCGGGGCGCCTGGGGCACCAGGCCAAGCTCCGTTCGCGCCGGGGCATGTACGAGGTCTTCGAGTCGGCCTTCGACGCGGTGGCGGTACGCGGCGACCAGGTGCACCTGGAGGACCGGGGCGACGGCGTGCTGGCCGCGCTGGCCCCGGAAGTGCCGCCGTCGGCCCTGGTCGGGCTGTGGCTCGAAGAGGTCTACCAAGGGGTACGCGCCCACAACGCGGGACTGGGCGAGCGACTGCGGTTACGGATCGCGATGCACGGCGGCCCCGTCAGCGACGACGGCAGGGGCCTGGTGGGCCGGGCCGTCGACCTGGCGTGCCGACTGTGCGACAGCGAACCGGCGAAGGCGATCCTCGCCGCGGACGACGGCATCGACCTGGTCTTCGTGGTCTCCGACGTCCTCTACCGCTCGGTGGTCGCCGACGGCGGCCGATTCGTGGAGCCCGAGCACTATCGCGCGATTCCGGTACGCGCCAAGGAGACCGACGAGGTCGCGTGGTTCCACGTGCCCCGCCGCACCCAGCCGCCCCTGCCCCCGCCCAGACCTCCGGCACGCCCGACGGGGGTGGGCGTGCCGGAGCCCGCGACCGGAGCGGAACCCCGCGGCCAGGGGGCGGCGAAGTACTCCATCAACGTCAACGGAATCAACCAGATCGTGGACGGCGCGGAGGTGCACGGCGACATCGTCGGTGCCCGCGGCGCGCCCGACGGGGACAGCGCGGAAGGAGCGGGGCCGCGGTGAGCGACGACGGAGGGGGCAAGGGCCCGGAGGGCAGCGGCGGAGGCAAGGGCGCGCAGGGCGGCGGCAAAGGCGCGCACGGCGGCGGTGGCGGAGGCAGAGCGGGGGGCGGCGGGCCGGGCCGCGGGGGCG